>JBFILX010000259.1:0-1723 GCA_041612035.1 Gemmatimonadales bacterium | reverse complement strand
CGGTCGTAGTTGCAGACCCCCGCCGCCGTGGTCGCGGTCGCCAGGTTCGGACTGATCCCGGTGTGCGGCACGTGCCCGGGCCCGGTGGGCCCGAGGTCGGGCGCGCACGCCGCAGCCGCGAGCGCGAGGGGAACGAGCCATGAACGGCGCCGCCGTGAGGACGGTCTCATGGGTGGCCTGCCCGGATTGTGAGTGGGGGTCGGACGCGGAGAACATGGCGCGCGGCGACGGGCCCCGCTAGGGGGCACTACGACCGCACCACCTCCTCCACGTCAAGCTTGTGGGACGTTAACCCGTGGCGCCGGCGCCTCAGGCGGTTTGCGCCGGGGGCCGGGCGGCCATATCGTCTTGTCCCCGTGGGAGCCCGGCGCTCCCCCCGTCCCCAGGAGACCCCGCTGCCGACCAGCCCGCCCCCTCCCACGACCGACGCGCCCGTCCCCTCGGCCGCCGACGCCGGGCGGTTCCGCCGCACCCTGGTGCGGGTCATGGCCGTGCAGGTCGTGACCCTGCTCCTGCTCTGGCTCCTGCAGGCGCGGTACGGGAGCTGACGACCGATGCATCCGCTCAACTGGATCATCGTCGTGGCCTACCTGGCCTACGTGGTGGTGGACGGCATCCGCCGGTCCAAGGGGACCCACGAGATCGAGGGCTACTTCCTGGCCAACCGGAGCCTCCCGTGGTGGGCGGTGGGGCTGTCGGTGATGGCCACGCAGCTGTCCGCGATCACCATGATCGGCACCACCGGCCAGGGGGCCACCGACGGCATCCGGTTCATCCAGTTCTACTTCGGCCTGCCGCTGGCGATGGTCATCCTGGGGGTGACCCTGGTGCCCTTCCTGCACGGCGCCCGGGTGTTCACCGCCTACGAGTACCTGGAGCGCCGGTTCGACGCCAAGACCCGCTCGCTCACCAGCTTCCTGTTCCTGCTGTCGCGCGGCATGTCGGCCGGCACCATCATCGCCGCGCCCGCCGTGGTGTTCTCGGCGGTCTTCGGCTGGCCCCTCGCCTGGTCGGTGGCGCTGATCGGGGTCCCCACGGTCATCTACACCATGATCGGCGGGGTGCAGGCGGTGACCTGGGCCGACGTGAAGCAGATGGTGCTCATCGTGGCCGCGCTGGTGGCGGTCGTGGTGGTCCTGCTGGTCCAGCTCCCGGTCGCCCCCGGCGAGGCGCTGCGGATCGCCGGGGCCACCGAGCGGCTCCAGGTGTTCGACTTCTCGTTCGACGTCACCAAGACCTACACCTTCTGGTCAGGGGTGCTGGGCGGCACCTTCCTCATGCTCTCCTACTTCGGGACCGACCAGAGCCAGGTGCAGCGCTACCTCACCGCCCGCTCGGTGGACGAGGCCCGCAGTTCCCTGCTCATGAGCGCGTACTGGAAGATCCCGCTCCAGGCGCTGGTGCTCCTGGTAGGGGTGCTGGTGTTCGTCTTCTACCTGTTCCAGGCCCCGCCCCTGCTCTACAACCCGGCCCACGAGCGCTCGGTGCGCCAGGCGGTGCCCGAGGAGTTCGCCGCGCTCGAAGCCCGTTTCGGGCAGGCCTTCGCCACCCGGGACGTGGCCGCGCGGGCCCTGGCCGACACCCGGGACGACGGCGACCGCACGGCCTTCCTGGCCTCGGAGGCCGAGGTCACGGCGGTGCGGGCCGAGGCGCTGGCGATGGCCCAGCGGGTCACCGGGGAATCCGCGCGCGACGTGAACTACATCATCCCGCGGTTCGTGCT
>JBFILX010000258.1:0-1932 GCA_041612035.1 Gemmatimonadales bacterium | reverse complement strand
GGCGGACTCAGGTGCACCGCCACCGTCCCCGGCACCAGCCAGTCGCGGAGCGCCCGGGTGAGGATCGAGTCGCCCAGGAAGACGGGGTGGCCCGCCAGCGTCACGTAGCTGGGCGCCGAGCCCAGCACGATGGCGATCCGCTCGGAGAAGGTGTAGCCCCACACCAAGAAGAGGAGCGCCACGACGAAACCTGCGAGCGGTCCCGCGGCCCCGACGTCCATCAACTGGCGCCGGTCGAGAACCGGGCTCCGCAGCCGGATGAACGCCCCCAGGCTCCCGATCGGGGAAAGGGTCGGGGGGACAGGCAGGAAGTAGGGCGGGGTCGCATCCAGTGCGTAGCGGCGCGCGGCCAGGTAGTGGCCCAGCTCGTGGACCAGCAGGATCAGAAGCAGCGGGACCGCGAACGACCACCCGGTGAGGATCACCTGCCAGTCGCCCAGCACCACGTCCACCAGGTACTGCCCCGCCCCGATCAGCATCGCGAGGAGCCCCCCGGCCTGGGCCCGGGGCACCATCGACCCCGCCAGGATGGCCCCGGCCCCCAGGGCGCAGACGAGGGTCAGGGCGAAGAGCCCCGCATGGACCAGCCACCGCGGCCGGTCCGGCTCCAAGGCCCGGACCAGGGTGAGCCGGGTCCGGTCCCGGTCGGCCCAGTACCAGGCCCCCGGCCACCGCCCCAGGGCCTCGGCCAGCCCCGGATCGGCCCGGGATTCCGGGCGAACCAGGGCGTCCACCATTTCCCGGGTCCCGGCGTGCATGGTGCGCCAGGCGGTGAAATAGGGGGTCAGATCGTCCATTCTCACCCTTGACGGCCCTTCGGGGCCGGGTTATTGTGACCTATCTTTGTACGCTCCAACACAGAAACTCCCCTGACGAACCGACGCCACCGCAACTCCGGACGCTCCGGAGGTCACCGCTCACGCAAGCGCCACCGCCCTGACCCCCACCTTCCCGTGGACATTCCCGAGGAAGAGGAGGAGGCCGGGGAGTCGCACGGAGTGTCCGCATCCGGAGTCTCCGCCGTGGATATCGCCGAACTGAAGCAGAAGTCGGTGACCGAGCTCAATGAGCTCGCCCAGCAACTCAACATCTCGAACTTCTCCGGGCTCCGCAAGCAGGATCTCATCTTCCGGATCGAGCAGTCGCTGCTCGAGGCCGACACGGTCATCCGGGGCGAGGGGGTGCTGGAGATCCTCCCCGAGGGGTACGGGTTCCTCCGCAGCCAGGACTGGAACTACCTCTACGGTCCGGACGACATCTACGTCTCGCCCAGCCAGATCAAGCGGTTCGACCTGCGGACCGGCGACACCATCAAGGGCCAGGTGCGGCCTCCCAAGGAGGGGGAGCGCTACCTCGCCCTTCTGAAGGTCGAGAGCGTCAACTTCGAGGAGCCGGAAAAGACCAAGCACCGGATCGCCTTCGACAACCTCCGGCCCCGGTACCCCGACCAGCGGATCCGGCTGGAGCGCGCCGCCACGCCCGACCTGTCCATGCGCATCATGGACCTGCTCTCCCCCATCGGGATGGGCCAGCGCGGGCTGATCGTGGCCCCGCCCAAGGCGGGCAAGACGATCCTCCTCCAGAAGATCGCCAACGCCATCAGCGAGAATCACCCCGAGTGCGTCCTCATCGTGCTGCTCATCGACGAGCGGCCCGAGGAGGTCACCGACATGCAGGAGAACGTGCTGGGCGCCGAGGTCATCGCCTCCACGTTCGACGAGCCGGCCGACCGCCACGTCCAGGTGGCCGACATGGTGATCGAGAAGGCCAAGCGGCTGGTGGAGCACGGCAAGGACGTGGTGATCCTGCTCGACTCGATCACCCGGCTGGCCCGGGCCCACAACGTGGTGGTCCCCCACTCGGGCAAGATCCTCTCGGGCGGTGTGGACGCCAACGCGCTGCAGAAGCCCAAGCGGTTCTTCGGCGCCGCGC
>JBFILX010000257.1:0-2267 GCA_041612035.1 Gemmatimonadales bacterium | reverse complement strand
GACGGTGCCTACATCGCATACGACTACCGGCCCGATCGCGAGCGCCACCCGAGGAGCATCTACACCCTCGCGGTGGATGGCGGCGCGGAGACCGAGGTCCTGGCTGAGCCGGCCGCGCACCGCCTGCTCGGCTGGCTGCCGGACGGGAGCGGCCTGCTGTTCCATGGCCGGCGTGGCGACCGGGCCGGCGTCTGGCGACTCCCGGTCCGGGCGGGCCGGGCGACCGGTGCCCCGGTACTCGTCCATCCCGACGTCCCCTCCCTGTATCCGCTGGGGATGACGCGGCAGGGCTACACCTACGGAGCCGTGGACGAGAGCCAGAGCGTCCACACGGCGACCGTGGACCTCGCCAGCGGCAGGGTGACGGAGGCTCCCCGGCCCGTGGATGGTCCCTCCGCGCCGACGAGCCTCGCGGTCGACTGGTCGCCCGACGGCTCGACGCTGGCCTACGTCCGGCACGCGCCGCAACCGGATGCCCTGGAAACCCTGGTCCTCCGGCGGGGCGACTCGGTCCGGACCATCCCGCTCGCGCCGACCCTCCACACCAGCAGCGCGACGCTCCGGTGGGTGGACGAGGAGACCATCGTCCTGTTCGCGATGGAGCGCGGCCGGAACAGCATCCTCCGCCTCGATCCGCGGGACGGGAGCACGACGAGGGTGCCGGACGAGGTGACCGACGGCGTCGGGCTCCTGAAGTGGTTCGCCGCGGGGCCCGGGGGCCGGACCCTGTATTTCGTCCGCCCCCGGGCGCCAGGGGCCTCGGGCCGGCAGATCGTCGCACGGGACGCGGCCACCGGCGGCGAGCTGGTCCTGGCGGAGGCGCGGACCGACCACCGCACCTTCGCGCTGTCGGCCGACGGCGCCCGGCTGGCCTACGTCGCCCGCGGCACCGGCGGCCGCACCGAGCTGTGGGTGACGGCCACCGCCGGGACCGGCGCGCCCCGCATGATCCACCGCGCGGGCCCCGACCAACGCCTGGCCTCACCGGTGACGTGGACCCCGGACGGGGGGCACATCCTGTTCATGGTGGAGCAGGAGGGTGAGGAACGGGCGCTCTGGTCGGTCAGGTCGGACGGAACGAGCCCGGTCCGAATCCCGGGAACGAGCTGGTGCTGTACCGGCCACGCACTCCGGTTCCACCCCGACGGACACCGGGTCGCGGCGGTGGCCGGCACCGACCGCGGCTCAATCTGGCGACTGGAGTCGTACCGCCCCTGACCAGGCCCGCCGAAAACTCCCTTCAGGGCTGAAGGGTGAGTTCGAGTACCTCGAGGGGGGGCAGCCCTTCCGTTTCGGCCGCGCCTTCAGCCACGCGGCCCACCACCGCCACCCGTGAACCCACCACCTGTCGCAGCCTGTCGGTCGAGACGACGGCGCCGGTGCCGCCCCGGAGGGGATATCTGCCGGAGTTCGGCACCTGCAGGAACAGCTGACCTCCCTCCTCCACCACCCGGCCCCGGATCCGCAGTGTCGCCTCCTTGGGCGTGAAGCCGTTGTCGCGAATCGCACGGGCCACCTGAGCGATGGGTGGCCGGGCGCCGGCCTCGAAGCGGATGGTGGCCACCCCCGCTTCCAGGCTCACCTCGACGCTCGAGACCCCGGGGAGCTTCTGCACGGCCACGCGCACGGCGTGGGCGCAGACGCTTCAATCCATGCCGAAGATCGTCTGCCGCATCTCCAGCAGCTGGGCCGCCAGTACCGTGGGCATGAGCCACGACACCGCCCCTATCGCGAGCATGATCCGTCGCATCGCAGCCTCCTCAGAACCAATGGGTGAAGTTCACGATGAACCGGACGGTTTCCCGCGGTTGCGTGCCGTTCATGGCGCGAACCACGGCAAATGCGGGCCCGCCGGAGACCCCCCATGACCCGAACAACCCCAGCAGCGTCGGGCCGATGAACACCTGGTGCCCGCCCGTGTTGGGGAGGGAGACGCCGTCCGCCATCGTGCGAGTCACGTGTTCGCCCAGGACTTCCACGAATACCCGCCAGTCGGGCTCGGGGTAGTCCCGCCGGAGTGCCGCGGGGCGGAGCCCCATCACGGCGCTGTAGAGCGTAACGTGCCCCAGCCGGTCGTTTCCGGTGCGCAGCGATTGTCGGCGGAGGCCGCCCAGCCAGACATAGAGCGGACGGGAGGCGTAGCCGGTGACGAGCCCGCCCACCAGCCCAGGGGCGGTCTCCACCCCGCGGCGCCGACCGTCCAGCGGGAGATCCACGCCCAGGTAGGCCGTCGATTCGAACCGCGCCCCGACCCCGGGGGCCTGGCG
>JBFILX010000256.1:0-2286 GCA_041612035.1 Gemmatimonadales bacterium | reverse complement strand
GGGGAGGCCCCGCGCGTAGCCCAGGAAGTCGTCGGCCGAGGGGTAGACCACGCCGAGCCGGGCGAGGGAGGGGGCGATCAGGTCGCGCACCTCGGGGTGCATCTCCGCCGCGGCATCGAGCACCAGCAGGTGGGTCGCGCGGTCGGGGTGGTGCGCGGCCATGTACAGGGTGAGCAGGCCGCCGAAGCTGTGGCCCCCCAGGATGACCGGCCCCAGGGCGAGGGCGTCGAGCACCCCCAGGACGTCGGCCGCGTGATCGGCCATCCCGTACCCGCTCTCGGGCTTGTCGGAGAGGCCTCGGCCCCGGAGGTCGAGCGCCACGACCCGGTGCGCCGGCGCCAGCACCCGGGTGATGGCGTCGAACGCCCGGACGTTGGCGGAGACGCCGGGGAGCAGCACGATGGGCCGGCCGGTGCCCGCGGTCTCCAGGCAGTGGATCGTGATGCCGTTGGTCTGCAGGTATCGGCTCATGAAGAGGTCCCGGGGGTGGCGAGGTACTGCTCGCGGAGGACCCGCTTGAGGATCTTGCCCGCGGTGTTGCGGGGGAAGGCGTCGAGCACCAGCACCTCGCGGACCTGCTGGAACCGGGCGTCCACCCGCGCGTTGATCCACTCGCGGAGCTCCTCCGCCCCGGCCGGGGCGGAGAGCACCACCGCCGCGATCGGGCTCTCGCCCCACTTGGGGTCGGGGGCCCCGAACACCGCGACCTCCAGCACCGCGGGGTGGGCCACGGCGATCTCCTCGATGTCACGCGGGTAGATGTTCGCCCCGCCCGAGATGATCAGGTCCTTCTTGCGGTCCACCAGGAAGAGGAACCCGTCCTCGTCCACGTACCCCAGGTCGCCGGTGAACAGCCAGCCGTCACGCACCGCCTGGGCGGTGAGGTCGGGCCGGCCGTGATACCCGGGCATGAGCAGGGGCCCGCGGCCCACGATCTCCCCCACCTCGCCGGGCGGCAGGTCCCGTCCGTCCTCGCCCACGATCCGCATCTCGTGCAGCGGGGGCGGGGTGCCCACCGAGTCGGGCTTCCGGGCGTAGTCGTCGCGGTCGAGGATGGTCACGAACCCCTCGGTGAGCCCGTAGAGCTCGTAGAACACCCCCGGGGCCACCCGGGCCAGCGCTTCGCGGTGCTCGTGGTGGAACGGGGCCCCCACCGTGCAGATCATCTCCAGCGAGGCCAGGGCCTCCGTGGTGGCGGCGGGCGAGGCGAGCACGGCCACGATCTGGGAGGGGACCATCACCATGTGGGTCACCCGCTCGCGCCGGATGGTGTCGATCACCGCCTCCGGGTCGAAGCGGGCGTGCAGGTGGTAGGCGGTCCCCTGGAACCACCAGGGCATGAAGGAGAGGAAGGCGCCGTTGAAGACGATGGAGCCGGCGTGCAGGATGACGCTCTCGGGGTGGATCCGGAACCGGGACGAGAAGAGGGACCCGTACATCACCCGGATCTGGTGGGTGTGCACGATCCCCTTCGGGAGCCCGGTGGTCCCGCTGGAGTACATGATGTTGAACGGATCCTCGTCGCCCAGCCCGGGGTCGGCGGGGGGCGTGGGGTCCGGATGGGCCTGGAGCGTGGCGAAGGAGCGGAAGCCGGGCGGGGCGTCGGGGCCCGTCACGTAGTACCGGTCGGCGGGAAGCGCCGGCAGCCGGTCCCGCACCGCGTCCAGCTCGGTGGCGCCCTCGGGGGTGGTGACGGCGAAGCTGCTGCCGGAGTCGGCCAGCAGGGTGGCGAGGCCGTTGCCGCGGAGCAGGGGGCTGAGCGGCACGATGACCAGGCCGGTGCAGGCGGCGGCCCAGTAGAGCTCCACCAGCTCGAGCGAGTTGGGGAGGATGGTGGCGATCCGGTCGCCCCGGCGGAGGCCCTGGGCGAGGAGCCCGTTGGCCACCCGGTGGACCCGGTCGGCCAGGTCGCGCCAGGTGTGGCGGCGGCCCTCGAAGGCGAGGGCGAGCCGGTCGGGCTGATACCGGGCGTGGCGGGCCAGCAGACCGCCAATGTGCATCGGGCCTCGGGGAGCGAGGGGTCCGACCGCGAATGAACCGGGAGAGGTGGAAGCTCGGCCAGGAGCCGACCCTCAGCTAATACGTATTATCAGCCGGGCTGTCAAGATGCCACGCCCCCCTTTCACCGTGGGTTACCTTACCTTCACCTTGGCTCCCGTCCGTCCGACCCCCGGGCCGGGTGTCCCTTCGCCCCTCCGCCCCCCCCGCCCTGGAGTCCAGCCATGTTCCCGTCCGACCGCCCCCTCCTCCGCCCGGTCACCCTGGCGCTGATCGCGCTGCTGCTGC
>JBFILX010000255.1:0-2312 GCA_041612035.1 Gemmatimonadales bacterium | reverse complement strand
GAGGGGCTCTGGCGTGCCGGAGGCCGGTCCAGTGTCCCCCTTGGCCCGAGTGGCCTCACGGTGTCCGCCAGGGTCGGGGTGACTGGCCGGATCGGCGATGTAGCCGAGGGCATCCGCACGGTGCGGAAAGTCGTGGTGGCCGGCGTGGATGCAGAAACGGCGGTGCTCTACCAGTTTCCGAACCGAATGCCGTTCTTCGTCATGCTGGGGTACCGGATGGGGTATCTCATGCCGACTAAGGGGAAGCCTGATCCAGGGGAACCCAGGGAGGAGCTGAGCGGTGTGGTCTTCGGTGGGGGGATGCGGGTTGTCCGATAAGGATCAGGGTCGGGGCGGCGGTCAGTGGCCCCGGGAGGTCCGGCGCCGGAGGAAGTCCATCAGGACGAACTGCCCCAGGGTCATGGTGTTGGTGAAGTAGGCCTTCCCCCGGCAGATCTCGCTCACCCGCATCACGAACTCCACCAGGCTCCGCTCCCGGGCCAGCATGAAGGTGTTGATCCGGATCCCGGCCCGCCGGCAGTCGGCCACCTCGCGGTAGGTGGCCTGGAGGATGGTCGGGTCGAGCCCGAAGGCGTTCACGTACACCCGTCCGTTGGACATGGTGAGGGCCGACGGCTTGCCGTCGGTGATCATCACGATCTGGCGCATGTCCTTCTTCTGCCCCAGCAGGATCCGCCGGGCCAGCTTGAGCCCCTCCGCGGTGTTGGTGTGATAGGGGCCCACCTGGGCCCGGGCCAGGGCGGAGAGCGGGATCTCCTCGGCCGAATCGTGGAACAGCACCACCCGGATCGAATCGCCCGGATACTGAGTCCGGATCAGGTGGGTGAGCGCCAGCGCCACCTTCTTGGCCGGCGTGAACCGGTCCTCGCCGTACAGCACCATCGAGTGGGAGCAGTCGAGCATCAGCACGGTGGCCGCCGAGGAACGGTACTCCGACTGGCTCACCATCAGGTCCGAGTACTCCAGGTTGAGCGGCACGCCCAGGCCCTCCCGGGCGATCGCCCGGCCCAGGGTGGCGGGCACGTCGAGGTTGAGGACGTCCCCGAACTCGTAGGGCCTGGCCTCCGCCTCGGCTTCAACCCCGGTCGCGAGGTCCCGGGTGTCGTGCGCCCCGACGCTCGACTTGCCGAGCGCGCCGAGCAGGTGCCGGAGCGACTTGTACCCCAGGAAATCGACGCTCTTGTCGGTGAGGGAGAACTGCACCCGTTCCGCCGCCTCCCGGGCGAGCCCGCCCGGGCCGACGACGGGCTGATGCCCGGCCGGAACCCGCGGCTCCTGGCCCACGTTGAGGTAGCCCTCCTCCACCAGCCGCTGGATCACCGCGTCCAGCAGGTCGGCCAGCTCCCGCTCCAGCTCCCGGTCCCGGGCGTCGTCGCCGGTGGACTCCCCGCGCAGGAACCGCAGCATCTCGGGGGTGAGCTGGCCCGAGTCCATGAGCGCCTGCAGGATCGCGTCGCGCAGGGCGTCGAGCGAGCCGGGGTCGTCGCTGGGAGACACGTCGCCGAAGAGCCCGCGGTCAGCCGCGAAGCCCGACTGCAGCAGGAAGTCGCTCAGCCGGTCCAGCAGGTCCTGGAGGTTGACCGCGTCGGCGAGCCCGGGAATGAACCGGGTATAGGTGTGGAACGGCATCCTGCCGGATAATACCCCGGGGGCACCCCCCGGGTGCCCCGTCGGCCCCGATCCCGCTCCGGGGCCCGGATCGGTATGTTCCGGGCGTGCGGGCCCTCGCCTCCCTCGCCCTGTTCGGCGCCGTCCGGCACCGCAACTTCCGTCTCTTCATCACCGGCCAGTTCGTGTCGCTGTGCGGCACCTGGATGCAGAACGTCGCGCTCGGCTGGCTGGTCCTCCAGCTCACCGACTCGGCCTTCGCCGTGGGGCTGGTGGGGGCGATGGGAGCACTGCCCGTCCTGCTCTTCACCCTGCACGGGGGGGCGTTCGCCACCCGGGTGGACCGGCTCCGCTGGATGACCCTGCTCCAGGGGCTCATGCTGCTCCAGGCGGCCGCCCTCGCGGCCGTCACCTGGACCGGCCACGCCACCCTGGGGTGGCTGGTCGCCCTGGCCCTGGCGGGAGGGCTGCTCAGCGCCTACGAAATCCCCATGCGGCAGACGTTCCTGATGGATCTGGTGGGACGGGACGACCTGATGAACGCCATCGCCATGAACTCGATGGCCTTCAACGTGTCGCGGGTGGTGGGCCCGATGCTGGCCGGCATCCTGACCGCCGCCTTCAGCGCCGCGGTGAGCTTCTCCGTGAATGCGGTGAGCTACCTGGCGGTGCTGGCCGGCCTGCTGCTCATCCGGCTCGACCCG
>JBFILX010000254.1:0-2331 GCA_041612035.1 Gemmatimonadales bacterium | reverse complement strand
CTGCTGCGACCTGTCGAACCGCGGCCTCGGCTGGCGGGACGGCACCCTCTACCTGCCGCTCTTCACCGGCGACCTCGCGGCCATCGACGCCGCCACCGGGAAGGAGCGGTGGCGGGTGCGGGTGGGCGACCCCGCGACGGGCGCCACTCTGCAGGGGGCGCCGCTGGTGGCGGGGGACGTGGTCGTGGTCGGGGTGGGGGGCGGCGAGTTCGGGGTGCGCGGGTACCTGAGCGCGCACGACGCGCGCACCGGCCGCGCGCTCTGGCGCGGCTACTCGACCGGCCCCGACACCGAGGTCCTGCTCGAGGGACCGGCCACCCTCGCCTACCCCTCGCACGCGGCCCGGAACCTCGGCACCAGCACCTGGAGCGCCGACAGCTGGGCCCGCGGGGGCGGGGCCACCTGGGGCTGGCTCAGCTACGACCCCGACCTCGACCTGGTGTACCACGGCACCGGCGCCCCCGCCCCCATGAACCCGCTGCAGCGGATCGGGGACAACAAGTGGACCGCGTCCCTCCTGGCCCGCGAGCTGCGCACCGGCCGGGTGCGCTGGGCGGTGCAGCTCACGCCCGCCGACCGCTGGGGCTACGACGCCACCAACGAGAACATCCTCACCGAACTCAGCGTCGGCGGTCGGGCCGTCCGGGCGCTGGTCCACTTCGACCGGAACGGGTTCGCCTACACCATCGACCGGGTGAACGGCCGGATCCTGGTCGCCGACAAGTACGGCCCCGCCAACTGGGCCCGGGGGGTGGACCTGCGGCTGGGCGTCCCCGAGCCCGACCCCGCCACCGCGGGGGAGGCGGGGGCGCTCCGCGGGATCTGCCCCTCGCTGCACGGGATGAAGGGGTTCCAGCCCGCCGCCTGGTCGCCCGAGACGAAGCTGTTCTACGTCCCGCTCAACAACGTCTGCATGGACCTGACCCCGTCGGCCGCGACCTTCACCCCGGGCCGCGCCTTCCTGGGCGCGACGGTGCGGCTCGCCCCGGGGCCCGGCGGAAACCTGGGCCGGTTCATCGCGTGGGACGCGGTCACCAGTTCGATCGCGTGGGAGGTGCGCGAGCCGTTCCCCGTGCTGGGCGGGGCGCTCGTCACCGCGGGCGGGCTGGTCTTCTACGGAACCCTGGACGGCTGGTTCAAGGCGCTTGACGCCACCACCGGCCGCGAGCTCTGGCGCTTCCGCGCCCCCAGCGGGATCGTTGGCAACCCCATCAGCTTCTCCGCCCCCGACGGGCGCCAGTACGTGGCGGTGGTGGCGGGCGTGGGCGGCTGGCCGGGACTCGCGCTGAGCGCCCCCGCCAGCGCCGGCCCCACGGCCGGGCTGGGCGCCGTCGGGCTGCTGGGCGGGCTCCGCGACCAGACCAACCCGGGCGGCGTCCTCCTCGTCTTCGGCCTCTAGCCGCCGCTCACGCCATGGCCTGGCGCCGCCCCGTCCGCTGGCTCGCGGTCCTTCTCCTGCTGCTCCCGGTGCTCCTCCTGCTCGACCGGCGGGTGCGGCGCCACCCGCCCCACACCGCGGAGGCGCTGGAGGCGGCGGGACTCACCTGGCGGGCACTGCGCGCCGGCGCCGGCGACACCACGGTGGTGCTCATCCACGGCTACGGCGAGCACCTGCTGGGGTGGCGCGGCGTGGTCGACCCGCTCGCCGCCCGCTACCGCGTGGTGGCGTTCGACCTGCCGGGATTCGGCGCCAGCGACAAGCCCGCCGGGCCCTACACCCTCGAGGCCATGACCGGCCGGGTGGCCGGGTTCGTCGAGCGGTGGACCGACGCGCCCCGCATCGTGGTGGGACACAGCATGGGCGGCGCGATCGCCGCCCACCTGGCGCTCGAGCGGCCCGACCTGGTGTCGGCCCTGGTGCTCATCGCCCCCGTCGGGCTGGACCCCGGCCTGGGGCAGCTGGGGGAACGCCTCGGCACCGCCGGGATCCGCGCCATCGGCATCTGGGAGATGGCCCGCGCCTTCATCACCCCGCTCCACGACCCGGCCTGGATGGCGGAGCCGGACGACCTGATGCGTTACGACCCGGCCACCGACACCGCCTACCGCAACAGCACGGCCCGGGTGCTCGAGGAGTTCGACTTCGCCGGGATCGGCGAACGGTTCGCCGATCTGAAGCTGCCCGTGCTCCTCCTCTGGGGACGCTTCGACCCGGTGGTGCCCGCCGAGGCGGCCCCCCGCATCCTGGACCTCCTGCCCTGCGGCCGGCTCGTGACCCTCCCCACCCTGCACCGGCCACAGGTCGAGCGACCGGACACCGTAGCGACACTGCTGCTGGGCTTCATAAAACACCCGAATTGCGGATGAAATCCGGTCAATCTGGCGCGCATT
>JBFILX010000253.1:0-2452 GCA_041612035.1 Gemmatimonadales bacterium | reverse complement strand
GGGATGTGCAGAACCGGGGCGAGTGGGTGCTGACCGGGAATGGCGGCTTCTACCAGGGCCGGCTCGACCCGGCGCTCTTTGCGGAGGCGATGCTCTTCGACGGCTCGACCACGGTGCGCCGCGGGGTGGGCCGCTTCGCCTTCTGGCCATCGCTCCCAGACGCCTCGCTGGCGCCGAGCGCCGGCACCCGGCTCACCCTGTTCAACCCCACCTACCGGAACCCCCGTACGTTCAAGGCCGGCGTCGGGATCAACCGGGTCTGGCCCAGCGGGGTGACGCTGCGGGTGGAAGGGGGGTACTACCACACCGACTTCCTCCTCCGCCGCGCCGACCTCAACCGGGTGGCCAACCCGGTGGCCACCACCCAGGAAGGCCGCCCGGTCTACGGCACCCTGGTGAAGCAGGGCGGAATGCTGGTGGCCGATCCGGGGAGCAACCGGCGGTTCTCCGACTTCGACCTGGTGAGCGGTCTCTCGCCCACCGGCTACTCCGACCACCAGGAGGTCACGGTGGCCCTGGAGCGCTCGGTGGCCGCCGGGCTCTCCTTCTCGCTCAGCTACACCTACTCCAAGACCGAGGACAATACGATCGGGCTGCGCTCCTTCGACCCGGCCGACCAGCTGAGCCCGTTCCCCGACGGGCTGGCGGGGGCCGACTGGACCGACGGGCGGAGCGACTTCGACGTCCCCCACCGGGCCATGGCCTACGCCGAGTACCGGAGCGCGGGCCGGACCCCGGTGGCGGTCGGGGCCCGGTACCGGTACCGGTCGGGGCTGCCGTTCACGCCGGGTTTCCGGCCGGGGGTGGACATCAACGGCGATGGGGCGGGTGGCAACGACCCGGCCTACGTAGACGCCTCGCTGGGGACCCTCCCCGCGCTGCTGGCCACCGCGGACTGTGCCGCGGCGGGGGCCAACACGTTCGTGGCGCGGAACGCCTGCCGGGAGCAGGCCCTGAACGCGCTCGACCTGCGGCTCGAGGTGACCCTGCCTGCCCGGTTCAGCGACGGGTCCCGCCTGGCGCTGGTGGTGGACGGGTTCAATCTCCTCACCGCCGAGACGGGGATCGTGGACCGGGCCCTGGTGCTGGTGGACCGGAACGCCCCCCTTGGCGCCGGGACGGCGGGACGGGTCAACGTGCCGCTCGTGGCGAACCCCAACTTCGGCCAACTGCTGAGCCGCCGCGCCGAGCCCCGGATGGTCCGGGTCGGCCTGCGGGTGGAGTACTGAGATGCGCCTCTTCGCGATCGTCTTTGCCGGCGTCCTCGTCGCCGCGGCCTGCACCAACGAGGGGTCGGACCTGGGCTTCGGGCCGCTGTCCACCCACCGGGTGGAGGTCGGGGTCTACCTCGACCGGGACGGCAGCCGCACCCCGACCGCGCTCGATACGGTATTTGCCAGGGCGCGGATCGCCCTCTTCATCCGGGGGAGTACCGACACCTTCCGGACGGCCAACACCGACAACCTCGGCATCGCGCGCTTCAGCAGCATCCCGCTGGGCCAGTACCGGGTGGCGGTGGAGCCCCGGAGCATCGGCGACTCGATCCAGGTGCAGGCGGTGGATTCCGCGGAGATCCGGCTCACCGCGGCCGACTCGGTCACGGGCGTGCTCGTCCGGCTGGGGTATCCGGAGGTCACGATCCGCCAGGCCCGGGCGCTGCCCCAGGGGCGGCGGGTCTTCATCCGGGGCATCGTGCTGGCGGGGGTCCAGTCGTTCCGCGACACCACCTCTCACGTTTCCGACAGTTCGGGGTATCTTCGTCTGACCCGGGTGGCCCTTCGGGGGGGCCTGATCGGCAACACTCCGGGTGACAGCGTGAGCGTCCTGGGGCTCACGGGATCGCGCGCCGGTCAGCCGGTGCTCGACCTCTCGGTCATCTCCCGGTTCGCCACCCGGCCGGCGCCGATCGCCCTCGCGGTGGGCACCGGCACGGCGGCCACCGCCCAGAACGGGGCACTGGACGCGGCGCTGGTGCAGATTACCGGGGCGTTGATCCTGGACACCGCCACCGTGGCGCCGGACTTCAGGGTTCGGGTGAGTGACGGGACGGGGACGCTGGACATGATCCTGGACGGGAACATCAACTTTCCCAGGACCCTGTTCCGGCCGGATCGGTCGCTGAATGCGCGTGGAGTCCTGGTACCGAACGGCGTGGGTGGGTGGAACTTCAAGCCGAGGGAGCTGGGGGACGTTACCCTGAACTGATCGGGGTCGGGCCCGGCACGGACATGAACCGTTACGGAGGCATGGTGGAGCCAAAGATCATCATTGGCGGGGAGGAACAGCGACCCCGCGCGGAGCGGCGCGTGGCAGCGCCCGAGCGGGTGTGGCTCCTGGCGGCGGTCCTTGGGGGGCTCTTCGTTGTGGCCAGCCTGATCGACGTGGGGATCGGCCTCGTGCCGGTCGACTGGTCCCTGCCGATCGGACGCTTCTCCGGCGTGTCGGCCGCGGC
>JBFILX010000252.1:0-2456 GCA_041612035.1 Gemmatimonadales bacterium | reverse complement strand
CTGGTGGCGCCAGCGGCACGGCCGCCCGGGCGACCGCTACCGGTTCGACCTGGTCGCCGTGGAACTGACGGGCCCCGGGGCGCCCCGGATCACCCACCTGGCCGACGCGTGGCGCTGAGGGTCTCGGAGTGCCGATTGTGTTCGGCCACTCTTCGGTTGTAGATTGTCTCTTGTACTGTAATGTCCTGTTTCCAGTCACTTTTTCAATATTGAGGACGCCATGGCCGACCAGTCACGGTCCGAAGCCGACCGGAAGAAGGCGCTGAGCCTCGCCATCTCCCAGATCGAGAAGCAGCTGGGCAAGGGCTCCATCATGCGGATGGGGTCGGACCAGCCGCGCGAGCCCATCGTCGCCATCTCCACCGGCGCCCTGAACCTCGATGCGGCCACCGGGGTGGGCGGGGTGCCGCGGGGCCGGATCACGGAGGTGTACGGGCCCGAGTCGTCGGGGAAGACCACCCTCACCCTGCACCTGGCGGCCAACGTGCAGCGCACGGGCGGGGTGGCGGCCTACGTGGACGCGGAGCACGCGCTGGACGTCGAGTATGCCCGGAAGCTCGGGGTGGACGTGGAGAACCTGCTCGTCTCCCAGCCCGACACCGGGGAGCAGGCGCTGGAGATCGTGGAGATCCTGGTGCGGTCGGGGGCGGTGGACCTGGTGGTGGTGGACTCGGTGGCGGCGCTGGTGCCCAAGGCCGAGATCGAGGGGGAGATGGGCGACAGCCACGTGGGCCTGCAGGCCCGGCTCATGAGCCAGGCCCTCCGGAAGCTGGCGGGCGCCATCAACCGGTCCAAGTGCGCCGTGGTCTTCATCAACCAGCTGCGCGAGAAGATCGGCGTGATGTTCGGCAACCCCGAGACGACCACCGGCGGCAAGGCACTCAAGTTCTACGCGTCGCTCCGGCTCGACATCCGGCGCATCGGCCCGGTCAAGGAGCGCGAGAACATCATCGGCAACCGGGTCCGGGTGAAGGTGGTGAAGAACAAGGTCGCGCCGCCCTTCAAGCAGGCGGAGTTCGACGTGCTGTTCGACGAGGGGATCAGCCATGCCGGGCTCCTGGTGGACCTCGCCGCCGAGGCCAACGTGATCCAGAAGTCGGGCGCCTGGTACAGCTACGGCGACCAGCGGATCGGGCAGGGGCGCGAGAACGCCAAGCTCTTCCTGCGGGACAACCCCGAGCTGATGGCCGAAATCGAGCTGCAGGTGAAGGAGTTCCTCGGCATCCGCCCGCTGGCCCTCGCGGCCGCGGACGATGGCGGCGCCGACTGACGCCGCCCGGCCGCCCCGGGTCACCGCGGTGACGCCCGATCCGCGCCGTCCCGGGACGGTGCGGGTCGAGGCCGAGGGGGGATTGCTGCTCACGGTCCCGGCGGCGTCGGCGGCGCGCTTCGGGGCCACCCCGGGGGCCCGGCTCGCGCCGGAGCCGCTGGCGGGACTGGCCCGGGCGTCCGACCGGGAGGCGGCCTTCCGCACCGCGCTGCGCTGCCTGGAGCGCCGGGGCTACGCGGTGCGCGACCTGGCCCGGCGCCTGGTGCTGAAGGGCCACCCCCCCGAAGCCGCCGAGCACGCCGTGGAGGAGGCCCGCCGGCTGGGCCTGCTCGACGACGAGGCGTTCGCCCGGCAGTACATCCAGAGCAAGTTCGCCCGGGGCCGGGGGCCCGCCCGGCTGCGGCGGGAGCTGACCCTGATGGGTGTTCCGGCGGCCCTGGTCGACCGGCTGCTCGCGGAGGCGGTGCCGCCCGGCGCCGAGCGCGACCGGATGCAGGCCCTGGCCCGGCAGCGGGCCCGCCAGCTGGCGGGTCTCCCCGGCCCGGTCCGCTACCGCCGGGTCGTGGCCTACCTGGCCCGCCGCGGGTTCACCGGCGGGGAGGTCCGGCGGGCGGTGCGCGCCCTGCTGGAACCGGAGGCGACCGACCCCGCCTAGGTCCGCCCGGGGGCTATATTTCCGGGCTATGCGGGCTTCCGAGATCAGACGTCGGTTCCTCGAGTTCTACGCGGCCCGGGGCCACACGGTGGTGCCGTCCTCCCCCCTGGTCCCCGCCGACGACCCCACCCTCCTCTTCACCAACGCGGGGATGGTGCAGTTCAAGCGCACCTTCCTGGGCCAGGAGGCGCGCGAGTACGTGCGGGCGGTCACCTGCCAGAAGTGCGTCCGGGCGGGCGGCAAGCACAACGACCTGGAACAGGTGGGCCTCACCCGGCGGCACCACACCTTCTTCGAGATGCTGGGGAACTTCTCCTTCGGCGACTACTTCAAGCGCGAGGCGATCGCGTCCGCCTGGGAGTTCGTGACCTCCCCCGACTGGCTCGGCATCCCCGCCGACCGGCTGCGGGTCACCGTCCACCAGACCGACGACGAGGCGCGCGCGCTCTGGCGCGAGCTGACGGGTCTCCCTGACCACCGCATCTACGGCCTGGGCGACCGGGACAACTTCTGGCAGATGGGCGAGACCGG
>JBFILX010000251.1:0-2468 GCA_041612035.1 Gemmatimonadales bacterium | reverse complement strand
TGGCCGCGGGGTTCGGGGCCCGGGCCAACCCGCTCTACCAGCGGGCCCGCACGATGATGGGCTCCGACGCCATGCGGGAGCCGGTCGCGCTCTTCGCCCAGTGGCACCGGAAAACCAGCTGGCGGTTCCCGGCCCCCGACCCCGGCATGGCACGCCAGGCCAACTGGCGGCTCGATCCCGCCGTCACCACCGGGCTCGCCGGCGAGGTGGGTGCCCACCAGTTCGACGTCGCGCGCTGGTTCCTGGGCGCGATGCCGGCCTCGGTGCGGGGCGGCGGGTCGCTCCGGCACCACCGGGACGGTCGCGACCTGTTCGACACCGTCCACGCCGACCTGGCCTGGTCCGACGGCGTCACCCTGTGGTGGCAGGCCACCCTGGCCAACTCCTTCGGCGGGGCGTTCGAAGTGATCCAGGGCGTAACCGGGGCGATGAAGCTGGCCGACCAGCACGGCTGGCTCTTCAAGGAGGCCGACGCGCCCACCCAGGGGTGGGAGGTGTACGCGGCCCGACAGCAGTTCTACGACGACGAGGGGATCGTGCTCCGCGCCGACGCCACCAAGCTCGCCGCCCAGGGCCAGCTGCAGGCGGGCGAGGGGCTTCCGTTCACGACCCTCTACTACGGCCTGGGCGACTTCCTCCAGGCGGTGACCGAGGGAACCCCCGTGGCCTGCCCGATCGCCGAAGGGGCCGCGAGCACCATCCTGGGCATCCTGGCCCACCGGGCCATCGTCTCCGGCGAGCCGGTTCCGGTGCCCGCGACGGAATGAGTCGACGACTGCTCCTGTCGGTGGGCGCGGCGCTGGCGCTCGCCGCGTGCGCCGGCCGCGCGGCCGCCCCTGCCCCCGCCCCTGCGCCCGAGCCGGACCGGCCCGCCGCGCTCGAGGCGGCGCGCGAGATCATCGTGGGGGCCCGGTACGCCGCTCTCATCACCACGGGGCCCGACGGCGTCCCGCAGGCGTGCACCATCGACCCGTTCGCTCCGGAGCCCGACTTCACGGTCTGGTTCGCCACCAACCCGCTCACCCGCAAGGTGGACGAGATCCGGCGCGACCCGCGCGTGGTGCTCTACTGGTTCGACCCCGGGGTGGAAGGCTACGTGACGCTGCGGGGACGGGCCCGGCTGGTGGACGACGCGGCGGAGAAGCGGCGGCGCTGGAAGCCCGAGTGGGAGGCGTTCTACCCCGACCGGGAGCGGGGCTACCTGCTGGTGGCGGTCACGCCGGAGCGGATGGAGATCGTGAGCCCCCGCCGCGGGATCACGGGGGACGCGGTCACCTGGCGGCCCCCGACCCTGCGTTTCCCCTGAGCCCGCGCGACCCGCGCTAGGGTGCGCGGGCCGGCGTGATCCGGATGTTCCGGTAGCGGATCGGCCCGTGGTCGCCCTGCAGCATGATCGGGCCGGGCGTCCCCTGGTGGCTGTCGAGCGCGCCACCGGTGATGCCGGAGAGTTCCACGTTGTCGTGGATGGTGACGCCGTTCAGGACCACCGTCACCCGCCGCCCGACCAGGGTGATGTCGAACCGCTGCCACTCGCCCGCCGGCCGGGCCGGGAGGGCGGTCGGCGCCACCTGGCCGTAGATCCCGCCCATCCGCCGGCTGTCGGGGGCCTGCCCGTAGTCGTCCTGGACCTGCACCTCGTAGCGGCCCCGCAGGTAGATGCCGCTGTTGCCCCGCTCGGGGACGTTCACTTCGAGCGAGAGCCGGAAGTCGGTGAACTCCGCCCGGGTGATGAGGTCGCTCGAGGGGGGCGTGTTGATCAGCACGCCGTCCTCCACCCGCCACCCGTTCCGGGCCGGGTCCCGGGCCCGCCAGGCGGCGAGCCCGGTGGCCAGCAGGTCGATCTCCTCGCCCCAGACCGGCGGCGCGGTCCACGGCAGGTCGGGGCTCCGCACCCCCGACACCTCCACGCGGGCCCCGGTGGGGAGGATCACCGCCCCGAGGAGCCGGTCCCCCTCCACCGTCGCCTCGAACATCGGGCCGCCCTCGCGCGGGGTCTCGGAGGGCATCGGGAACCGGACCCGCCGACCCGACACCTCCACACCGCCAAGCGGCAGCACGTGGCCGGAGCGTCCCTGCAGCCGGCCCCCGTCCGGCGGCCCGGCGGTGAGTTCGAGCCACATCGGCCAGGACCCCGAGGCGTCGCGCGCGGTCAGGTCCCAGCGGCCGTACGGCTCCCCCTGGGCGGGCACGGGCGTGGCGTGGCACGCGGCGAGCGCGGCGGCAAGGAGGAACGCGGTGGTGGTGCGTCGCATCATGTCGACTCCGGTGGTGCCGCCGGGCGGTCAGCCCCCCGCGGGCACGTAGTGCAGCGGGGCACCCGGCCCCAGCGGAATGCCGGTCGCCATCCAGACGGCAAAGAAGATGCCCCAGCCCAGCAGGAAGACGAGCGAGTAGGGGAGCATCATGGCGATCAGGGTGCCGATCCCCGCATCCTTGTCGTACTTCTGGGCGAAGGCGATGATCACCGG
>JBFILX010000250.1:0-2512 GCA_041612035.1 Gemmatimonadales bacterium | reverse complement strand
TGCCGATCGTGCGTTCGCCTGGAATGGCGAAGATCGTGGGGGTCCGCCCGAAGCATGTCGACGCTGCACCTGAGGACCGTGCGTTGACGGTCAGAAGCAGCCCTACCGCACCGCCGAGCGCCACGAGCCAGATCGCTCCCGTGCGACTGCGAGCGCCGAAGCCCATGTCCTCTCTTCCCGAACTGCCGGCCGCCATCATCGCCGACCGGTACGGCGGAGAAAAGTCCGGTCTGAAGGGCCCTGCCAAACGCTGAGGGTTGGTGGGCAAGCCCTTCGTTGGGCGCCACAAGTACCCAATCAAGCACCCAACGGAGATCGGCCGACACCCAGGTGAATTGCGATCTGCCCCTCTAGCTGGGGATTCGTTCGTGGGCACGCCCGGACTCGAACCGGGGACTTCTTCCTTGTAAGGGAAGCGCTCTAGCCAGCTGAGCTACGCGCCCCTGGAAGTGTCGAGGGTAGCGTCGGCGTCGGTGGGAGAGCGGGCCCCGGTGTCCGGCACCGGCTCGGGCTCCGACGACCCGATGGGACCGTCGAGCCGCCGCCGGGCGAAGCCGTAGGCCGCAAGGGCGATGACGGTGCCGGCGACGGCATCGAGCAGATAGTGGTTGCCCGTGGAGACGACGGCCACCCCGACCGCAGCGGCCGGGAGCAGCACCAGCAGCCTGGCCCCCCTGGCCTCGAAGAGGCCGGCCACCGCCAGGCAGGCAACCAGGGTCCAGCCCACGTGGAAGCTCGGGAACGCCGCATACGGGTTGCTCCACGACAGCGGGAACCCCAGGTACAGCCGGCGCGCCACATCGCTCACGGTCCCCACGTGGTCCGGGATGAACCTGGGCGGGGCCTCCGGGAACACCGCGAAGAGGACGACGCCGACCAGTCCGGACAGGAACAAACCGTTGCGGAGCCCGAAGTACCGGGCCCGATCGCGGTAGTAGGTGAACGCGAGGGCGGCGGCGATCAGCGGCCAGTGGAACCAGGTGTAGCTGAAGTTGCCGATCCAGCGGAACCACCCGTGGTCGTCGGCGAAGGACTGCAGTGAGCGCTCGTGGTCGAGCCCCAGGTCCTCCTCCAGGGACATCATCCGCTCCGCGTTCGCGAGCGCCTCCTGCTCGCCGCCCTCGACCACCAGGCGCAGGCCGAAGTAGACGAGGGCTCCGGCCACGCAGGCCGCGAGCTGGCCGCTGGCGCCGCGGGTCGAGGGCCCCAGCGGACCCGCGACGTCCGGTGATGTTCCCCGAAGCTCATCTCGGCGGACGCTGTCGATGCTCACCATGGTGGCACCAGCGGCCGTCGGCGGCGATTCCCCGGCGGCTGTCGTCGATCACCCGCGGGTTCGGTCGGCTTCGTCCCGCGCGTATCGGTGAGCGGTGACAAGATGACGTGCAGCTGCGGGCTCAGAGGTTGTCGGATCCGCCCGCGGCAAGGAGGCGAGCACGATGGCATACCTGATCACGCACTTCTACCAGGGCGGCACGAAGGATCAGTACGACGCGACCGTGAAAGCCGTGCACCCCGAGGGCGGCCTGCCGGCCGGCCAGGTCTACCACTGCAGGTGCGTGCGACGGCGGGTGGCTCGTCGTCGCGGTGTGGGACTCGAAGGAGTCCTGCGACCGGTTCGTGTCCGACACCCTCATGCCGACGCTGCCGACCCTGGAGGGTGGTCTCGTCGGGCCACCGCAGGAGCGCACCGCCGAGGTGCACAACCTGGTCACCGCCTGACCGGGCCGCGCCGGTATCGACCCGCCGGGCTAGCCGCCGGGCGATTCGGGGCCCCCGGGGAGGGGGAGCAGCCCGAGGGTCTCCAGGAACGCCTCGGTGTACTCGGCCAGCTCCGGTAGGTCGTCGAGGGCGAACCAGCCGACGGCGACGATCTCGGGGGAGTGGCCGCGGATCGCGGCGGGCACCGGGTCCAGACCCACCCGGAAGAGGAAGTTGAAGTGCTGGCGCCCGGGCGCCTTGTAGGGCACCGGTGGCCCGTCCAGAGCCAGGTCCAGGCCCAGCTCCTCCCGCAGCTCGCGGACGGCGGTGGCGGTGGGATCCTCGCGCCGGCCGATCAGCCCGCCCGGCAGGCCCCAGCCCGCCGAGTAGGAGTGGCTGGCCAGCAGCACCCGCCCGTCCGGATCGGTGATGCAGACCAGGGCTCCGGCGGTGAAGGTGGGGGCGATCAGCCGGATGACCCGGTGGCGGGCCCGTCGCGGCAGGGCGGCGAACACCCGGAGGGCGGTTCGGTGCAGCATCAGGCGGTCACCGCCCGGCGCAGCTCCTCGAGCAGCGGGGCCGTGGCTGCGGCGATCGGGCCCGGCCGGGCGTCGGGCGAGGCGTCGAGGACCTCGGCGCCGTGGAGCGACCCGATGGCGGCCCCCGCCTCCCGGCACACCAGCAACCCACCCAGGTGGTCCCAGGGGGCCAGGCCCCCGGAGAGGTCGACGAACGCGTCGGCGGTGCCGTCGGCGACGGCGCACAGGTCGAGGGCGGCCGCGCCCAGCACCCGGTACTGGCGCCAGCCGGG
>JBFILX010000249.1:0-2553 GCA_041612035.1 Gemmatimonadales bacterium | reverse complement strand
GATCTCCACCCCCACCCCTCTCCCGCAGCCGATCTCGAGCGCCCGGGCATCCCGTGCCATCCCTCCCAGGCGGGCAAGTTGTGCAGCCTCGACGTACCGCTGCATCGCCCCGCGGACGGGGTTGTTCATCAGGAGGTTCTCGAGACGGTTCAGCCGCATTGGCGGTGGCCGGTCGGACCGGGGCTCGGGGGGGGGAGGATGCGAACGCCGGGAGTCGAACCCGGACCCCTTGCGGGACAGGATCCTAAGTCCTGCGCGTCTGCCAGTTCCGCCACGTTCGCGGGGGCCCGGTCACGGGGGCCACCGCCAATTGTAAGGAGCCACCCCCCCCGGCGCGAGCGGGGTGGGGCACCCTGTTAGATTGCGGCCCTTGCGGGGCCGCCGAGTGCCCCGCCGGCCCATCTCAGGAGAGCATGACCGTGACGCGCACGACCTCTTCCCGCCTGGCGGCCCTGGCCGCCGTCGCCCTGCTGGCCGGGAGCCTTGCCGGCTGCCGGTCGGAGGACCCCCGGGTCCGCCACCTCGCCTCCGGCATCTCGCGCGACAGCGCCGTGGTCGCGATGGGCGGTGCCGAGCCGGAGCGGCCGTACACCTACCTGGTGGGCGGCCAGTACGTCGAGGCGATGCTGTACCGCCGGGGCGACCCCGAGGGCCCCATGGAGGACCTGGTCCGCGACCAGATCACCCCGATCGTCCTGGTGGACGGGAAGGTGAGCGGATGGGGCTGGAAGCACTGGGACTCGGTGGCGGCCGCGCACAACATCGAGGTCACCCACAAGCCGGAGTGAGGGAGCGGGTCCCGCCATGACGAGCGCCCGGCCGGGATCCGGCCGGGCGCTCTCGCATCCGGGACGGGAGGCCCGGGTTACCGCACCCGGACCCGCACGATCCGGCGTCCCCCCTGGCCGGCGTTCAGCCCCGGGTTGTACACCGTGAGGGAGACGACCCCGCTGGAGCCGACCGTGCCGAGCGCGCTGCGCAGGTCGGCCTCGGTCCGGACCGCGGTGCCCTCCACGGCGGTGATGATGTCGGGCGACTGGGTGTCCACCCCGAACAGCCGCCCGTCCGCGGGCCCGTCGGAGGCGACCTCGCGCACCACCAGGCCCCGGAACCCCGGCTGCAGGTCGAGCTGCTCGATCCACGGCTGGCTCACCGGCTCCACGACGATCCCCAGGCTCTCGATCGAGGCCCCGCCGCCGGGCACGGTCTCCGCCGGGCCGCCGCCCACCCGCGCGATCTCGGACACCGGCGGCTGGGCCATGAGCCGGACGTTGTAGGTCTTCCGGACGCCCCCCTTCCGGGCCACTTCGACCTTGACCACCTCGCCCGGCTTGCGGAAGCCGACTTCCTGCTGGAGCTGGGCGACGTACTCGACCGGCGTCCCGTTCACGGTCACGATGATGTCCCCCGCTTCGATCCCGGCCCGCCGCGCGGGGGAGTCCTCGGCCGAGAAGTCCTCCACCTTGACGCCCCGGATCTCGGGGAGGCCGACGTAGGCGGCGTCCTCCGCGTCGGCGTCGCGCACATGAACGCCCAGGGCCGCCCGTTCCACCCGGCCGGTCGAGATCAGCTGCTCCATGACGTTCCTGGCCAGGTCGATCGGGATGGCGAAGCCGTAACCCACGTAGGTGCCGGTCTGGCTCGCGATGGCGCTGTTGATGCCGATCACCTCGCCCCGGACGTTCACCAGCGGGCCGCCCGAGTTGCCCGGGTTGATGGCCGCGTCGGTCTGGATGAAGTCCTGGATGCTGGTCGCGGCCCGGTTCGGCAGCTGCAGCTGGCCCCGACCCTTGGCGCTCACGATCCCCGAGGTCACGGTGAAGGTGAGGTTCTCGCCCAGCGGGTTGCCGACGGCGAGCACCCATTCCCCCACCCGCACGTCCCCGCTGCGGCCCAGCGCCGCCTTGGGCAGGTTGCGCGCGTCGATCTTCACCACCGCCACGTCGGTGGCCGGGTCCACCCCGACCACCTTGGCCTGGTAGGTCCGCCGGTCGAGCAGCTGGACCTCCACCCGTTCCGCCCCCTCCACCACGTGACTGTTGGTCAGGATGTAGCCGTCGGCCGAGACGATGAACCCCGACCCGCTCCCCCGCTCCTCCCGGGGCTGGCGCTGGCGCGGGAAGAACTGCTCGAACCCGGGCGGCACCTGGGGCTGCAGCGCGGTACTGGTCCGCCGGGAGGTGATGAACACCACGCTGGGCCGGATGGTCTCGGCCACCGACGCGAACGCGTCGCTGAGCTGCACCAGGGGCTGGGTGCCCGGCAGCGCGGTCGTCTGGTTGACGGCGGGGGTGGCCTGGGTGCTGCCCTGGGCCAGGGTGTTGACCGGCACGTCCAGCAGGCCCGCGAACAGCAGGCCGAGCACGAACGCCAGGGAGACGAGCCCGCCGAACTTCAGCCAATTGAGGGAACGGTCTGACATGGGTCCTGCTCTCGAGAGTCCAAAGGCGTCAACGACACTTCCAATATAGCGCAGATGCGCGGGGCGGAGTTCCCGTCGCAGCGGGTCCTCCGCCCCTCCGGCCGCGGGGCGGCCGGCCCGCGCCGCGGGGG
>JBFILX010000248.1:0-2554 GCA_041612035.1 Gemmatimonadales bacterium | reverse complement strand
CCTCCTCGCCGCCGGCGCGCCCGCGCCGGGCAGCGCCCAGCAGCCGGGCCAGCCGGTGCACGGCACCGTGTACGACGAGGATCGTCGCCCCGTGGGCGGGGCCGACGTCCTGCTCGGACTTTCCCATCGCACCAGCACCGACGACCAGGGCCGGTTCCGCCTGGCGGGCGTCCCCGAGGGAACCCACATCCTGGTGGTGCGGATGATCGGCTTCCGCCCCTCCCGGTCGAGGGTGCCGGTGAGCGCCGGAGAGCCGACCGAGGTCGACATCTACCTGATGCGCGACGGGCAGGAGCTGCCGGTCCTGGTGGTGGAAGGCCGGCGGACCGGGATCTACGGGGTGATCGGCGACACCGCCTTCCGGCCCGCCCTCGGGGCGACCGTGGAGGCGCTGGGCCCCCGCGGCGGAACCACCCGGACCGACAGCCTGGGCCGCTTCGCCTTCCCCAACGCGGGGGGCGGGGACTACCTGGTGCGCATCACCCTGCCCGGATACGTGGAGCGCCGGTTCGCCGTCACGCTGGAGAAGGGCGCGGGCCGGGAGGTGACGGCCCTGCTGACCCCCGCCCCGCCGGACTACCGCGGCACCCCGCGGCGCGAGGAGTGGGCCCTCGACGGCCTCCGGCACCGCCTGGTCTGGATGACGTCGCGCCACCGGCTGACCCGGGAGGAGCTGGTCCGCTACGGCTCGCTCCCCCTCTGCGAACTGGCGATGATCCGCGGCGTCACCGGCGACGCGCCCACCGTGATCGTGAACGGCGACGTGATCCTGCGCGGCTGGACCTTCTGCGCCTGGCGCGCCGACGAGATCGAGCTGGTGGAGTGGGGCGAGAACGGGTGCGCCGACCGAAGCGGGTCCATCACCCGGATCACCGGCGACGCCTGCACCCGGCGGAACCGGGGGCCGGGGTTCCTGGTGCTCTGGGAGCGCCGCTGACCCCCGGCCCCGCCGGGGCTAGGGCGTGGCCGGGACCGGCCCCCGGTTCCAGAAGGCCGGATCGCGGTCCGTCATCTCCTTCGGCAGATAGCTCATCCGCGGCGCGAGCCGGAGCAGGATGTTCTCCGTGCTGAGCACCCCCTCGCTGGACAGCCGGTTCATCGTCGCCTGCCGCGCGGGGGTCATCACCCGCTGCATCGCCTGCATGTCCGGTCCCGGATCGAGTTCACCCAGCGAGGTCCGGGTGACGAGCACCAGGAAGGTGGGCGCCGGCATCCCGGACTGGACCTGGTAGGTGGCCCAGTGGGTTCCGATCTTCGCCTCGCCCACCATGGTCCGGTAGAGCTTGGCCAGTTCCTCGAACTTCGCCTCGTGGCCGGGCCGGATCCGGAAGATGATGACCTCGATGTAGCGCGAGGTCGCCACGTCCCCGCCGGGCTGGCTCAGGTCCTCGCGGAGCCGCGTGATCATCCCCCGGCTGCCCGAGATGTTGGCCGCGTCGGCCTGCAGCAGCGCCCCCTCCTGCTCCGACAGCCCCTCGGTCGCCTCGTACAGTCTCTCCCGCTCCTCGAACTCGGCCATGGAGCCGAGCCCCGAGAAGAACCACGCCTCGCTGGCCCCGGTCATCGTGGTCGCGCCGACCCAGTGGATCGGCACGCCGGCCCGGCGGTAGAGATTGGCCCACCGGTTCTCCAGCAGCGCGTGGGCCTCGACCCGGCCCTGGATCACGGCCTCCCGGCCGATGTGGAGGACCGGCGGCAGGGGCGGCACCACCGCCTGGGCCGGCAGCGGATCGGCAGCGACGGGGAGGACCGCAAGAGCGAGCAGCGACCACCACCCGGCCGCGCGGACGGAACCCATAACACCTCCCTGGAAAGCGAACAGATTGCCGGCGAGGGCCGGCATACGAGGCGGGCGACCCTCGGCGGGTTCTCCGGAGGGTACTCCGGAATGCGCCTCCCCGAAACCCCGACCGGCGAAGCCGGGCGGCGCCGGAACTACCAGCCGAGCGTGAACCCCGCCGTCAGGGTGGCGAACCGCCGGGTGGTGGAGAGGCCGGTGTGCTGGAGCACCTGGTGGAGCCGGGCCTCGATGCCGAGGCCGGAACCCGCGGCGTTGAGTGACCGGAAGACCCCGGCCCCCACGCTGCCACTCAGGTAGGTGCCGGTCGGCGCCGTGGGGTGGGACGACTCCCAGAAGTAGACCCCCAGCCCCGCCGTCAGGTAGGGGCGCAGGTCGGCGGCGCGGAGCTGGTACCGGGTGGCCGCGCCCAGGGTGACGACGTTCTCGCCCCGGCCCTCATGGGCGCCGAGCGAGTCCGGACCCGTGGCGTACGCCGCGACCTCCGGCCCGAGGCTGAACCGGCCGGTGACGAACGACAGGTCGAGGCGGACCGCCGGGTGGACCGAGCCCGTCGAGGGGCGGAGACTGCGGGCCAGGCCGGCCTGCACCGTGAGCGTGCCGATCTCCTGGGCCACGAGCCTCGGCGCCCCGGCCGCGCCGAGCGCCAGCAGGAGGGTGGCACGGAGCGCCGTGGTCACGGATACCGCCGGTGCCAGGCGGGGATGGCGGCCCCGATCAGCGCGCCCGCGGCGGCCCCCCCCCCCCCCCCCCCGG
>JBFILX010000247.1:0-2680 GCA_041612035.1 Gemmatimonadales bacterium | reverse complement strand
GGGGAAGACATTCCCCGGCCCGACCTGGTGGCGGTGCTCAAGAAGGGGCTCATGTCGGGCGAGGTGGTCCCCATGCTGTGCGGCAGCGCCACGCTGACCTACGGCGTGCGGGCCCTGCTCACCGACATGGTGGAGCTGTTCCCCTCGCCCGCCGAGGTGCCCCCGCCCGCGGAGGGCGCGCTGGTGGCCCGGGTCTTCAAGACCGTCTCGGAGCCGCACGTGGGCGACGTCTCGCTCTTCCGGCTCTACCGGGGCGGGGTCAGGAACGGCCAGGAGGTGTACAACGCCGAGCACGCGGTGATGGAGAAGCTCAACCACCTGACCATCCAGCAGGGCAAGGAGCGGACCGAGGTGGCCGAGCTGCGGGAGGGCGACATCGGCTCGGTGGCGAAGCTCAAGGACACCCACACCAACGACACCTTCTGCACCGCGAACGCCCCCCTCATGCTGCCCCCGATCCCGTTCCCCGAGACGGTCGCCACCTCCGCGGTGGTGGTGAAGCAGCGGGGCGAGGAGGACAAGCTCGCCGCGGGGCTCCACAAGCTGCACGAGGAGGACCCCACCTTCCACTTCGAGTACTCCTCCGAGCTGGGACAGACCCTGATCCGGGGGATGGGCGAGAAGCACTTCGACGTGATCCTGGGCCGGCTGGAGCGGAAGTTCGGGGTGCACGCCGAACTGGTCCGCCCCAGGGTGCCCTACCGGGAGACCCTCAAGGGCCGCGGCGAGGGGCAGGGGAAGCACAAGAAGCAGAGCGGCGGGCGGGGCCAGTACGGCGACTGCAAGATCCGCCTGGCGCCGCTGCCGCGCGGGTCGGGCTACGAGTTCGTGGACAAGATCGTGGGCGGGGTGATCCCCAGCAAATACATCCCCGCGGTGGACAAGGGGATCCAGGAGGCGGCGGAGCGGGGCGTGGTGGCGGGCTACCCGCTGGTGGACTTCCAGGCCGAGTGCTACGACGGGTCCTACCACGACGTGGACTCGAACGAGATCTCGTTCAAGATGGCCGGCATCCTCGCCTTCCGGACCGTGGCGCCCAAGTGCCGCCCGGTCCTGCTGGAGCCGCTGGCCGAAGTGACGGTGTGGACCCCGGGCGACGTGCTGGGCGAGGTGATGGGCGACCTCTCCTCCCGGCGGGGGCAGATCCTGGGCACCGAGGGCGACGGCCGGCTCACCAAGGTCCGGGCCATCGTCCCCGAGGCGGAACTGTACCGCTACAGCACCACCCTCCACTCCATCACCCACGGTCGCGGCACCTTCCGGCAGGCGTTCCACGCCTACGCCGAGGCGCCGCCCGACGTGACGGCCCGGGTGGCGGAGGAGAGCCAGAAGGAGAAGGAGGAGCGGGAGAAGGGCTGACCCGCAACAGATGGGGGGCCGCGCCCGTATGGACACCATGGCCCCCGAGTCCCCGGCCGGGCCCACCGTCGCCATCGCCCAGGCGGCCACCCCCCGCGACACCGCCGCCGGCCTCGCCGCCGCGGCCGGGTGGGTGGCCCGGGCCCGCGAGGCGGGGGCGGCGCTCCTGGCCTTTCCCGAAACCTGGCTCCCCGGCTACCCGGCCTGGCTCGACTGGTGCCGGGACGCCGCCCTCTGGGACCATCCCCCCGTCAAACGGGTCTTCCGCCGCATGGCGGAACAGGCCCTCACCGTCCCGGGCCCGGAAACCGCCCAGCTCGGCGCCCTGGCCCGCGAGGCGGACCTGGTCCTGGTCATCGGGATCATCGAGCGGGTGACGGCGGGCCCCGGATCGGGTACCCTCTACAACACCCTGCTCACCTTCGGGCCCACCGGCGAGCTGCTGAACCACCACCGCAAGCTGGTGCCCACCTATACCGAGCGGATGGTGTGGGGCCCGGGCGACGGAGCCGGGCTCCGGGCGGTGGACACCCCGGCCGGCCGGGTGGGCGGGCTGGTCTGCTGGGAGCACTGGATGCCGCTCGCC
The DNA here is from genome assembly GCA_041612035.1 of Gemmatimonadales bacterium. Classification (GTDB taxonomy): domain Bacteria; phylum Gemmatimonadota; class Gemmatimonadetes; order Gemmatimonadales; family GWC2-71-9; genus SZUA-320. Next base: position 735 of record JBFILX010000247.1, on the reverse strand, counting down.
CGGCAGGCGCTGCACGAGGCGGGCGAGGCGATCCACGTGGCGGCCTGGCCCTGGGTGCACGACCTGCACCAGGTGGCGAGCCGGCACTACGCCTTCGAGGGCCGCTGCTTCGTGCTCGCCGCCGGCGCCCTGCTGCCGGTGGCCGACCTGCCCCCCGAACTCACGCCCGACCCCGCCCGCGCGGGTGACGGCGCATGGGCGCTCCGGGGCGGCAGCGCCATCATCGGCCCCGACGGCCGTTACCTGGCCGAGCCGGTGTACGACCGGGAGGCCCTGGTCACCGCGGTGCTCGACCCGGGCCGCCGACTGGAGGAACAGATGACCCTCGACGTGACCGGACACTACCATCGGCCGGACGTCTTCCGGCTCGACGTGACCCGGGAGCGGCGCGCGTGACCGCCCGGCGCGGTACGCTGCTCGCGCTTCTCCTCGCGGCCCTCGCGGCGGTGCCCGTCGCGGCCCAGTCCCAGCACTTCCGCCAACCCGGCGGCCCCGACCAGGTCCGGGCGCAGTTCCTGGCGGAGGTGGCGAAGGGGGTGGAGGAGTCGGTGACCCGGTTCCGCGAGGCGATCGAGGCGCGCGACCCCACCCGGGTGGCGGGGCTCTTCCAGGAGGGCGCCCTCTACTCGCCCGCCGACGGCGCCTCCCACTACGGGCATGCCGCCATTCGCGAGGCGTTCGGCGCCCGGCTGCCGGGCCGAGGGCCGCTGCTCCTCACCCGGGTGGACTTCAGCG
>JBFILX010000246.1:0-2720 GCA_041612035.1 Gemmatimonadales bacterium | reverse complement strand
GCCCGCCTCGTTCCACCCATCCACCCCGCCGCCGCCGTCGAAGTCGGAACTGATCCCCACGTGGTCGATGCCGATCAGCCGGACGGCATAGTCGAAGTGGTCCACCAGGTCGGCCACCGTGGCCCGGCGGGTGCCGCAGGTGAGGTACCGGCTGAAGGCCACGATCTGCACCACCCCGCCGTTCGCCTTCAGGGCCAGCAACTGCTCGTCGTCCAGGTTCCGGCTGTGATCGCAGAGCGCCCGCACCGAGGAGTGCGACGCCACCACCGGGGCGCGGCTCAGCGTCACCGTCTGCATCATGGACGCCTTCGAGGGGTGGGAGACATCCACCATCACCCCCCACCGGTTCAGCTCCGTCACCGCCCGGCGGCCCAGCTCGCTCAGCCCCCCATGCAGCCAGACGCCATCGCGCTCCCCGGTGTTGGAATCGGAGAGCTGGTTGTGGCCGTTGTGGGCCAGCGACAGATAGCGCGCGCCCAACGCTGCGAACCGGCGGATCTGGCCCAGGTCCTCCCCGATCGGATAGCCGTTCTCGACCCCGATCAGCGCCACCTTCCGCCCGCTGACCGCGATCCGCCGCACCTCGTCGGCAGTCCGTGCCAGGGCGATCCGGTCGGGGGCGATCGAGTCGGTGAGCCGGTGGATCGCCGCGAACTTCTCCATCGCCGCCGCCCGGGCGCGGTCGTACCCGGCCGCCGTGAAGTCCGGCGACTGGCCCACGTACACGATCAGGAACACGGCGTCGAGCCCGCCCGATTCGAGGGCCGGGAGATCCACCTGGGTGGGAAGCGGGGTCGTGTAGTTCCGCTCCCGGGTGAAGTTGGCCGGGCTGATGTCGACGTGGGTGTCGAGGGTGATCACCCGGTCGTGGATGGCCCGGGCCCGCTCGACCAGGGCGCTCTCGCCCGCCGGCATGGCCTGACCCGGAAGGGAGGGCGCCAGGACGAGCCAGGCCGGAAGCGCAAGGCGGAGGAGGGCGCGGGGCATGCCGGAAGTCTCCGGAATCGGGGAGCGGAACGGTCCCCGAACAGAATACCCGGGGTGCGCGTAGGTCACTAGATTGGAGGCCTTCCGATGCGTCAAATCGCGATCGCGTTCCTGGCCGGCATGGCCCTCGCCACCCCGGTCCTGGGCCAGTCCGTCGGCCCCGGGGGCGCCGCCACGCCCTCCGCCGTCACGGCGCCATCGGGCCGAGCGGTACGCGCCGCGCGGGCGCCGGTGGTGGACGGCCGGCTCGACGACCCGGCCTGGGCCGATGCCCCGGTGCTCGGCGGCTTCGTGCAGCACGAGCCGATGGAAGGCCGTCCCGCCACCGAGCCCACGGAGGTCCGGTTCCTGTTCGACGGCGAGGCGCTGTACGTGGGCGCCTGGATGTTCGACAGCGATCCCGCCGGGATCGTGGTCGGCGAGGCGCGGCGCGACGTGGACCTCAGCAACCTCGACTCCTTCCTCCTCGTCTTCGACACGTACCGGGACGGTCAGAACGCCTTCGTGTTCGGTACCTCGCCCGCCGGGGTGGAGTTCGACGGGCAGGTGACCCGGGAGGGCGAGGGCGGGTTCGGCGGGAACCTCAACACCCGCCAGACGCGGGGCTCCGGCGGCGGGCTCAACATCAACTGGGACGGCGACTGGACCGTGCGCACCAGCCGTGACGAGCGGGGCTGGTACGCGGAGTTCCGGATCCCGTTCTCTACCCTCCGGTACGCGGGAGGCAGCCCCCAGACCTGGGGCTTCAACGCGTCGCGCACCCTGCGCCGGCGCAACGAGCGGTCGGTCTGGAGCCCGCTCCCCCGCGAGTACTCGCTCTACCGCATCTCGGTGTACGGCACCCTGGAGGGGATCGAGCCGCCGGTGCGCCGGGTGGCCGCGGTGACCCCGTTCGGGCTGATGTCGGTGGCCAAGGACTACACCGGCGACATCATCATGCCGCCCTCGGTGGACGCCTCGTTCGGCGCGGACGCCAAGCTGGGCCTGACGCCGAGTCTCACCCTGGACCTCACCTGGAACACCGACTTCGCCCAGGTCGAGGTGGACGACCAGCAGGTGAACCTCACCCGGTTCAACCTCTTCTTCCCGGAAAAGCGGCCCTTCTTCCTGGAGAACGCCGGTACCTTGTCGGGGGGGACGCCGGAGACGGTGGAACTCTTCTTCAGCCGCCGGGTGGGAATCGGCCCCGATCGGCGGGAGGTCCCCCTGCTGGGCGGCGGACGGCTGACCGGGAAGGTGGCCGGGATGACGCTGGGGTTCCTGGACATCCAGGCCGACTCCCGGCCCGGCGTGGCCGCCAACAACTTCGGCGTGGTGCGCCTGGCCCGCGACCTCCCCGGCCGCTCGCGACTCGGCGTCATCGCGGTGAGCCGGCTGAACACCGACAGCACGGCCGACTACAACCTCACCTACGGCCTGGACGGGCGGCTGGGTCTGGGCCGGTTCGTCCTCTTCGACGGCTACGCGGCCCGCACCGAGACCCCGGGCCGCACCGGGCCGGAGCACGCCCTCAATCTGAGCGGGAGCTACGCCGGCCGGACCTGGTTCGTGGGGGCCGCCTACCGCGAGGTGGGACGCGACTTCAACCCGGAGGTCGGGTTCCTGAGCCGGGGCGACTCGCGCTTCACCAGCCTCCGGGTCCTGCGCTACATCCGGATGCCCGAGTCGTCGGTGCTCAAGGAACTGCGGCCCCACATCAGTTACCGGGAGTACTTCGGGTTCGACGGGTTCTC
>JBFILX010000245.1:0-2762 GCA_041612035.1 Gemmatimonadales bacterium | reverse complement strand
TGGAGATGGTGATGCCGGGGGACAACGTGCAGATGACGATCGAGCTGATCACGCCGATCGCGATGGAAGAGGGGCTGCGGTTCGCGATCCGGGAAGGCGGGCGCACGGTGGGCGCCGGCGTCGTCACCAAGATCCTGGCCTAGCCCGCACCGGAGAGGACCAGGGGCATGCCGCGCGACAAGATCATCCTGGAGTGCACCGGCTGCAAGAGCCGGAACTACTTCACGGACAAGAACACGCGGCTCCACCCCGAGCGGGTGGAGTGGAAGAAATACTGCCCCCGGTGCAACCAGCACCTGGTGCACAAGGAGTCGAAGTAGGCCATGGCCCAGGACCCGGCGGCCGAGGCCGCCCCGACCGGCACCCTGGCGGTGACCCGGGCCTTCCTGGAGGGGGTCCGGCACGAGATGAAGCGGGTCTCCTGGCCCACCCGGGAGGAGCTGTTCAAGGCCACCCGGATGATCGTGATCCTGTCGATCATCCTCGGGATCGTGATCGGCATGGTGGACCTGCTGCTCCAGCTCATCCTCGTGCGCGGCGTGGCCGCCGTGTCGGGGTAGGCGGATGACGTACCGGTGGTACGCGGTCCAGGTGACCGCGGGGCACGAGAAGAAGGTGTGCGGCCTGATCCAGCAGCGGATCGAGGCCGATCCGCGCCCCGCGGAGGAGCGGCTGATCCGGCAGGCCCTGGTGCCGACCCAGGAGGCCATCGAGATCAAGAGCGGCAAGAAGGTCCTGGTCGAACGCAAGCTCTTCCCGGGCTACGTGCTGCTCGAGACCACGATGAGTCAGGAGGCCCAGCACCTGGTGAACAGCGTGCAGGGGGTCATCAAGTTCGTGGGCACCGGCCGGGCCCCGATGCCCCTCCGGCAGGACGAGGTGAACCGGCTGCTCGGCGTGGTCGAGGAGACCACCGACGCCGAACCGAGGGAGGAGATCCCCTTCCTGGTCGGCCAGGCGGTGGAGATCACCGAGGGGCCGTTCGCCGATTTCAGCGGGACCGTCGAGGAGATCCTGACGGAGAAGGGGAAGGTGAAGGTGTCGGTCAGCCTGTTCGGCCGGCCGACCAGCGTCGAGCTGGATTATCTCCAGCTCCGGGGCCACTAGCCCCGCCCGCGACCGCACGGGCAACTGCGGCAGGTAGCGGCGGCCATCCGGGCCGCCCGAGACCGAACCGAGGAGTGTGATGGCCAAGAAGATTGCTGCGTTGGTGAAGCTCCAGTGTCCCGCCGGAGCGGCCAACCCGGCGCCGCCCGTGGGGACGGCGCTGGGCCCGCACGGCGTGAACATCATGGAGTTCTGCAAGCAGTTCAACGCCCGGACCCAGAGCCAGGCCGGCATGGTCATTCCCGTCGTGGTGACCATCTACGCCGACCGGACCTTCACCTTCATCACCAAGACCCCGCCCGCGGCGAACCTGCTGCTCAAGGAGGCGGGGATCGAGAAGGGCAGCCCGACCCCCAACCGCACCAAGGTGGGGACGGTGTCGCGCGCCCAGCTCAAGAAGATCGCGGAGCTCAAGATGGTGGACCTGAACGCCTCCGACGTGGAGTCGGCCATGCGGATGGTGGCGGGCACCGCGCGCTCGATGGGGCTGGAGGTGGTGGACTGATGCCGGCCGGCCGGAAGTTCCGGACCGCCGCGGCGACGGTCGACCCCGCCCGGCAGTACACCGTGCCCGACGCGGTGGCCCTGGTGAAGGCCGCGGCGTTCGCCAAGTTCGACGAGACCGTGGACGCCGCCGTGCGGCTGGGGGTCGACCCCCGGCACGCCGACCAGGTGGTGCGGGGCACCGTGGTGCTCCCCCATGGCACCGGCAAGTCGGTCCGGGTCCTGGTCATCGCCCAGGGCGACCGGGCCAAGGAGGCCGAGGCCGCCGGGGCCGACTTCGTGGGACCCGAGTACATCCAGAAGATCAAGGACGGGTGGCTCGACTGCGACGTGATCGTGGCCACCCCCGACATGATGGGCCAGCTGGGCGCCCTGGGCCGGGTGCTGGGGCCGCGCGGCCTCATGCCCAACCCGAAGGCGGGCACCGTGACCATGGACGTGAGCCGCGCGGTGCGCGAGATCAAGGCCGGCAAGATCGAGTTCCGGGTGGACAAGACCGGCAACGTGCACGCCCCGATCGGAAAGGTGTCGTTCTCGGCCGAGCAGCTGGGGGAGAACCTCCGGACCTTCCTCGACACGATCGCCAAGGCCAAGCCGGCCGCGGCGAAGGGCACCTATTTCCGCTCGGCCTGCATCTCGAGCACCATGGGGCCGGGCGTCCGGCTCGATACCTCGGAGTACCGATGAGCAAGGCGGACCGGCAGGCCACCGTCGAGGCCCTCGCCTCGACCCTGCGTGGCGCGACGAACGTGTACATCACCGACTTCAGCGGCCTCACCGTGGAGAAGGTGACGGTGTTCCGGCGCAAGCTCCGCGAGGCGGGGGCCGGGTACCTGGTGGTGAAGAACACCCTGGCGCGGCGCGCCCTGGCCGAGGGCGGCAAGGACGTGCTCGACCCGGCGCTGTTCAGCGGCCCGACCGGGCTGGTGCTGGTGGGCGAGGACCCGATGCCCGCCGCCAAGGTGCTGGCGGATTTCCTGAAGGAGCACGACCGGCCGGCCATCCGGGCCGGGCTGGTGGACGGCAAAGTGGTGGAGGCCGCCTACATCAAGCGGCTCGGGGAGCTGCCTTCGCGCGAGGCCCTGCTGGGCCAGTTCGCGGGCGTCCTCAACGGCATTCTGTATCAGGTGGTGGGCGCCCTCGAGGCGCTC
>JBFILX010000244.1:0-2769 GCA_041612035.1 Gemmatimonadales bacterium | reverse complement strand
CGCGCACCTCCGACCTGGTGATGCCGCGCGACCTGAGCCGCGAGCCGCAGCTGCCGGTGATCCCGGTGGACGCGGTCTACATGGCGCCCCGGGGCGACCTGGCCCTGGCGGAGGCGGACAACAACTTCTGGGTGGTGACGGTGCCCCGGGTGGGGGGACCGGTGCCGATGGTCCTGGTGACGGTGCCCGACAGCGCCGCCACGCCGGTGCGCCGGCTGAGCGACATCGGAGGCGAGTTCCCGGCCTGGGACCGGAGCGGACGGAAGGTGCACTGGTCCATCGGGAACGCCTGGGTCACCTACGACCTCGACCGGGCCCAGGCGGTGGACGACAGCCTGCGCGCGGCGGGGGCCGACTCGGCCGCGCGGGCCCGGGCGGGGTACCGGCCCGACGAGCGCCACATCCTGGTGCCGGCGCCCCGCGACATCCCGCAGGGCACCGTGGTGCTCCGGGGCGCGCGGGTGCTCACCATGCAGGGCCGCGGCATCGTCGAGAACGCCGACGTGGTGGTGCGGAACAACCGGATCGTGAGCGTGGGGCCCCGCGCCCCCGAACCGGCCGGCGCCCGGGTGATCGACGTGGCCGGGAAGACCATCGTGCCGGGCTTCGTGGACACCCACGCCCACATGTGGAACCTGTGGGGCCTGCACTGGACCCGGCCCTGGATCTACGCCGCCAACCTGGCGTACGGGGTCACCACCACCCGCGATCCGCAGACCGCCACCACCGACGTGCTCTCCTACGCCGACCTGGTGGAGGCGGGCCGGATGCCGGGGCCCCGCGTGTACTCGACGGGCCCGGGGGTGTTCGGGTTCTTCGGCGGGGTGCAGAGCCTGGACGAAGCGCGCGACGTGCTGCGCCGCTACAGCGACTACTACGACACCAAGACGTTTAAGATGTACATGAGCGGCAACCGGCTGCAGCGGCAGTGGCTGATCATGGCCTCCCGCGAGCTGCGGCTGATGCCGACCACCGAGGGCGGGCTCGACTACCGCCTGAACATGACCCACGCCATGGACGGCTACCCGGGGATCGAGCACACCATGCCGATCATCCCGGCCTACGGCGACGTGGTCGAGCTGTTCCGGACCTCCGGCACCACCAACTCGCCCACGCTGCTGGTGAGCTACGGGGCGCCCTGGGCCGAGAACCACTTCTACACCACCGAGGACGTGGTGGGCGACGCCAAGCTCAACCACTTCACCCCCCGCGAGGAACTCGACCCCAAGGCCCGGCGCCGGAACCCCGGCCCCGGTCCGGGCGGCTGGTTCCACCCCGACGAGTACGCCTTCTCCCGGCACTCCGCCTGGCTCAAGCGGCTGGTCGAGGCCGGCGGCCGGGCCGGGGTGGGGAGCCACGGTCAGCTGCAGGGGCTGAGCTACCACTGGGAGCTGTGGGCGATGCAGAGCGGCGGGATGGACACCTACGACGCCCTCCGCACCGCCACCATCCTGGGCGCGGAGGCGATCGGGCTGGGCCGCGACCTGGGCTCGGTCGAGCCCGGCAAGCTGGCCGACCTGATCGTGCTCGACCGCGACCCGCTGGCGGACATCCGGAACACCAACTCGATCCGCTACGTGATGAAGAACGGGCGGCTCTACGCCGGGGACACGCTCGACGAGCTGTGGCCCCGCCAGCGCGCGGCCCCCGACGAACCGTGGCGGCACGCCGCCCCCGCCGTCCCGGCCGGGATCCGGTGAGGCGCGCCATGACGACTTCGACCCCCCGATCCGACCTGCGGAGCCTGCCGATGCGGTCCCTGATCCGGCGCGCCAGCCTGCTCGCCCTCGCCGTCCTCCTGCCCTCCGCCGCCTGGGCCCAGGCTCCGCGGCCTGGCGGTCCGCCCGGCCGGCAGCCGCCCAAGCCGCTGCCGCTGGACGCCGCGCGGCACGCGAACTTCACCGCCAGCAAGGGCACCTGGATCTCGCTGGACGTGAGCCCCGACGGGAAGACCATCGCCTTCGACCTGCTGGGCGACCTCTACACCATGCCCATCACCGGCGGGAAGGCGACCCGGCTCACCAGCGGCTCGGCGTACGACGCCCAGCCGCGCTTCAGCCCGGACGGGAAGCGGCTGGTCTTCGTCAGCGACCGGAGCGGCGGCGACAACCTGTGGACCATGTCGCTCGACCAGCTCGACACGGTGCAGGTGACCCGGGGCAACTCGTCGCTCTACGTCTCGCCGGTCTGGACCCCCGACGGCCGCTACATCGTGGCCAGCCGGTCGGGCGGGCTGGGCGGAGCCGCCAAGCTGATGATGTTCCAGGCGGAGGGGGGCGCCGGCTCGCCGCTCCCGATCATCCGGGGGCCCGCCACCCTCAAGACGCTGGGGGCCGCCTTCACGCCGGACGGCCGCTACATCTGGTACGCCGGCCGCAGCGGCGACTGGCAGTACAACGCCCTCTTCCCGCAGTACCAGCTCTTCCGGTACGACCGGGAGACCGGGCTCAGCAGCCTGATGTCCAACCGGTACGGCTCCGGGTTCCGGCCCCAGGTGTCGCCCGACGGCCGGTGGCTGGTGTACGGCACCCGGCACGACGCGGCCACCGGGCTCCGGATCCGCGAGCTGGCGACGGGCAACGAGCGGTGGCTGGCCTGGCCGGTGCAGCGGGACGAGATGGAGTCGCGGGCCCCGCTCGACGTGCTGCCGGGCTACGCCTTCACCCCGGATTCCCGGGCCATCGTGGTGTCCTACGGAGGCGAGATCTGGCGCGTGCCGGTGGACGGCGCCGCCGCCACGAAGATCCCCTTCGAGGCGGAGGTCAAGCT
>JBFILX010000243.1:0-2864 GCA_041612035.1 Gemmatimonadales bacterium | reverse complement strand
AGGGCGTCGTCGGTCATCCGGCGGGCCCGGGTGCCACTCGGGACGGTCCCGTCCAGCGTGCGGGCGGCGAGGTCGCGCAGCGCGAGGAGCTTGTTGCGCGAGAGGCCCGCCGCGCGGAGCCGCGCCTCGGGCGTGGCGAGCAGTTCCTCGGGACGGGGGACCCGGCCGTCGCCGTACAGCGCCATCACCCGGCGCAGGATGGTGCCGGCCGCCCGGCCCGACAGCTGCTGGTACACGATGGAGCGCACCAGCCGGCGATAGGGCTCGACCCGGTACTCGGGCTCGAGCCCGAACGGCCCCACCCGCCGGATGAGGCGGCCCAGGGCGGGATCGCGCCGGGCCAGCTCGTTGAGCACCCGGGGGATGTCCGCCCCGTCGAGGGTCGGGACCAGCGGGGCGGCCGGCACGATCAGATGGGAGGGACCTGGATCTTGGGCAGCGACGGCAGCCGGGCCCGGCGCGGCCACCCCACGGCCGCCATGATCAGCAGCCCGCCCGCGATCTGGACCAGGGTCAGCCGCTCGCCGAAGGTCAGGTAGCTCACCGCGGCCGCCACCACCGGTTCGAAGGTGAAGACGAGCGCCGCCTCGTTGGCATGGACCACGCGCTGGGCCCGGAGCTGCAGGCCGAAGGTGACGATGGAGCTGGCGGTGAGGAAGACCACCAGCCAGAGCATGCGCGGGGTGACCGTGAGGTACGACGGTTCGAGCGCCAGGGCCGAGCCGAAACCGACCAGGGAGGTGACGGCGAACTTGACCGCGAGAATGCGGGCCGCCGACCCCCCGGAGGCGTAATGGCCCACCGCCACGATGTGGCCGGCGAAGATCACGGCCGCGACCAGGGTGAGCCAGTCGCCCCGGTTGAGGCCGACCAGCCCGCCGCCCGGGGCGGTGAGCAGGTACACCCCGGCCATCGCCCCCAGCAGCCGGCCCAGGACGGCGGGCGGCACGGGGTGCCGCAGCAGCGCCGCCCCCACCGCCGGGGTGAGCAGCGCGGAGAGGGAGATGATGAAGGCGGAGCGGCTCGGGGTGGTGATGTCGAGCCCGACGTTCTGGAAGGCCACGCCCCCGGCGAACAGGCTGCCGATGATGAGACCCGCCACGACCTCCCGGCGGGTCAGTCCGCGCAGGAGCGGCGCCAGGAGCAGCGCGGCGATGGCGAACCGGACGCCCACGCCCAGCAGGGGCGACATGTCCCGGAACAGGGCCTTGATGGCGGTGAAGGCGAAGCCCCAGATCAGGGTGATGGCGATCAGCGAGGCGGTCGCCTGCCGGTGGGTCACGGGTGCGCCTCCACCGGCTCCAGCAGCGGCGCCAGGAACGAGCCGGTCCACGAGCCGGCGGTGGCGGCGACGGTCTCCGGGGTCCCCATCGCCACCACCTGCCCGCCCGCGTCGCCCGCCTCGGGCCCCAGGTCGATGACCCAGTCGGCCCGCTTGATCACGTCCAGGTGGTGCTCGATCACGACCACCGTGTGCCCGGCGTCCACCAGCCGGTCGAGCACCTGGATCAGAACCCGCACGTCGTCCAGGTGGAGCCCGGTCGTCGGCTCGTCGAGGATGTAGAGCTTCCGGCCGCTCCGGCGGCCCGCCGCCGCCAGTTCGCGCGCGATCTTGAGGCGCTGGGCCTCGCCGCCCGACAGGGTCGTGGCCGGCTGGCCCAGCCGGAGGTAGCCCAGGCCCACCTGCTGGAGGTGCCACAGGGCGGCCCCCAGCCGGGGCTGATGCCGGAACCGGGTGATGGCTTCCTGGACCGTCCACTCGAGGACCTGGTGGATCGCCACGCCGTTGATCCGGACGTCCCGCACCTCCCGCTTGAACCGGGTCCCGCCGCATGCCTCGCAGGGCACGAACACGTCGGCGAGGAAGACCATCTCGACCTGCACGTGGCCGGCGCCGTCGCACACGTCGCACCGGCCGCCGGGCAGGTTGAAGGAGAAGGTGGAGGCGGTGTAGCCCCGGGCCCGCGCCAGGGGCTGGGCCGCGAAGAGCTCGCGGATGTCGTCGAACCCCCGGATGTAGGTGATCGGGTTGGACCGGGGCGACCGGCCGATGGGCGACTGGTCCACCAGCACCACGTCCTCGATCCGCTCCCAGCCCGTCAGGTCGTCCACCTCACCCACCGGCTCGCCCAGGTGGGACTTGGCCGAGTGGGCCCCCCGCAGACGGGCCTCGAGCTGACGGAAGAGCACGTCGTGCACCAGGGTGCTCTTCCCGCTCCCGGACACGCCGGTGACGGCGGTGAGGGTGCCGAGCGGGAGGTCCGCGTCCACCCCCCGGAGGTTGTGGAGCCGCGCGCCCCGGAGCCGGATCCACAGGGGCCCGGCCGGCCGGCGGGCGCTCGGCACCCCGATCCGCTTGCGGCCCGCGAGGTAGTCGCCCGTCAGCGTGCCCTCCGCCGCGGCGGGAGGCCCCGCGTGCACCACCTCCCCCCCGCGCTCGCCACTCCCGGGCCCGAGTTCGAGCATGAAGTCGGCACGGCGGATCGCTTCCGCGTCATGCTCCACCACCACCACGCTGTTGCCGGCCTGGCACAGCCGGTCGAGCAGGGTGAGCAGACGGTCGGTGTCCCGGGTGTGCAGCCCGATGGTCGGCTCGTCCAGGACGTAGAGCGCGTCCATCAGCTTCGCCCCCAGGGCGTTGGCGAGCGAGATGCGCTGGGCCTCGCCCCCGGACAGGGTCCGGGCCTGGCGGGCCAGGGTCAGGTACCCGAGACCGACGTCGAGCAGGAACCGGGTCCGGTCGCGGACCTCGGCGAGGACGTGGCGGGCGACCTCCGCCTCGGCGCCCTCGAGCTCGAGGGCGCCGAGGCGGAGGTCGCCCGCCACGTCCTCGCCGAGGTCCGCGACCGGACCCGGTTCCTGCT
>JBFILX010000242.1:0-2865 GCA_041612035.1 Gemmatimonadales bacterium | reverse complement strand
TCCGCGCGCGACGTGAACTACATCATCCCGCGGTTCGTGCTTGACCACCTGCCGCTGGGCCTGGTGGGGATCTTCATCGCGGCGGTGATGGCCGCCGCCATGTCGAGCATCGCGGCCGAGCTCAACTCGCTCTCCACCGCCACGGTGATCGACTTCTACCGGCGGTGGGTCCGGCCCGAGGCGAGCGACGCCCACTTCCTGACGGTGTCCAAGGTCGCGACCGGGCTCTGGGGACTGTTCGCCTGCGTGGTCGCGACCTACGCCGCCACCCTGGGCTCGCTGATCGAGGTCGTGAACCGGTTCGGTTCCTTCTTCTACGGCTCGATCCTCGGCGTCTTCCTCCTGGCCATGGTGCCCGGCACCCGCGCCCTCGGCGCCTTCGTCGGGCTCCTGGCGGGCATGAGCGTGGTGGCGGCGGTGACCTTCGGCGCGCCGTCGGTCTCGTTCCTGTGGCACAACGTGATCGGCGCGGCGACCGTGGTGGTGGTGGGCGTCCTGCTGAGCCTGGGTCGGGCCTCGGCCGCCCCGGCCCGGTGACGGTCCGGCTCCGGCGCCGCACCCTGCGCCGGCTGCTGCTGGGCCTCGCGGCCCTCGCGGCCCTCGTCTACCAGCAGGTCTCGACCCGCCGCGGCGGTGCACCCACCGGCGAGTCGGGCGCCGCGGCGGTGGCCGAAGCGTTCGACGCCCGCCGCTCGAACGTGGTCCTCGAAGTCACCGGCACGGTGACCCGGGTCCTCCCCCCGGACCGCGACGACACCCCGCACCAGCGGTTCATCCTGGAGCTCGACAACGGGATGACGGTGCTCGTGGCCCACAACCTCGTCCTGGCCCGCGCGGTTCCCCTGTCGGTGGGCGACCCGGTGACGGTGCGGGGCGAGTACGAGTGGAACGACCGGGGGGGCGTGATCCACTGGACCCACGACGACCCGGCTGGCCGCCACCCCGGGGGCTGGATCCTCCACCGGGGGACGCGATACCGCTGACCGCGGTTTGCCATGCGCATCCAGGGAGGGGTACCATCCCACTCCCACCGCTGGAGTGACTCATGGCCACCACCGACACCTGCTGCACGCTCTCGCCCTACTTCTCCGTTCACCCGGGCAAGCTCGACGCATTCCGCGCGCTCTGCGAGCGGTTCGTCAGCGCGACCCGCTCCGAGAAGGACTGCCTCTACTACGGCTTCGCCATCGATGACCACACCGCGGTCTGCCGCGAGGGGTACGCGCACGCCGACGGGCTGCTGGCCCACCTCACGAACGTGCAGCCTCTCATCGGTGAAGCCCTCAAGCTCGCCGACCTCAGCCGGCTGGAGGTGCACGGGCCGGCCGCCGAGCTGGCCAAGCTCCGGGGGCCGATGGCCGACCTGAAGCCCCGGTTCTTCACCCTGGAATACGGCTTCCGGAGCTGACCCGGCCGCCGGGTGGGCATTGCGGGGGCCGGCGTTGATCCCTATTATTAGGGATTCTTAACAACACGTCGCACCCCCTGACCCTTTCGGAGGTTTTCATGCGTCCGCTCGCCGCCGTGCTGTCCCTCGCTCTCTTCGCCGCGTGCGCCCCGGCCGAAGCGCCGCCGGCCGAGGAGATGCCGCCCGCCGGCCTCACCCTGGCCGACGTCGCGGGGAACTGGACCGCCAAGGCGATGACCGCCGTCGGCGACAGCACCCTCACCACCTACACGATGTCCGGCAACGCCGACCCGGCGTCCTGGATGGTCATGATGCCGGGCCGCGACCACATGTCCGCGGCCGTCACGGTGGACGGGGACAGCCTGATGATGACCTTCGGGCCCTACGAGAGCGTGCTTCGGGCCGGGCAGCAGGTCACGGTGACCTCGGTGACCCGGATGATGGACGGGAAGCTGGTGGGTACCTTCACGGCGCGCTACGCGGGCGCCACCGGTGCCGACTCGATGCTGGTCGGCCGGAGCGAGGCCGAGCGCACCCCGTAACCCGCGAGATCCTGAAGCCCCCGCGCCGGGCCACCGGTCCGCCGCGGGGGTTTCCGCATCCGCGCGTCCCATGACCAGCCTGTACGAGATCGAGGTCACCGGCATCGACGGTCGTGTCCATCGCATGGCGGAGTATCGCGGCCGCGTGCTGCTCGTGGTCAACGTCGCCAGCCGGTGCGGGTACACGAGCCAGTACGCGGGGCTGGAGGAGCTGCATCGCCGCTTCGCCGACCGCGGCCTGTCGGTGCTCGGCTTTCCCTGCGACCAGTTCGGCCACCAGGAACCCGGCACCGAGGCCGAGATCCGGCAGTTCTGCTCGCTGACCTACGACGTCACCTTCCCGATGTTCGGCAAGGTGGAGGTGAACGGCCGGAACGCCCACCCGCTCTTCCGCCACCTCACCAGGGACCTTCCGGGCCTGTTCGGCACCCGCCGGATCAAGTGGAACTTCACCAAGTTCCTGCTCGACCGGGACGGCCGGGGCGTGAAGCGCTACCCTCCCAAAGTGAAACCTGCCCAACTCGTCCCGGACCTCGACCGGCTTCTCGGCAACGACCCATAAGCTGTTGTCTTTCCGCGGGTTAAACGTTCTCGAAACAGTTCTTCAGAGATTCCCGTATCCCTCTCAGCCACCTGAACCTGAGAGGACGGATGACCCGCGCAACCACCACCCTGCTCGCCCTCGCCGCCACGCTGGCGGCCATGACCTCCCCTGCCCAGGCCCAGGGCCGGAACCAGTTGAGCCTCAGCGGCGGACCGGCGCCCTACGACCTGTCCGGGACCGGCACCGCCCACGGGGGAATGGCCGGCTTCTCCTGGCGACCCCTGAGCCGGATCCTGGTGGTCGAGCCGGGTGTCAGCCTGCTCACCGAAGGGATCGAGGGGGAGCCCCGGAGCTGGTGGGCCTTCCCCGAG
>JBFILX010000241.1:0-2978 GCA_041612035.1 Gemmatimonadales bacterium | reverse complement strand
TCACCCGCACCTCGGACCTGGTCTGGTGGTGGCGGCAGCGGGTGCACGACCTGGGCCTCGGCACCTGGTTCCAGCCCTCGGTGGACGTGCAGCGGCGGGGCGTCACGCCGGAGGCGCTGGGCGACGACCCCGTGATCCTGCCGGGCGACGTGCTGCACTGCGACGTGGGGATCACCGCGCTCCGCCTCAACACCGACACCCAGCACAACGCCTACGTGCTGCTCCCGGGCGAGACCCAGCCGCCGCCGGGGCTCCGCCGGGCGCTGGCCAACGCCAACCGCCTGCAGGACCTCCTCTTCGAGGAGATCGCCCCGGGGCGGACCGGCAACCAGGTCCTGCACGCCACCCTGGCCCGGATGCGGGCGGAGGGGCTCGACGGGACCGTCTACACCCACCCGATCGGGATCCACGGCCACGGGGCGGGGCCGCTGATCGGGCTCTGGGACTACCAGGAAGGGGTGCCGGGGCGGGGGGACCACCCGGTCCGGGCGGGCACCTGGTTCTCCAGCGAGCTGCAGGTGACCACGCCGGTGCCCGAGTGGGACGGTCAGCCGGTGCGGATGGCCATGGAGGAGGACTTCGCGATGGGGGCGGACGGGGTCCCCCGGTGGTTCCATCGGCGGCAGTCCGCCCTGCACCTGATCCGGTAGCCGGTGGGCCTGTTCGCCGCGATCGCCGCCGTGGTGGGCGGGCTCCTGCTGCTGACCGGCGGCGGGGAGTTCCTGGTGCGCGGGGCCGTGGCCCTGGCCCGCCAGGCGGGGCTCACCACCGCGGTCATCGGGCTCACGGTGGTGGCGATGGGGACCTCGCTCCCCGAGCTGGTGGTGAGCCTGATCGCCGCGTTCCGGGGCACCCCCGACATCGCAATGGGGAACGTGGTCGGCTCCAACATCGCCAACATCGGGCTGATCCTCGGGCTGTCGGCCCTGCTGGTCACGCTGCCGGTCCACGGCTCCGCCGCGCGCATCGAGTGGCCGTTCATGTTCGCCGCCAGCTGGGTGACCATGCTGCTGGTGCGCGACGGCCTGCTCGACCGGCTGGAGGGCGGCTTCCTGTTCGTCTCGCTCATCCTGTTCGTGACCTTCATGGTCCGGGAGGCGCGGACCGCCGTGCGCCAGGAGGAGACCGACGAACTCGTGGCCAGGCGGTCGCTGCAGGCCCGGGTCAAGCCGGTGCTCCGCTCGGTGGTGGCGGTGGTGGCGGGCATCGGCCTGCTGGTGGTGGGCGGGCGGCTCCTGGTGGACGGTTCGGTGGCCCTGGCCCGGCTGGCGGGGGTGACCGAGCGGGTGATCGGGCTCACCGTGGTGGCCATGGGCACCAGCATGCCCGAGCTGGCGACGAGCCTCGTGGCCGCCTACCGGCGGCACGCCGACGTGGCGGTGGCCAACATCATCGGCTCCAACATCTTCAACCTGCTGGCCATCCTCGGCGTCACCGCCCTGGCCCATCCGATCGGGGTCAGCGAAGCGATCATCCGGGTGGACCTCTGGTGGATGCTGGCGATCTCGTTCGTGCTGTTCCCCTTCCTCTGGTACCGCTCCGATCTCTCCCGCCTCGAGGGACTGACCTTCCTGACCGCCTACGTGGTCTACATCGGGCTGCTCTTCCGCTGACCTTGTGAGCGGCGCGACGGCGGGCTATCGTCGGGCGGGACCATTCATTCGGTGGGAGGCAGCGTGGCCAAGGAACCCGAATACCTGAAGCGGCTCCGGGAGAGCCGGCGGAAGGGCGGCGAGTCGGCCGGCAAGGCCGATCGGTCGCTGAGCGTGCAGGAGCAGGAGGCCATCCGCTGGGCCCGGGAGACCGCCGGGACCGACCTCCGCGCGATGAAGAACCTAGGCGGCGCCAAGTACGTGGCGCTGGTCCGGGTGCAGAGCGCCACCGGCGCCCGGTACCACTCGATCGAGGGGCTGCCGAGCCGGGAGGCGCTGATCCGGCGCCTGATGCCCGACGCCGGGATGGGCGAGGAAGTCCTGGCGGCCTACGAGGTCCGGGGCGGCCGGCCGATCGCCATCGCCATCGAGTCCGGGGAGGTGAAACTCCGGATGGGCGAGCCCAGGCCCGGCGCCAACCCGGTGGACCCCGAGAAGATGCTCCGGCAGGCCGCGGCGGACGCGGCCAAGCGGGCCAAGACCCGGCCCCGGGGCGAAGGGCACGGGCGGGGCCGCTGATCAGGGTCTGAGTTCCAGCACCTCCACGTCGAACACCAGGGTGGCGTGGGGCGGGATCGGTCCCGAGCCCATCTCGCCGTACGCCATCGCCGGGGGCAGCACCAGCTTCCGCTTGCCCCCCACCCGCATGCCGGGAATCCCCACGTCCCAGCCCTCGATCACCTCGCCCGCGCCCACCCGGAACACGAACGGGGGGCCGTTCCGGTTTCCGTCGAACCGGGTCCCGTCGCGCAGCCAGCCGGTGTACCGCACGGCCACCCGGGACCCGGTCACCACCGAGTCCCCGGTGCCCACCACCAGGTCGGCCACCAAAACGTCGGCCGGGAGCCGCCGCATCTCGGACACGTTCACCCCCAGGTCGGCCGCGTAGCCGAGCTGGGCCGGGTCGGCCAGGGCCTCGGCCACCGCGACGGCGTCGTCGGCCGCCCCGCCCGACGGGGGCGGAGGGCTGCAGGCCAGGGCGAGGAACAGGACGGCAACGGCGGCGCGGTGCATCACGCGACACTCCTGGACGGGGGTTGCGGGTTCAGGGAGCAGGGTGAGTATTCGGTGGTCGCCCCTGAAGAACTTCCCAACGCTAACGGGGGATCCCCTCATGCTTCAACGACGCTGGACATGCGCCGTCGCCGGCGGGCTGCTGCTGGCCGCCTGCGTGGGCGGTGACGAGCCCGGGCCGGGCGACGGTCCCGTCGTGATCGACGTGGTCGGCATGGACTACTCGTTCGTCATGCCGGACACCATCGCCGCGGGCCCGACCACCTTCCGGTTCCGCGGCAAGGGCACCGAGCCGCACCACATGACGATCCT
>JBFILX010000240.1:0-3005 GCA_041612035.1 Gemmatimonadales bacterium | reverse complement strand
GTCCGCTCCCACTCCGCCACCAGCGTGGCACGGCCCGGCGCCTCGGGGAGGAGCCGCAGGGTGAAGGTCTCCACGAAGCGCTGGGTGAGGGTGGAGGGGACCGTGGCCCGTCCCACCTCCTTCGCCAGCACGGCGGGCGAGAAGTCGAGCCCCCAGTGGAAGGTCGAGCGGTTGACCGCGATCTCCCACCGCTCGGGTCCCGGCACCGCGTAGAGCGCGTAGCGGCCCGGCGGCACCGCGAGGCCCGCCAGGTCGAGCGGGACGCTGGTGAAGAGCCGGGTCGGCTCGTTGGCGCCGAACCGCCAGAGCCGGTCCCAGGGCACCAGGTAGCCGAACACCAGCCGCCCCCGGGCGGAGGGGCGGCCGTAGCAGACCTTGACCGCGCCGTCGCCCAGCGGGAGGGTGGCGCTGGCGAGGGGGCTCGCCCGGGGCTGGTACGACGAGGGGCTGGTCCAGTCCTTGAGACAGGGCCCCAGCGCCACCCCCACCGGGAGGACGTACAGTGCCGTCAGGGCGCCGGCCGCGGCGGCCACGAGGACCAGGAACCAGAACAGGGAGCGGCGCATCGGGGGGTGGGGGTCTCGGGGCGGAGGGCCGTCTATACAGGGAGTGGCCACGGGTTACCGGACGAAAAGGAGCACCGCCGGATGCCATCCGCTAGGTTTCGGTCATGTCCATCCTGACTTCGACCCGCGAGGCCGGCCAGGCCGCCCTCGACGGCTGGCGCCAGATCGTGGCCCGCTACCAGGAGCCCACCCTGCGCCGCAGCGTGGCCCAGCTCTGCACCACGCTCATTCCGCTCGCCGCCACCTTCGTGGCGATGTACCTGCTGTCCCGGATCAGTTACTGGCTGGCCCTGCCGCTCGCCGTGGTGGCGGCCGGCTTCCTGGTCCGCTCGTTCATCATCATGCACGACTGCGGCCACGGCTCGTTCTTCAAGTCCCGCCGGGCCAACGACATCGTGGGCTACCTCACCGGGGTGCTGACCCTGACCCCCTACGTGCAGTGGCGCCGCGACCACGCCATCCACCACGCCACCTCGGGCCACCTGGAGGAGCGCGGCTTCGGCGACATCCACACCCTCACCGTGCGCGAGTACCTGGCCCTGTCGCGCTGGGGCCGGATCAAGTACCGCGCCTACCGGAACCCGCTCGTGCTGCTCGGCCTGGGGCCGATCTGGCTCGTGGTCCGGCAGCGGCTGCACAACCCGGGCTCGGCGGGCCGCAAGGAGATCGTGGGGGTGCACAGCACCAACCTGACGATCCTGGCGCTGTTCCTGGTCACCAGCCTGCTCATCGGGCCCCTCACGGTGGTGGCGCTCTACGCGCCCGCCATCTTCATCGCGGGGGCCGCGGGCATCTGGCTCTTCTACGTCCAGCACCAGTTCGAGGACGCCTACTGGGCCCAGTCGCCCGAGTGGGACTACGCCTCCGCCGCGGTGGAGGGGAGCAGCTTCTACCGGCTGCCCCGGGTGCTCGACTGGATCACCGGCAGCATCGGGTTCCACCACGTGCACCACCTGAGCCCCCGCATTCCCAACTACAACCTGCGGCGCTGCCACGAGGAGAACCCGCTGTTCCAGCGCGCCCGGGTGCTCACCGTGTGGGAGAGCGTGCGGACCTTCTCGCTCAAGGTGTTCGACGAAGAGCGGAAGCGGCTGGTGGGCTGGCGGGAAGTGCGCCAGCTGCGGCGCCGGGGCGCCTGACGCCGGGCGGCCGCGGGCCGCGGGGAACGCGGGAGCGGGGCGGGCCACGGCGGCCCGCCCCGCGCGTCTTCAGGCCCCCTTCACGTTCGACGCGCGCGTCATTTGACAACCCTCCGGAGGGAATCCACTATCCCTATCCCCCACACTCGGAGGAACGCGGCCTATGAAGGTCTATGACACAGCGGCGCTCCGGAACGTTGCCGTGGTCGGGCACAGCGCCGCCGGCAAGACGACCCTGGTCGACGCGGTCGCCTTCGTGGCCGGATCGAGCCGCCGGCACGGCAGCATCGAGGAAGGCTCCACTCTCACCGACTACACCCCCGACGAAATCGATCGCAAGCACTCCATCGGCCTGAGCGTCGCCTACGCCGAGTGGATGGACACCAAGATCAACCTGCTGGACGCCCCCGGCTACCTCGACTTCTTCGGGGAGGCCACCACGGCCCTCCATACCGCCGACGCCGCGGTGGTGGTGGTGAGCGGGGTGGGCGGGGTGGAGGTGGGGACCGAGAAGGTCTGGGAACTGTGCGACCAGCTGCACCTGCCGCGGATCATCTTCGTCACCCAGATGGACAAGGAGCGCGCGGACTTCGAGCGGGTGTTCGACGACGTGAAGGAGCACCTCTCCCACAAGGTGGTGCCGGTCGAGGTGCCCATCGGCAACGGGCCCGACTTCCACGGGATCATCAACCTGCTCACCGGCAAGACCCACGAGTACAAGCCCGGCACCAAGGCCGGCGAGTACGAGGAGGTCCAGCTCCCCGACGACTACAAGGAGCAGTACGCCAAGTACGACGAGCAGATGGTGGAGGCGATCGCGGCCACCGACGACGCCCTGCTGGAGCGCTACCTGAGCGGGGAAGACATTCCCCGGCCCGACCTGGTGGCGGTGCTCAAGAAGGGGCTCATGTCGGGCGAGGTCGTCCCCATGCTGTGCGGCAGCGCCACGCTGACCTACGGGGTGCGGGCCCTGCTCACCGACATGGTGGAGCTGCTCCCCTCGCCCGCCGAGGTCCCCACGCCCGCGGAGGGCGCCCTGGTGGCCCGGGTGTTCAAGACCGTCTCGGAGCCGCACGTGGGGGACGTGTCGCTCTTCCGGCTCTACCGGGGCGGGGTCAGGAACGGCCAGGAGGTATACAACGCCGAGCACGCGGTGATGGAGAAGCTCAACCACCTGACCATCCAGCAGGGGAAGGAGCGGACCGAGGTGGCCGAGCTGCGGGAGGGCGACATCGGCTCGGTGGCGAAGCTCAAGGACACCCACACCAACGACACCTTCTGCACCGCGAACGCCCCCCTC
>JBFILX010000239.1:0-3051 GCA_041612035.1 Gemmatimonadales bacterium | reverse complement strand
TTACCCGGCAACCACGTAAGGCCGTCCTAATTTCCCTTGACTTCGGGCCCCGGCGAGGGCATATTTCAGTGTTGTCCGGGCGTCGGTTCCAACGGCGCCGTTCGTCACCCTGCCTCCATCCCTGCCCCGGAGCGGAACGCGACTCGTGCCTGATCGCCGCTGGAAGATCCTGTTCGTCCCGCAGAGTTCCGGTGCCTCCCGCGTCGTCGAGGTTTCCCAGTCCGCCATCCGGGCGGTGGTGAGCCTTGCCGTGACCGGCCTGGCGCTGGTGCTGCTGGTCGGCTACGGGGTCGTGGCGCGGGGGGCCGACATCGCGCGGACCGAGGCGCTGGAGCAGGAAAACCAGCAGCTCGTCTCCACCCTGGGCCAGCTCGAGACGCGGCTCGGCGTGCTGACCGACACCCTGGCCCAGCTGGAGCGGCGGGAGACCCGGATCCGGCTCCTCGCCAACCTGGAGCCGATCGACCCCGCGGTGCATGGCGCCGGGATCGGCGGGCCGGCGCTGGGCGGCGCCCCGGCCGAGGCCAGCCCGCTGGCCGGGCGCGCGCGCGAGGCCCGGACCGACCTGTCGGCCCTGATCCGGCGGGCCAACCTGCTGGCCTGGTCGTTCCGGGAGGCCGCCGAGAGCCTCAGCTCGCACCACAAGCGGCTGGAGGCCACCCCGTCGATCATGCCCACCACCGGCTGGCTGTCGAGCGCCTTCTCCGCCATGCGGAACCACCCGGTGCTGCACGTCGCCCGGCCCCACGAGGGCATCGACGTGACCGCGCCCGCCGGGACGCCCATCGAGGCGCCCGCGATGGGCACGGTGACCAGCGCCGGCTGGGAGAACGGCTACGGCAACATGGTGGAGATCGACCACGGGTACGGCATCGTCACCCGGTACGCCCACGCCTCGCGCCTGGCGGTCCGCGCGGGACAGCGGGTGCAGCGCGGCCAGATCATCGCCTACGTCGGCGCCACCGGTCTCGCGGTCGGGCCCCACCTGCACTACGAAGTCCACGTCAACGGGCGGCCGGTGAACCCGCTCCGGTACATCCTCCCGGACGTGGTGGCCGACTAGGTCAGAACTTCACCTGCGGCACCTCCGCCGCGGCCTCGCTCGTCAATTCGAAGTACTCCCGCGCCCGCGACATCCCGAACACCTTGGCGGTCAGGTTGTAGGGAAACTGGCGGATGTAGCTGTTGAACGACTCCACCGAGCCGTTGTAGTCCTGCCGCGCCACCGAGATCCGGTTCTCGGTCCCTTCGAGCTGGTCCTGCAGCTGCAGGAAGTTGGTGTTCGACTTGAGTTCGGGGTAGCGCTCGGCGATGGCGAGCAGCCGCCCCAGCGCACCGGTGAGCTGCTGGTTGGCGTCGGCCATCTGTCCCATGGTGCCGGTCTGGACGGCGCCGGCCAGCTTGGCCCGGGCCTCCGCCACGCTCACGAACACCGTGGACTCCTGCCGGGCGAAGCCCTTCACCGTCTCCACGAGGTTGGGGATCAGGTCGGCCCGCCGCTGCAGCTGGACCTTCACCTGGCTCTCCGCCTGGTTGACGGTCTCGTCCCGCCGCTGGATCTCGTTGTAGCCGCAGCCGGTCAGGCCCAGGGCCAGCACGCCGGCCAGCATCCATCGCACCGTGTGACGCATCACGACTCTCCCCCGTGAAAGGTGTCCACGAACCGGGTCGCCCGGGCGAGGGCGTCCAGGTACTCCTCGAACGGCCCGGCCTCCAGCCGCCAGGCGGGCTGCCGGCGCTGGGCCAGCACGGTCGCCACCGGGCCCGGCGGGAAGCCGCACAGCTCGCCGGCGGCCCGGGCCAGCGCCGCGTCCTCCTCCGGCGGGCGGCGACCGGCCAGCACCATGGTGCCCCGCAGCAGCACCCGGACCGGCGCCGCGCTCGCGGCGGCGGCGGCGCCCAGCGCCTCGGGCCGGCCCAGGTCGGCGGCGAACTCCTGGCGCAGGCGCAGCAGCTTGCCGCGCCATTCGTGCTCCAGGGCGCGGCGGAGGTCGCGCGGGACCACCTCCTGCCCCGTCACCGGGTCCACCCCGCGGAGCACCCGGTAGTCGAGCCGCATGTCGGCCAGCTCGACGGGGAAGACGTCGGCGGCCCGGGCCCACTCGTCGGCGTCGAACAGCAGGGGCGGGGTCAGCCCGTTCGCCGGGAAGGCCGCCAGGGCCGGGGCCAGGGCCCGGAGCCGCTGCCCCGTGAGCCCGCGCACCACCAGCAGCAGGTTCAGGTCGGAGCGGCCCTCCCGGTAGTCGCCCCGGGCGAGCGAGCCGTACAGGACCGCGCTGTACTCCGCGCCGCAGGCCGCGTCGGCCGCGGCCAGGAGCGCCTCGATCGTGGTCTGGGCCGTGTCGGCCATGTCAGAACCTCCCGCCTGCGCCGCCGCCGCTGAACCCGCCCCCACCCCCGAAGCCCCCGAACCCGCCGCCACCGAAGCCACCGCCGCCGAAGCCCCCGCTCCCCCCACCGAACCCTCCCCCGCTCATCCACCAGGGTGTCCGGCGCCGGCGCCCGCGCCGGCGCACCGTGGACGGCGCCGCCGCTTCCGCCGAGGCGCCCGCGATGGCGATGACGATGGCCACCACCACCAGCACGACCAGGACGAGGACCACCACCGGGATCCGGCCGCCGCCATCCTCCTCGGGCGGCAGGCCGCTCATGGCCCGCTCCAGGCGGCCGGCCAGGGCCTCGACCCCGACCAGCAGCCCCGGCCCGTAGTCGCCCCGGGCCAGGTAGGGGATCATCTCGTCGCGCACCCGGCCGGCGGCGGCATCGGTGATGATCCCCTCGACGCCCTGACCGCTCGCGATGAAGATATGCCCGGAGTTCGGGTCCTCCGCCCGCCGGGGGACCAGCAGGACCACCACCCCGGCGTTGCGGCGCTCTTCCCCGATAGCCGCCTGGGCGCCCACCCCCCACGCCCGGCCGATCGCCACCGCCACGTCCACCGGGGCGTACTCGCCGATCCTCGGAAGGGTCACCACCGCGATCTCGGCGCCGGTCGAGTCGCGCAGACGCTCGATCCGGGCCGTCATGGTTCGCGCCGAGGCGGCGTCCACC
>JBFILX010000238.1:0-3073 GCA_041612035.1 Gemmatimonadales bacterium | reverse complement strand
GGGCGCCTGATGGTGAGCGCGGCGGGCGGGGTGACCGACGCCACCTACCGCGCCCTCCCCGGTCCCTCCAGCTACCTGGCCGACTGCGACCCCCGGCTGCTGGCGCTCCGCGCCTTCGACCCCGGCTGCGGCGGCGCCACCGACTGGCGGGGCCGGCTCTCGCTGGTGCTCGACCTGCGGGACGACGAGTTCGTGACCGCCAGGGGGGCCTTCTTCGAAGGCGGAGTGCTGGCGGGGACGGGGGGCGCCGGCCGCGACGGGTACCAGGGGATCTACGGCATCGCCCAGGGCTACGCCTCGCCTCGACCGGGCACCGTGATCGCCGCCCGGGTGCTGGGCCGCCATCTCACGAAGCAGGCCACCCTCGAGGCCCGGTCCACGCTCGAGGCCTGGGAGCGGAGCATCCCGCTGGTGGGCGGGCCGGCCTCGCACCGGGGAGTGGTGGCGGGCCGCTGGACCGGGCGGGACGTGCTGCTCGCCAACCTGGAGCTGCGGCACGACATCCTGAACCTGGGGGACTACGGCGCCATCACGGCGGTGGGCTTCCTGGACGGGGGCCGGGCGGTGGAGTTCGACCCCGCGGAGTCGAAGGACCTGCACTGGGGCGGGGGCGCCGGCATCGCGCTCCGGCTGCTGCGGGTCACCATCCTGACCTTCAACTGGGGCTGGAGCGCCGACGGCTACCAGTTCGCCATGGGCACCGGCTGGATGTTCTAGTCGCCGGGCCGCCGCTCGCCCCCCAGCGCCGCCAGCAGCTCCTCCAGCATCGTCTTCCCCCGGTCCTTCGCGTACCAGCGGCGGATCGCCGGATAGCGCTCGGCCTTGGGCAGGTGGAGGTGGCCGAGCACCCAGGCCTGCAGCTCCGCGGGCCGGGGGCCCCAGCGGCCCAGCTCGCGGTACGATGCGTCCAGCCCGATCACCAGGGGAATCGAGCGGGAGCCGCCGGTGAGATAGCGGTCCATCACCTGGGGATAGGTGTCGCGGTCGAGCTGGCGCACCTCCACGCCCGGCACCGCCTCCGCCAGCCGCACCAGCACCGGCACCGCGTTGGCCGCGTCGCCGCACCAGTCGCCGCTCAGCACCAGCAGCCGGAGCGGCACCAGGCGCTCGAAGGCGTGGCGGACCCAGTCGGGCACCGCGGCGTGGCGGTACACCCCGTCCCACAGCGTCACCTGCGACATCTCGGGCCGGAACCACGCCTCCCAGGGAAGCGCTTCCTGCCAGAGATCGGCGATGGGGTGCGGCGACGGGCCGGCCGGCGCGGTCAGCCCGCCACCTCCTCGATCGTCACCCCCGCCTTCGCCAGCCCCGCGACGTAGGGCCCGCAGGGCACCGCCTCGTCCGGCGTGCGGACCCCCCTGGCGGCGACGGTCCCCTCGATCTGCATGAGACCGGTGAGGGCCAGCGAGAACCCGGTGGTGCGCATCATCGCGCTCAGCCCCCGCGCCTCGTCGTAGAAGTCGAGCAGCCGGAACCCGACCGTCGCGGGCCGGCCGTCCTTCTCGCCCTCGGCCCGCACCCGGAGCGCCACCAGGTCGCGGCCCTCGGGCCGGTAGAGCCGGGGCTGCACCGCGGCGATGAACAGGTCACGGGGCACCACCCGCTGGCCGTCCACCTCCAGCGGCTCGTCGCTGATGAGCCCCAGGTCGCGGATCGGCTTCATGATGGCCACGTGGCCCGGATAGCGGAGGGTCTTGTACTCCATCGTGGCGATCTTCCCCTCCCACGCGAACGGCATCGTGCTGATCCCGCCCCCGGTGTGGAACGCCTCCAGCCGGCCCACCGGCTCGGGGAAGTCCACCGGCTCGACCTCGCTCAGCGCCTCGACCTGCAGGCGCCGGCCCCCGCGCAGCACCCACGACGGGGTGGTGTAGTAGTCGAGCGCGCCCTCCAGCGAGTAGACGATCTGGTAGTTGAGGGGCGGCTCGGGATGCTGGGGCAGGCCCCCCACGTAGATCCGCAGCGCGTCGGTCCGGTCGAGCCGGCGGATGCACTCCGCGGCCAGGATGTTCACCATCCCGGGGGCGAGCCCGCAGTCGGGGATGACCGACACCCCGCGCGCCGCCGCCGCCGCGTCGAGCGCCTTCTGCTCGAAGACGATCCCGGTGTTGCCGCCCAGGTCGGCGAAGTGGCACCCGGCCTCGATGGCCAGCCGGGTCATCGGCTCGTTGAAGTAGTAGGGCAGGGCGCAGAGCACCGCGTCCTGGCCCTGCATGGCCTGCCGCACCGCGGCCTCG
This sequence comes from Gemmatimonadales bacterium, assembly GCA_041612035.1. Taxonomy (GTDB): domain Bacteria; phylum Gemmatimonadota; class Gemmatimonadetes; order Gemmatimonadales; family GWC2-71-9; genus SZUA-320. The sequence continues at coordinate 836 of JBFILX010000238.1, read as the reverse complement.
TCCCGGGCGTCGAGCCGGACCGCCGCCAGCCGGCCGGTCTCCTGGCACCCGGCCAGGAAGCCGGGCAGACCCGCCGGGTCGGCGTCGGCCAGGGTGACCCGGGTCACCCCGGGATGCTGCAGGAGGTTGTAGGCGCAGGCGGTCCCCTGGAGGCCTGCCCCGAGCACGAGGAGCTTCATATGACGACCGGCGACGAGCGTGGGATGAAGTTCAAAGCCCCGTAATATAGCCGGGAAACCGGGGTCGATTCACCCCTCGGGAGGGCCCGGGAACCGGGTGGGCTGGCGCAGGTTGGCGGGGGCGTGGACCCACTCCAGGCGCCGGGCCCGTCCCCCCGCCAGGGGCCGCACCTCGAACCGCCCGCCCGCCAGGTACCCCACCGAATCGCCGCTCCAGCGCACCGGGTCGCGGGCCCCGGCCGCCAGGAGCGCCTCCTCCCCGCCCAGGGCCACGCAGAGCGCGTCGGGCCGGTCGGCACAGGGCACCACCATCCCCCGGGGCGGGTCGCCCACGAGGACCGCGAAGGCGCTGTCGGCCGCCGCCCGCTCCGCCGCCGCGAGGGGGGTCAGCTCGAATCGGTCGGGCGGGGCGGGGGACGCCAGCACGCCGCCCGCGACGCGCACGAAGACCCGGCGGCCGTCGGGGGCCCAGGCCACCCGGTCCGGCGCCCCGAGCGCGATCGGGACCGCCGTGCTCCGCTCCGCCGCGCTCAGCAGGTTCATCACCACCAGTTCCGGAGGCTCGGCCCGCTCGGGCCACCCGCGCAGGTAGGCCACCATCACGCCGGTGGGGTCGAGCGCCGGCGACGACTCGGGGTTCCGGGAGAAGGTGAGCCG
>JBFILX010000237.1:0-3078 GCA_041612035.1 Gemmatimonadales bacterium | reverse complement strand
TGGGCGTCCACGAAGCTCCGGTTGCCGAACGTCAGCTCGGCGGTGCTGCCCGGGAACGCGCGCGGGTCCTTGGTCTCCGAGGACACCACCCCGTTCGAGGCGTCGGCGCCGTAGAGCGCCGCACCCGGGCCCACCAGCACGTCCACCCCCGCCAGGTCGATCCGCGGGGTCGGGCCCAGGTTGCCGACCGGCAGCCCGCTCTCCGAGAGCTGGGCCACCCGGCCGTCCTCCATGGTCAGCATCCGGTTGTTGAACGAGGAGTTGAAGCCCCGGGCGTTGATGGCGACGGTGGCGATCCCGACCTGGATCACGTCGATCCCCTTGATCTCCCGCAGCGCCCCGTTGATGCCGTTGCCGGGGAGCAGGGCCAGCCCGTCGGCGTCGAGCCGGCTCACGGTGGCCGGGGCATCGGTGATCTTCTCCGGGCGCCGGGAGGCGGAGACCACGATCCCGCCGAGCTGGATCGCCACCCGCTCCAGGGTCACGTCGAGCCGGGTGTCCTGGCCCGCCCGGATCTCGACGTCGGGCCGGGTCGCGGCCTGGACCCCGATGCTCCGGATGGTCACCACGTAGCGACCCGGGGCGATGCCGTCGATGGTGTACCCGCCGTCGGTGCCGGCGGTGGCGACCCAGGCGGTCCCGACCAGGGACACGATGGCCCCGCCGATGCCGGTGCCGTCACTGTTCCGGACGGTACCGGCCAGGCGCCCGGTGCTCTGGGCCGCCAGGACGGAGGGGAGGAGCCCGAGGGCCCCGACGAGGAGGGCGCGGGTCAGGCGCCCGAACGAGCCTGCGCTGTGCATGATGACCGTCTCCTTCGCGATGGGGGATGCCGGACAGAACCGCGGGACGAACCGGGCGCCGGTTCCGGAGGCCGTCACGGGCCCTCCTCGACCAGCACGGTGGCCTCACCGTCCAGCACGGTCTCGCCGCGCTGGTTGGTACAGGTGGTCGCGAGCCGGGCCAGGCGGCGCGCCGGTTCCAGCGCGGTCACCTCGACCCGGGTGGTGATGGTGTCGCCGGGCCGCACGGGCCCGGTGAAACGCAGTGTCTGGGACAGGTAGATCGTGCCGGGGCCGGGGAGCTGCATCCCCAGCACCGCGGAGACCAGGGCGGCGGTGAGCATCCCGTGGGCCACCGGGCCCTTGAAGCGGAAGGCCGCGGCCCAGATGTGGTCCACGTGGGCCGGGTTCCGGTCCCCGCTCACCGCGGCGAAGGCATGGATGTCGGCCTCGGTGATGGTGCGGCGGGCGGTGGCCTCCTGGCCCACGGACAGGTCCTCGAAGCGCATCAGACCTCCATCACCAGCCGGACGTCCTCGTCGAGGTCGCCCTCGGCCGAGGCACGCGTGAGCCAGGAGACCACGAAGAAGACCAGGAGCGCCATCACCAGGGCGACCCCGGTCGCCGTCACCCCGGCGGGGAAGCTGAAGACCCGGAGCCAGGCCATGGTCTCGAGGGCGAGGGTGATCACCAGGCCGGTGGCGATCGACGCGACCGCGCCGGCCCGGGTGGCGCCGGGCCAGTTGAGCCCGATCCCCAGCGCCGGCATGTGCGTCGAGGCGAACAGCCCCCAGCCGAAGATCCCGAGGAACGCGACCAGGGTGCCCGAGACCTGGGCCAGGCCCGCCGCCGCCACCGAGAGCAGCACCGTGGTGATCCGGCCCCACAGGAGCTCGTTCCCCACCCGCCGGCCCAGCGCCACCGGGAGGTCGTGGGTCACCACCGCGGCCCCGATGTTCATAAACGAGTTCACCGTGCTCATCACCGCCGCGGCGACCCCGGAAAACACCACCGCGGCCAGCAGGGTGGGCGCGTAGTGGAGCAGGAAGAGCGGGGTGGCGTCGTCCGGCGAGGCCAGCGGCGCGAAGTCGCCCCGGAGCACGCCGGCCTTCATCGCCACCCCGACGCCGAAGAAGAGCAGCAGGCCCAGGAACAGCGCCCCGGTGCCGAGCAGGGGATACCACTTGAGCCGGCGGGGGTCGCGCAGCATGTAGTACTTGTGGGCCACGTGGGGCTGACCGATGGAGCCCACCCCGAAGACGAAGAGCAGGGAGAGCGCGGCCAGCGGGGTCATGGTGCCCCAGGGCAGGAGGAAGTCCGGCTCCGCCGCGAGGATGGTACGCGAGATCCCGCCCAGCCCCCCGCCCGACTGCAGGGCGGTGAGGAAGACCAGCCCCGAGGCGAGGCCCATGATGGCGCCCTGGAAAAGGTCGGTGTAGATGCCCGCCAGGATGCCGCCCGCGGCCGAGTAGGCGAGCACGATCAGGGTGCCGATCCAGATGCCCCAGCCCAGCCCGGTGCCGAAGATGGCGTCGATCACCAGCCCCAGGGCCAGGACGTTGGTGGCCATGTAGCCGATCACCCCGATCAGGATCGCGAGCCCGCTGAGTCCCTGCGCGAGCCGGCTCCGGTACCGGGCGCCGATGGCGTCGGGGACGGTGATCAGCCCACGCACCTCGCCCAGCAGCCGCATCCGCTTGGCCAGCACCCAGGCGCTCAGCGTGGTGGTGATCGGGGCGCCCAGGATGATGAACATCGCCCCCAGCCCGACGCTGTAGAGCAGCCCGGGGCCGCCGATGAAGGCGAACCCCGACAGGGTGGAGGCCATCGCCGCGATGGAGAGGGCCCAGAGCCCGATCCCCTCGCCGGCCACGAAGAAGTCCCGGGCACTCCGGGTGCGCCGCGTGGCCCAGACCCCGATCGCCGCGACGCCGGCGAAGTAGATCAGCGCGACGCCGATGATCAGCGGCTGGGTGAAGGGGGGCAGGGCCGCGGTCTGGGCCGCGAGCATCGGGCTCATGACGGTTCCCGTTTCCGGGCGGCGCGGATCCGTTCGAGGTCCTCCGCACTCAGCGTCCGGTCATCGAACGTCAGCGCGTAGGCGAGCGGCAGCAGGACCAGCGGGAAGACGCCGATGCCGTAGAGCACCACCGCGGCCCGTGGTGGCAGGCCGAGCCAGAGCGGCTGGTCGGGGCCCATGGGCGGGGCCCACGCGAGCACGATCCCGAACCCGGTCGCGAGCAGCAGGAACACCAGGCCGAACACCATGCGGAGGCCCCCCAGCGCCAGCCGCGGA
>JBFILX010000236.1:0-3110 GCA_041612035.1 Gemmatimonadales bacterium | reverse complement strand
TGCGGCCGTCTTCCGGGCCACGTTGGCGGCCACGTTGGCCCGGGGCGGGTGCCAGAGGTGGAACTGCAGGGCCAGCCCTTTCAGGTACACCGGCCGGAGCCCGAGGCGCCGCAGCCGGAGTTCCAGTTCGGTATCCTCGTGGCCGTACCCCTCGAACCCCTCGTCGTATCCGTTCACGGCCCAGAGGTCGTCGCGGGCCACGGAGAAGTTGCTGCCCATCAGACCGCGCGCGCCGCGAGGGGCGACGGCCCGGCGCAGCCGGCGCGACCGGATCCGGACGCCCCGGCGCAGCCCGCGGGTGCCCCCGGCGATCGCGCTCCACAGCAGCCCCGCCCGGGGCCGGTCGAACCATCCCCGGCGCACGTCCTCCTCGGTGAGCCGGGCGCTCAGCCCCGGGCCCAGGTTCACGCGGCGGCCGATCAGATAGGTGCCCGGCGCCGCCTGTTCGGCGTGGTCCCGGACGAAGTCCCGATGGGGGACGCAGTCGCCGTCCAGGAAGACCACGTGGCGTCCGCGGGCCTGCCGGAGGCCCAGGTTGAGTACCGCGGCGCGGCGGAACCCGCGGTGCCCGTGCCGGACGTGATGGAAGGGGACGGCGAACCGGTCCCGGGCCGCGTCGATGACCGCCGCCGTGGCGGGGCCCGACCCGTCGTCGCACACCCAGCAGTCGAAATCGGTCCACGACTGGTTCGCCAGGCCCGCCAGGACCAGGGCCAGCTCACGCGGCTGTTCGTAGGTGCAGACCAGGACCGACACGGCGGGGGTCACGGATGGATCCTCCTCCCGATTGCGGGGGCGCCCGCGCCCCGGGATCTTCCCGGGCGGCCCAAAGTTCTCCCCTCCATGGAGCACGTCAATGACGGTCTGGCGATTCCGGTGACCGGCTGATGGGCGCCGAGCGGTCCGTCAAGTTGCGGGTCCTCGTGGTCCGGAACGACCGGCTGGGCGACTTCCTGCTCGCCTGGCCGGCACTCGGGATGCTCAAGGCCTCGCTGCCGGACCTGCGCCTGGCCGTCCTGGTGCCGGAGTACACGGCCGAGCTGGCCCGCCACTGCCCCTGGGTGGACGCGGTGATCACCGACCCGGGGCGGGGAAGCGGGGTCCGCTCGGCCCTCGCGCTGTCCCGGCGGCTCCGGGCGGAACGGTTCGACGCCGTCATCGCCCTCTTCTCCACCGGCCGGATCGCCGCGGTCTGCGCGCTGGCGCGGATCCCCTGGCGGCTGGGGCCGGCCACCAAGGTCGCCCAGCTGCTCCTCACCCACCGGGTGCTGCAGCGCCGCTCGCGGTCGCTCAAGCCCGAGTTCGAGTACAACACCGACCTGGTCCGGGCCTTTCTCGGCCGGCTTCGCGTCGAGCCCCGCCCGGTCGCCCCGCCGTTCCTCCAGTTTCCCGATGCCGAGGTGCTCGACGCGCGGGCGGCCCTCAGCCGCTCGCTCGGCATCGATCCCGGGTGGCGCCTGGTGTTCCTCCACCCCGGCGGGGGCGGGTCGGCGCCGATGATGCCGCTGCGGAGTTTCGTCGGGTTCGCCCGGGCGCTCCGGTCGGACCGCGGCCACGCCCTCGTCGTCACGGCCGGCCCGGGTGAAGCGGGCGTGGCCCGCACCCTGGCCGCCGGGCTTCGCGACGCCGGGGTGCGGGCATTTGTCCACGAGTCCGTCGAGGGCCTGGTCACGTTCGCCCGCCGGATCGCCGCGGCCGACCTCTTCGTGGGAGGCTCCACCGGCCCGCTCCACCTGGCCGGGGCGCTCGACCGGCCGACGGTGGGCTTCTACCCGCGCACCCGGGCGGGCAGCGCGCTCCGGTGGCGGACCCTCAACTCGACCGGCCGGGGGCTGGCCTTCGACCCGCCGCCGGGAACCGCGCCCGACGCGCTGGAGGCGATCGACCTGGGACAGGCGGCCGCCCGTGCCTCGGCGATCCTGGGAGCCTGACCGGGCGTGGGGCGGGTCAGGGGCCGCGCAGGGAGTCCGGGAAGAAGGGGCAGGCGGCGTCCTCCAGACCGGCCACGTCGGTGCGAAGCCCGAGCAGGGGGACCAGGGTGGTGTCCATGGCCAGCCGGCCGATCATCGGGGCGCTCTGCACCGGGAGGCCGGTGAACGCCAGCACCCCGCGGGCCCGCCCGTCCGGGCCCACCACCACGACGCCGAACCCGGGACGTGGGGCCGCCGGCGACCCCTCGAGGGTGACCAGCCAGCCCGCCTCGTCCAGGCGGACCCGGCTCCGGTAGGCCGGGCCGGCGGCCACCCGCACCGGGAGGAACTCCGGGGTCGCGGCGGGCGGGACGGAGAGCGTCTGGTTGGGCACGTTGAACTGGTCCAGGATCGCGGTGGCCCCGGCCAGCGCCGTGATCCCGCAGGCGACCCCCTCACCTCGCGGCTCACAGCCCAGGACCAGGGCGGCCAGGAGGGCAACGACGAATCGGGTGGCGGTGGCGGAGGGCATGAACTCCCGGGTCGGTGGCTTGCGGCGCGACGATAACTTAACCTTTCTGGCGACCCAACCCCGGACCGGAGAAGGCCGATGTCGCTGGAGGCCCTGCGGGCCCGGCTGGAACGCCTGCTCGCCGACCGCGGCGGCGATCCGCGGGGCTACGCCCAGGGGATCTATCAGGCCATGCTCGACACCAAGGTGGCCGTCGCGGAAGTCCGGGACGCTCTCGCGGCCACCCGGGCGGAACTCGCCGGGGAGCGCCAGCGGCTGAGCGACGCCGAGCGGCGGGGCCGGCTGGCGGGGCAGATCGGTGACCAGGAGACGGCGGACCTGGCCGGGATCTGGGTCGCGAAGCACACGGAGCGGGTGGGCCTGCTGGAGCGCAAGCTCGCCGTCCAGGAGGACGAGCTGCGGTATGCCGAGCGCCAGCTGGAGGAACTCGGCGCGGAGTACCGGAAAGCCCGGGCCGGCATGACCGGCGGCGGCCCGCCGCCCCCGACGCTCGACCCCGAGCTCGACCTGGCCGGTCTGGAGCTCGAACAGAAGGCCCGCGAAACGCAAGTGCAGGACCAGCTCGCCGAACTCAAGCGCAAGCTCGGCCGGCAGGAATAGCCGAGCCGGACCCACCCTCAGCCCCGGACCCCTTCGTGGCCTCCAATTCCGATACCGCGTTCTTCGGC
>JBFILX010000235.1:0-3123 GCA_041612035.1 Gemmatimonadales bacterium | reverse complement strand
CCCCCGGGCCTCGCGGGGCCCCGACGGCCGCCCGGCCCTCGCCATCCCGCCAGACCCCGCGTGGGCCGGTCCGGTCCCCGACGGCACCGCCCTTCGCGTCCGGGAACTGATGGAACTCCGGGCCTACCGGAGCGGCGGATCGACCTGGCTCGGCGCCCGATCGGTGAGCGGTGGGGAAACCACCCAGCCGGTGGCGGGTCCCCTTGCGCCCGACGGGTTCTCGCTTCGGTACCTCGACGCCGACGGATGGCCCGCCGCCGCGATCGAGCGGGTCGCCCGCATCGCCGTCACCCTGCGGCCGCGACCCGACGCGTGGTCGGCGGTCGGAGGTGCCGCGAGCGGCCGCGGCGCACCGTCCGCCGACTCGCTGTCGTTCACGGTGATCCTGCTCAATCGTCACTGATGGCCCGGCCCCTCATCAGTACCCGGGGCGGCGCCCTCCTGGTGGCCGTGATCGCCTCGGGCCTCGCGGCGCTGGCGGCGGCCACCTCCCTGATGCTCGCCAGCGCGGGCCTCAAGACTGCCCTGTCCTGGCGCGCGGCCGTCCACGCCGATCTCGCCGCCTCCACCGGGCTCGCCGCCCTCGCCGGCATCTGGTCCGAACGGTTCGACCCGGCGGCGGTGCCGGATTCCGGCACGGTCCCCGGCGTGCGGGTGCAGGTCGAACGCCTCGCTGGAGATCTGGTGCTCGTGGCGGTCGAGGGCGGCGTACCGTCGGCGACCGATGGAGTACGCCCCCGGCGAGGCGAGCTCCGCCTGTTCACGCTCGCCACGGATTCCGCGGGGCAGGCCCGGCTCTGGCCCGCGCGCGTCGAGGCGCTGCGGCCCGACCGCTTCCACCGTCCGTTCTGACCGGGCAACCCGAGAGAATCCTTGCGAAACGGCCCCCCCACCCGGTTCCGGGTGGGGGAGTGGGATGCCGTCATTCCGATCTAACCTGTTGTCTGAAAACGCCTTATGCGGCTTCTGGGCAGAGGTGGCACACCGGTTGCCCGCACCGTTGAATCAGACGAACCGACCCAGGACGGGGGCGGGTGTTGCACCGCCGCCGCCATCCGGAACGTCCGGTGTTCGTAAGCATCGCCCGCAGAACGAGTTGTCGGCCTAAGTTCAAGCGTCTTCGGAACTTGACAAAACGGTAGGGCGGGCGGTAGCGTAGCGTTTGGCTTCTCCACCTTCCTCTCCAAACTGAGCCGTCATGGGTCTCTTCGGTCGCTCGCGGACCACCGTGGGCCTCGACATCGGGAGTGGGCTGATCAAGCTCGCCGTCGTGTCCCATGGCGCGAGCGGGCCCGTGCTGACGAAAGTCGCCTTCACCCAGGTGGTGGACGACGCCATCGTCGAGGGCGAGGTGATGGACCCGGGCATCGTGTCCGAGGCCATCCGGGGCCTGTTCGACAGCTCCGGCGTCAAGCCCAGGCACGTCGTCACGGCCGTGGGCGGGCGCGACGTGATCATCAAGAAGATCCTCATGGACCGGATGAAGGAGGCGGAGGCGCGCGAGGTCATCCGCTGGGAGGCCGAGCAGCACGTCCCCTTCGACATGGACAACGTCGAACTCGATTTCCAGGTCCTGGACCCCGACAGCGAGGGGCTCCAGATGTCGGTGCTGCTGGTGGCCGCGAAGCGGGAACTGGTGGAGAACAAGATGGGCCTGCTGGCGGAAGTCGGCATCGAGCCCGACATCATCGACGTGGACGCCTTCGCCCTGCACAACGCCTTCGAGGCCAACTACCCGGACGCCCGCCGCGGCGTGGTGGGGCTGGTGAACATCGGGCACGAGGTCACCAACGTGAACGTGCTCGAGGATGGCGTGCCGATCCTGACCCGGGACCTGCCGGTGGGGACCCGCCGGTTCCGCGAGGACCTGATGCGCGAGCGCGGCCTCAGCGCGGGCGAGGCCGACCGCCTGCTGCAGAGCGGGCACGACGACGGGACCCTCGCCCCCTTCGTCCAGGCGCGGGCCGAGGACCTGGCGGTCGGCATCGACCGGGCGGCGGCCTTCCTCCAGACCTCCACCCGGTCGTCCGGTGGCCTCTCCCGGCTCTATACCTCCGGCGGGGGCGCCCGCATCCCGGGCCTCACCCCCGCCCTGGGCGAGCGGCTCCGGCTGCCGGCCCAGCTGGCCAATCCGGTCGAGCGGCTTCAGGTCGCCGACGGCGTGTTCGACGCGATGAACCTCGATGACGTGGCCCCGCTCCTCATGCTGCCGATCGGCCTCGCGCTGCGGGAAGCCGCGTGAGCGGGTCGCGGATCCGGTGAACCGGTCATGAAGATCTCGGTCAACCTTCGCCCCGGCGCCAAGCGCGCCGCGACGCGAGGGATCTCCCTTGGCGGCCTGGGCGCCGGATTCGGCGGCCTGGCCGCCCGGCTGAAGACCCTGGGCGCCACCGGCGAGACCGGCGGGCGGGACCCGCTGTTCTACCTCGCCGTCCTCGCCTGGGTCGGCGTCCTGGGCTTCCTCGGCTATACCTTCGTCCGGACCGGCTCCCAGCTGGCCACGCTGCGGCCGCAGCTCGAGGAGACCCAGTCCGAGCACCAGCGGTTCCGCGAGTTCGTCCGGCAGAAACGCCGCGAAGAGGCGGTCCGCGACTCGGTCCTCGGCCAGATCGCGACGATCCGCGCGGTGGACGGCGACCGCTACGTGTGGGCCCACATCATGGACGACGTGGCCCGGGCGCTGCCGCCCTTCACCTGGCTCTCCGACGTGCGGGCGGTGCCGCCGGCGGCCGACACCAGCGGGGCCGAGCGGCTCCCGGTCGAGGTGCAGATCACCGGGCGCACCGTGGACATCCAGGGCTACACGCGCTTCATGCGCCAGCTCGAGGACGCGCCCTGGCTGGGCAACGTCACGGCCATCTCCGCCAACACCGTGGTGGAACAGGGCCGGGCGGTCACCGCATTCGTTCTCCGTGCAACCTTCACCGCCGCCGACTCCAGCTACCTGCGGACGGTCCCGGTGGCCGAGTCGGTGGTGAGGTGAGCCATGGATAGCATGCGCTCTCCCCTCCTGCTCGCCATCCTGCTCGCCGGGCTGGTGGGCTACATCGGCTACACGGGCGAGGTGCTCAGCATGGCGGGCATCCCCGGGATGCAGCAGCGCACCGAGCAGGTGACCGCGGT
>JBFILX010000234.1:0-3275 GCA_041612035.1 Gemmatimonadales bacterium | reverse complement strand
GCCGCCATGGCCCGGGCCGAGAGCGTCTCGCGGCGCCGGTGACCGCCGCCGCCGTACCCGCCGGAGCGCCGCTCCTCCAGGCGCGCGGGCTGACCAAGGTCTACCAGCTGGGGCGGGTCGCGGTGCCCGCCCTTCGGGGCGTGGACCTCGACATCCGGGCCGGGGAATACGTGGCCATCATGGGCCCGTCGGGGAGCGGCAAGAGCACCCTGATGCACATCCTGGGCTGCCTCGACCGGCCCACCGAGGGTCGCTACCTGCTGGACGGCGACGACGTGAGCGCGCTGCGGGGCCGGGCCCTGGCCCGGACCCGGAACCGCAAGGTCGGGTTCGTCTTCCAGACCTTCAACCTGATGCCCCGGCTTACGGTGGACGAGAACGTGGCCCTGCCGCTCAAGTACCGCGGCGGGCTGTCCCGCAGGGAGCGCCGCGCCCGGGCCCGCGCCATCCTCGACCGGCTGGGCATGTCGGACCGGGTGGCCCACCGGCCCGACGAACTGTCGGGCGGCCAGCGGCAGCGGGTGGCGATCGCGCGGGCGCTGGTGGGGGAACCCAGCATCCTGCTGGCCGACGAGCCGACCGGCAACCTCGACTCCGCCTCGGGGGCGGAGGTCCTGGCCACCTTCGGCGACCTGCACCGGGCCGGCCACACCATCATCCTCGTCACCCACGACCCCAACGTCGCGGCCCGCGCCGAGCGGATCATCGAGGTGGCCGACGGGCGGGTGGTGCGGGCCTGACCGATGGGGATCCTCGAGTCCCTGCTCACCGGGCTCGACGAGGCCCGGCGCCGCTGGGGGCAGACCCTGCTCTCGCTGCTGGGTCTCGTGCTGGGCACCGCCAGCATCGTGGCGGTGCTGGCGCTGTTCGGCGGCCAGGCCACCAACACCGCCAAGTATCTCGATGAGGTCGGCGGCGCCGGGGCGGTGATCGTGCGGGACCGGGCGCTTCCCCCGGAGCCCACGCCGCGCGACCTCGCCTCCAAGCGCCTCACCTACGCCGACGCCCGGTTCCTGAAGGACCGGAGCCGGACCCTGATGGCGGTGAGCCCGGGGTGGGCGCGGCAGCTGCGCTACCAGGCCGGGAGTATGGGGTTCACCGGCCAGGTGATCGGGACGGTGCCCGACTACGCCGTCATCAACGACATCGCCCCGATGGTGGGCCGCTACCTGAGCGACCTCGACGTGCTGACCCAGGCCCGGGTGGCGGTACTGGGCTGGAAGTTCGCCGATTCGCTCTACGGGACGCCGGAGGCGGCGCACAACCGGCTGCTCACCATCGAGGGCAAGGTGTACCGCGTCGTGGGCGTGCTGGAGCGGGAAGAGTTCTACTTCGCCGCCTGGTCGGGCAACGAACTGGAGTACCGGAACGAGCGCGCCTACATCCCGCTCACCACCGCGGTGCAGCAGTATGCCGAGAACGACCGGCTGGACTTCCTGACCCTCAAGGCGTCTCCGGCCTCCGGGCCCCGCCTGGCCCAGGCCGAAGTGGCGAGTCTCCTGTACGCCCGGCATGGGGTGGTGGACTTCGACATCACCCCCTCCGGCGGGGGCGGGCAGGACGACGACGACACCGCGTTCCTCCTGATGTTCAACTACATCTTCCTCGTGGTGGGGGTGGTGTCGCTGTTCACCGGCGGCATCGTCATCGCCAACATCCTGCTGGCCTCGGTGGTGGAACGGATCCGGGAGCTCGGCACCCGGATGGCGCTGGGGGCCACGGCGGGCTCGATCTTCCTGCAGCTCCTGGCGGAGGTGATGGTGGTGACCTTCTTCGGCGGGCTGGCGGGGCTGGCGCTGGGGAGCGGGCTCACCGGCGTGGTGGCGATGATCATGCAGCTCCCCGCCTCGGTCACCCCGGGCATTGCCGCCCTGGGGCTCGGCACCTCGCTCGTGGTCGGGTTCCTGGCCGGGCTCTACCCCGCCTGGCGGGCGGCCACCATCACCCCGGTGGAGGCCCTCCGTGCCTGAGCGGCTGCGGGACTGGCTCGAGCTGATCGTGGACGCGATCCGGGAGATCCGGGCCCACAAGCTGCGCTCCATGCTGACCCTGTCGGGCGTCGTCTTCGGGGCGGCGTCCATCGTGGCGATGGTCTCGCTCGCCGGCGGCATCAAGGAAATGGCCTACGCCGACCTGCGTGCCATGGGCCTTCCCAGGAGCTTCACCGTGCAGGACCGCACGCCTCCACCGGACGCGCGCCGGGCCGCGGCGCGACAGTTCACCGGCCTCCGGCTGGCCGACCTCGAGGCGCTCCGCACCCTGCCCGGGGTGGAGACCGTGCACGGCTTCAACGGGTCCGACCGGATGCTGGTGTCGGGCCCCGCGGGCCGGCTCGATCTCCCGGTCCAGGGGGTGGACGCGGGGTACACCGAGCTGCGGCACTACGCCACGGTGGCGGGTCGCAGCCTGCGGCCCCTCGACGTCCTGCACCACGCACGGGTGGCGGTGGTGGGCTCCGAGGTGGTGCGCGAGCTCTTCGGGGCCGCCGCCCCGGTGGGCCAGGCGATCACCCTGAACGGCACCCGCTTCCTCGTGGTCGGGGTGGTGGAGCCGGTCAAGTTCGACTTCATCCCGGCAGACTTCAGCTTTACCGCGCGCCGGGTCTACGTCCCCTACACCTACCTGAGCCGGTATGCCCGAACCCCCGGCCGGCTCGACGCGGCGCTGGTGACCGTTCGCCCCGACGCCAGCGTGGGGCAGGTGCTCAGGGCGGGCACCGCGCTGCTGCGCACCCGGCACGGCAACGCCAACGACGTCGAGATCGAGAACGACGCCGCCGAGGTGCTGAGCGATCTCGCCATGGCGGACGACATCCTGGGCGGGTGGAACACGGTGATGTTCGCCATCGCCGGGATCACCCTGCTGGTGGGCGGCCTGGGGCTCTTCAGCGTGCTGCTGATCTCGGTGCGGGAGCGGGTGCGGGAGATCGGGATCCGCAAGGCGCTGGGCGCCGACGACGGCGACATCCTGCGCCTCTTCCTGGCCGAATCGTTCACGCTGGCGGCGATCGGCGCCCTGCTGGGCATCGGCGGCGGGAGCGGCCTGATCATGGTGACCAAGCTGATCGGGGCCCAGTTCGGGAAGCAGTTCGTGATCCCGGTCAACCTGCCGGCGGTGGGACTCGCGCTGGCGTTCGCCCTGCTGGCGGGGCTGGTGTTCGGCTGGTATCCCGCGCGCCGCGCTGCGAAGCTCGACCCGATCCAGGCGATCAGCGAGGTATGACGATGAGGACCACGGCACGCCTGATGGCGCATGTGGCACTGGCCGGTGTCCTC
>JBFILX010000233.1:0-3291 GCA_041612035.1 Gemmatimonadales bacterium | reverse complement strand
GTGTCCGGGTGGTGAACGAGGTGCTGGCCGGGCTGGGCGGCCGCGGCGGGGGCCAGGCCCGGATGGCGCAGGGCGGCGTGCCCGACCCGTCCCGCCTGGCCGACGCGGTCGCGGAAGCCGCGCGGCTCCTCCGGGACGCCGGGCGGTGACCCTCAGCGGCTGGCTGCACCTGGCCTTTTTCGGGCTGGTGATCCCGGTCGCCGCCTGGCGCACCAAGCGCATCCTCGCCGAGCTGGACGTCCTCCCCGACCGGTCGCCCCACTTCCTCGTGCTGATCGCCCAGCTGGTGCTCTTCGGCGGGTTCTCCCTGCTGGTGGCCCGGCTCAGCGGGATCGACCTCTTCCCGCCTCGTCTCCCCTCGGTCCGCGACTGGCTGGCGGGGGCCGTCATGCTCGCCGGCACCATCGTCGTCCTGCGCCCCTGGTGGCGGCGCGCCGTGCTCGAGCAGAAGCGGATCCTCCACCTCTTCATGCCGCGCAACGCCACCGAGCGGTGGCTGTGGGTCGGCACCTCCGCGGTGGCGGCGGTGAGCGAGGAGATCACCTGGCGCGGGGTGCAGTTCGCCCTGGTCTGGACGGTGACGGGGTCGGCGCTCGCCGCCGGGGCCGTCTGCGCCGTGCTGTTCGGCCTGGCCCACCTGGCCCAGGGCTGGCGGAGCGCCGCGGCGATCGTGGTGTTCGCCGGGGCCTTTCACGGCCTGGTGTGGATCACCGGCTCGCTCTACGTGGCGATGGCGGTGCACTTCCTGTACGACCTGATCGCGGGGCTCGAGTACGCCCGGCTGGGGCGGGTGCTCGGCCACCCGGCGATGCGCGACGCCACTCCCTGAGAACGACGAAGGGCGGGCAACGGCCCGCCCTTTCCCGCCGGTCCTGACTCCCGCTGCTACATGCCGCTCCGCTGGCTCGACGGCGGGACCATTCCCTTCATCCGCATGTAGGTCACGATGTTCCCGTAGTGCTCGAAGTTGTGACCCATGTTGAAGTTCAGCGCAAAGAGCCGGTTGGCCTTCCGGCCGAACACGGTGGCCTCCGCCATCGCGTCACGCTCGCTGATGGCATAGGCCTTGTCGCAGTACGCGAACGAGTCCTTGAGCGCCTTCATCATCTCGGCCTTGGTCGCGAGCTTTTCGGCGTCGGCGGTGCTGGGGCTCTTTTCGTTCAGTGCGGTGGAGCAGAACAGGTACTGCGCGTTGGCGATGTGACCCAGCAGCTGGCCGAAGGTCCGCACGTCCGGGGTCGGCTGGAAGGCGTAGTCGGCCTCGGACATCTGCTCGGCCGACTTCATGAGGTAGCCCTTGACGGTCTCGTACAGCGGCTTCACGGCGTCCAGCCCGCCCGCGTGGTGCTCGTGCATGGCTTCCTGGGCCGCAGCGGGCGCAGCCAGGGCCAGGGTCAGGGCGAACGCGAGGATCCGACGAGTCATCTCTTGATCTCCTGAAAACGGTTAACGATCCACAATGCCCCCACCCGGGCCCCCGCGCAAGTCACACCGAATCGGGGTGATCCAGGATGGCCAGGGCCTCGACCGCGTCGCGCCAGGCCACCACCAGGCGGATGTCGAGCCCGGGCAGGGCGGGCAGCATCCCCCCGGCGTCGTCCCGCACCAGGGTGGCCTCGATCCCGCTGCTGGTGAGCACGGCCAGGTCGAGCTGGGCCTGCAGGGCGTCGGCGTAGCGCCGGATCACCACCGGCTCGCCAGAGGCGTTCGATGGCGGGGTGGTCACGATCCGGGCGCCGCCGTGGCGACCCGCCTGACCAGCTGGTACCAGAACTCCGCCGCCCGGTGATAGGCCTCCACCCCCACCCGCTCGTCGCGCCCGTGGGCGCGGAAGTCGCCGATCTCGTCGAAGAGGGCGCCCACGCCGAAGGTGGGGATCCCGGCGTTGCGGGTGTAGAGCCCGTCGGTCGCGCCGGTGGACATCTCGGGGATCACCACCGCGCCGGGCCAGAAGCGGGCCACCAGCTCCTCCACCGGCTCCATCACTTCGGGGAGCAGCGGCGACGGGGGGCTGGGCACCGCCGGCTCCACCGGGCTGAGCGTGATGGCCGAGTCGGCCATGACCCGGACCAGCGTCGCGCGGACGCTGTCGGGCGGGACGCCGGGGATGATCCGGCAGTTCACGATGGCCCGCGCCAGCTGGGGCAGGGCGTTGTCGGCGTGGCCGGCGTAGAGCCGGGTGGCCACGCAGGTGGTCCGGAGCAGGGCGTTGTAGTAGGGCTCGCGGCTCAGCCGGGTGACCGCCTGCCGGTCGCCGCGTCGGGCCACCGCCCGCATGTCGGCCGCGGTCGCGGCGGCCTGGCCCCCCGCCGACCGTTCGAAGTAGGCCCGGGATACCTCGGTGAGCTGGACCGGGAACCGGTGCCGCGCCAGGCGGGTCAGCGCTTCGCTCAGCCGGTAGATGGCGTTGTCGGGAACGGGCACCGAGCTGTGGCCCCCCGGGTTCCGGATCTCCGCCCGGTAGCTCTGGTAGACCTTCTCCGCCGCCTGCACCGAAAACGTGACCGGCCGGCCCTGGCGCAGCTCGCCCGCCCCCCCGTCGGTGTTGAGGGCGAAGGCCGCGTCCACCAGGTCGCGGTGTTCCTGCAGCACCCAGGCGATGCTGTACTGCTCGGTCTCCTCGTCCGACGTGAGGACCACGATCAGGTCCCGGTCGGGGACGTATCCCTCGGCCCGGTAGCGGATGAAGTTGGCCACCAGCATGGCCGCGCCGGCCTTGTTGTCGTTGGTCCCGCGGCCGTAGTAGTACCCGTCCACTTCGTGGAAGACGTACGGATCCATGGACCAGTCCTCGCGCCGCGCGTCCACCACGTCGAGGTGGGCCATGAGCAGCACCGGCCGGCCGGCCCGCCCGGTGCCCCGGTAGCGCGCCACCAGCATCCCCTGGCCGGGCCTGGGCTCCAGAATCCGCACGTCGGCGGCGGGCATCCCGGCCGCGATCAGCCGGGCCGCGAGCCGGCGGGAGGCCTCCGGCGTGCCGGCGGCGGAGTCGCTGGTGTTGATCTCGATCCGCTCGCGAAGGATCTCGCGCTCGAGCGCCCGATGGTCCTGCGCCCTGGCGGGCGTGGCGCCCAGGGCGACGAGCCCCGCCGCCAGGAGCGCCGCCCCCAGTCCGGCGGGCCGGGCGCGCATCAGCGCTGCCCCAGCCACAGGTCTTCCAGCACCGAGACGCCCTGGGCGTACTCCTGTCCGCCCACCCGGAGCGTCACCACGTACGGCCCGGGTGACGCGAGCCGGCCCACCCGGGGCGGGGCGCCCTGACCACCGCTCGCGCAGCCGGTCCCGCCCCCG
>JBFILX010000232.1:0-3321 GCA_041612035.1 Gemmatimonadales bacterium | reverse complement strand
GCCGCGCCGCCTCCCGGCCGTGCTGCGCCGCCTGCAGGTCGGCGCGGTCGCCTGCGGTCCCGGCGGCGTCCGCGGCGAGTGCGAGGGCGCGGGCCGGATCGGGCAGGACGTCGGGCAGGACGAGGACGGTGTCGTCGGGGGTACCCAGCGCGGTGGCGAGCCGGCGTCCGGCGAGGGCCGCGTCGCCCCGGGCGGCCAGCAGCTCCACTTCCACCTCGCCCGCCCCCACTTCGGCGAGCAGCACGTCGGACCGGGTCACCAGCCCCTGGCGGTAGACCGACTCCGCCTGGCGCACGGCGCTCCGGGCGGCTTCGAGCCCCGCCTCGAGCGCGACCACCCGGGCGCGGGCGAGCACGCCGCCGTAGTAGGCGTTCACCACCTCGACCGCGGTCCCGGCGCGGGTCCAGCGGGCGGTCGCGGCGGCGGCGTCCCGGGCCCGGCCCGCGGCGGCCCGGCCCAGCCAGGCGTCGGCGTTGAAGAGCGGCACCTCCGCCACCATGGCGGTGCCCAGGCTGCTGATGGGGACGGGGTCGTTGAGCCGGGCGGGGTCGAACGAGGCCTGGCTCACCGCGCGCTGGCGGAGCGCGAACCCGAAGGCGTTGAGCGGGTCGGTGGTGCGCATCCAGCCCGCTTCCAGCCGGAGCGACGGCAGGAGCCCGGGGAGGGCGCTCATCCGGCGCGCGGCCTGCAGGTCGGTCTCCGCCCGGGCGATGCGGTTCCCGTAGGCGTGCCGTTCGGCCCGGGCCAGGGCGTCGGCCAGGGTGAGCGGCGCCTGG
This sequence comes from Gemmatimonadales bacterium, assembly GCA_041612035.1. Taxonomy (GTDB): domain Bacteria; phylum Gemmatimonadota; class Gemmatimonadetes; order Gemmatimonadales; family GWC2-71-9; genus SZUA-320. The sequence goes on along the minus strand of JBFILX010000232.1, from coordinate 2,545 downwards.
GCGTGCGAGGGGCCGGCCGCCAGGAGCAGGGCCAGGACGGCGGCGGACAGGGGCAGGAAGCGGCGGGGCATGGAGGATCCGGTCATTATCAAGTGTATAACGATAGAGTAATATATACCGTTCGTCAAGCGGGGACCCTGGGCCTGGCGGCCCGGGGCCGGCCGAGGGTCAGCGCACCGAGGGAAGCGACCAGATCTCCACCCGGTTCAGGGTGAAGAGGGGGATGGCCACCCGGCTGAGCGCGGTGTCCACCCCGATGTCGGCCGGGGTGGGGACGCCGCGGATGACCCGCGCGTCGTCGCCCCCGCCCATCACGAAGACGGTGGAGTCGGCCCAGCTGGAGACCAGCACCCGGCCGTCGGCCAGGATCTCCACCCCGTCGTGGCTGCCCGGCCCGATGGCGATGGGGGTGACGCCCAGCCCGGGGCGCCAGGCCAGCAGGTCGGTGCCGGCGAAGGGGACCACGATGAAGTAGTTGTTGCGCGGGTCCCAGGTGATCCCGTTGGGGGCGGCGAGTTCGGGGCCCTGGAAGCCCACGGTCACGCTGCGGCCCGCGATCCGGAAGATCCGGTCGGGGCCGGGGTGGCTCATCTGGCCCTGGGCGTCGAAGGCGATCCCGGAGTCGGTGGCGTAGAGGGCGCCGTCGGGGCCCACGGCGAGGTCGTTGAGGAAACGGGCCTGGCTCCCCAGCTGGATGGTGGCCACCGGGGCGGCGGTGCGGCGGTGGAAGCCGCGGATCGCGTCGATGTCGGTGACCCAGAGGGTGTCGCCGGTGATCGCCTGGCCCTTGGGAGCGTGCAGGGTCACCCCGTCGCGGCCGCCCGCGATGAAGCGGAGCGAGTCCACGCTCCCGTCGCTCCGGAGCCGGCTGATGAAGCCGTTGTTGTCGCGGGCGCCGGGGTGGCCGTTGATGTTGGTGACGAACCAGGCGTCCTGGGCGGCGTCGAAGATCACCGACTCGGGGGTGCTGAACCCGTCGGCGGTGGCCGCCATGGTGGGCTCGCTCGCCTCCATCGCGGGGACCGGCGCTTCCTCGGCGGGGGCGCAGGCGGCGAGCGGGAGCGCGAGCAGCAGGAATCGGCGCATCGGACGGGGCTCCGGCGTGACGGTCGGTGGAGACCAACGTACACCGCCCCGCCCCGATGGCAACGAGGGGCGGATCCCGGATCCGCCCCTCGTCGCTCCACCCGGCGTTTGGCTGGCTACTGGCCCAGGGCGGCCAGCACCTGCTCGCCCAGGGCGGCGAGCCCGGGCCGGTCGGCCATCGGCACCTTGCGGGAGGCCTCGGTCACCGCCTGGACCACTTCCGCCCGCGCCTCGGCGATCTGCTCGGGCCGGGTGGGCCGGTCGCCGGTGGCGAGCCGCTCCAGCAGGTGGCGGAGGGCGAAGCTGGTCGCGCTGTTGGCCCAGCCGTTGGGGGCGAAGCGGGCGGTCTGCACCAGGTCGTCGTAGACCATGGGGCTGTTCCGGGGCCGGGCCACCTGGCTCCGGAGCGCCACGAAGGTGGCGTGGCGGGTGAGGCCCAGCTGGCGGAACCCGCCCCCGGTGTAGACGCTCGGGTGCCGGGAGGGTTCGAAGGCCCAGCCCAGGAACATCCAGCTGGCCCAGTTCACCACCGCGTTCTGCACCGTGCGGCCCGGGTCCTGGCGCGACTTCCGGGCGGCGTTCCCCACGTCCCACCAGGTGTCGTGCAGGTCGGGGCCCAGCGACTGCTCGATCCCGTAGCGCAGCATGTGCTGGGCGACCAGGCTCGAGGTCCAGCGGCGCACCTCGAAGCAGACCAGGTAGTCCACCCGGTCGGCCTCTTCGAAGAGGCAGGGGGCGCCGGGGTTGGCGGTGACCCGGTCGGCGACCCGCAGGGTCTGCACGGCCCGGATCAGGTTCTCGCGGGTGGGGGCGGCGCGGTAGCCGGCCAGGGCGCCGGCGGCCTGCTTGCCCGCGTAGTCGAGGATGGCGGGCGGCAGGGGCGCGTCCGGCATCCAGTCGAGGTTGGTGTCTTCCGCCGACCAGGTCGGGAGCGGCACGGCGATCCGCACCCCGCGGGGGTCGATGGCCCGGAGCCCGGCGGTGGTGAGCTCGGCGGGCCAGGCGTCGCGGCCGAAGAGGGCCAGGGCGAACTCCAGGTCGCCGGCCAGGGTGGCGCCGCCCGGCTGGAAGAGCCGGGTGTCCTCGCGCACCGGGGGCACCCCCATGGCGCGGATGTGGGCCACGATGTTGAGGGCGGTGGCGGTGTCCACGTGAGCCACGGCGCGGCGCACGATGGTGGTGTCGGTGAAGCCGAAGAACGCCAGGTCGAACCCGTCGGCGGAGGCGTGGCAGCCGGCGCACTCCTGCTGGAAGGCGGCCCGGCCCAGGAGCGGGTCGGGCCGCGGCGTGTCGGGCGGCGAAGCGAGTTCGGCGCCGCCGCAGGCGGCGGCCGTGAAGAGGGTGAACAGCGGGACGAGGCGGCGCACGGGCACCTCCGGGGCAGCGGGCCCGACGCGGGGGCCCGGAACGTGGGACTGGACGGCTCTCCGAAAACTGACGCCGGGATCGCCCATTTGTT
>JBFILX010000231.1:0-3324 GCA_041612035.1 Gemmatimonadales bacterium | reverse complement strand
CCTCTCCGCCGATCCGGGCCAGGAGGCCCTGGCCCGGATCCGGGACGGCAACGAGAACATCCTGAGCGCCGAAGTCCGGCGCATCGACTAGGAACCGGACCCCCATGACGACCACGCCCGCCACCGACCGTATCGCCAACTTCGGCGCCGGCCCCGGCGCCCTGCCCGAGCCGGTGCTGCGACGCGCCCAGGAGGACCTGTGGACCATCGGGGGCAGCGGGATCGGCATCCTGGAGCACAGCCACCGCGGCAAGCTGTTCGAACGGGTGATCGGCGAGGCGGAGGCCGCGTGCCGCCGGCTGGCCGGCATACCCGACGACTACCGGGTGCTGTTCCTGCAGGGCGGGGCCTCGCTCCAGTTCGCCATGGTGCCGATGAACCTGCTGCCGGCGGACCGGACGGCGGACTACCTGGTGACGGGCGTCTGGTCGGAGAAGGCGCTGGCGGAGGCCAGGCGGGTGGGACGCCCCCACGTGGCGGTGACGGGCGCCGACGGCGGGTTCGCGGCGATCCCGCCCGCCGCGTCGATCCGGTGGAGCGACCGGCCGGCCTACGCCCACCTGACCACCAACAACACGATCTACGGGACCCAATGGGCCTCCGAACCCGAGCCGCCGGGCGGCGTCCCGCTGGTGGCCGACGCCTCCAGCGACATCTTCAGCCGCCCGATCGACGTCACCCGCTACGGGCTGATCTACGCCGGGGCCCAGAAGAACCTGGGGCCGTCGGGGATCACCCTGGTGATCGTCCGAAACGACCTGGTCGAGCAGGGAAGCACCACGCTGCCGGCCATCCTGCAGTACCGCACCCACGCCAAGGAGCGGTCGCTGTACCACACCCCGCCCACCTTCGCGATCTACATGGTGGGCCTGGTGCTTGGATGGATCGAGGAGCTGGGCGGGCTCGAGGCCATGGCCACCCGCAACGAGGCCAAGGCCGCCGTGCTGTACGCGGCGCTGGACGCGAGCGACTTCTACCGCACCAACGTGGATCCCGCCAGCCGCTCCCGGATGAACGTCTGCTTCCGGACCCCGTCCGAGGCGCTGGATGCGCGGTTCGTGGCGGAGGCGACGCAGGTCGGGCTGGACGGGCTCAAGGGCCACCGGTCGGCGGGAGGCATGCGGGCCAGCATCTACAACGCCTGCACCCGGGAGCAGGTGGAGGCGCTGGTGGGGTTCATGCAGGAGTTCGAGCGGGTCAACGGCTGAACCCGGCGGTCACCCGGCCGCCATGGCCTTGAGGCGCCGCACCACGGCCCCGAGCCCCCGCGTGCGGACCATGCCCAGCGTTTCGTCCAGCCGGAGTTCGTGCAGGAGATCGTCGGGGAGACCGGTCACGGCCTCGACGGGTGCGCCGTCCAGGCCGCGCACCAGCAGCGAGACGAACCCGCGCACCGTGGGCGACTCGCGCGGCACGTCGGCGTAGAGCCGGACCACGCCGTCCTCCCGTTCGAGCCACAGGAAGACGGGGGTCTGGCACTCGGCGACCCGGTGGGCCTCGCGGTCCCGGTCGGAGGTGAGCCGCTCCGGCAGCGGCGGGAGACTCGCCGACAGGTCGAGCAGGGTCTCCAGCCGGGTGTCGCGATCGGCCGCCCGGAACCGCGCGATGTCCTTCTCCAGTCTCGTAGTCGCCACGGGGTGTCCCTCCGGCCCTTAAGCTAACGTACCGGTCCCATGCCCTCTTCGTCGCTCCCCGTGCCCGTGGTGGACCCCGCCTGGCTCGCGCCGCGCCTGGCCGAGCCGGACCTGGCGGTGGTGGACGCGTCGTGGTACCTGCCGGCCGCGGGTCGGGACCCCCGCGCCGAGTACCGGGCCGGCCACGTCCCGGGGGCCGTGTTCTGGGACCTGGACGCGCTGAGCGACGCGGCCTCTCCGCTCCCCCACACGATGCCGGCGCCCGCTGCGCTGGCCCAGGACGTCGGGCGACTCGGTCTCGCGACCGGCGACCGGATCGTGGTGTACGACGGATCGGGCGTGAACCTCAGCGCCGCGCGGGCCTGGTGGATGCTCCGGGCCCTGGGCCACGGGCAGGTCGCGGTGCTGGACGGCGGGCTCGCGGCCTGGCGGGCGGCCGGCCTCCCGCTCGAGGCGGGCGAGGTGCGCCGCCCCCCCGCCCGGTTCGAGCCGAGACCGGCGGACGCGCGGTTCATCTCGCTGCCCGAGCTCCTCGCGCGGGTCGGTTCGGGCGCGGCGGTGGTGGACGCGCGCGGCCTCGGGCGATTCACGGGCGAGGAGCCGGAGCCCCGGCCCGGGCTCCGGTCGGGCCACATCCCCGGCAGTCGTCACCTGCACTACGCCGACCTGGTGGGCCCCGACGGGCGGTTGCGGCCGCCCGACGAACTGCGCCGCCGGTTCGACGAGGCCCGCGTCCCCCTCGACCGTCCCGTGGTGACCACCTGCGGTTCGGGGGTGTCGGCCTGCGCGCTGATCCTCGCCCTGGAACAGCTGGGTCACCGGGACCACGCCGTATACGACGGATCGTGGGCCGAATACGGGGGCCGGGACGACCTGCCGGTGGAGCGGGGGCCGCCCCGCTGAGCTATGGCGGTGGCGCGGCGCCGCAGCGGGCCAGCGCCTGCCGTGGCCAGGAGTGGTAGGGCAGCAGGCGGAGCGCGGCCCGGGCGTGGGGGACGCGGGCCCCGCAGGCCCCCAGCGTGGCCAGCCGAAGGTGCAGCCGATGGCTGCCCGGGTCGTACCGCACGGCCCGTTCCGCGGCGGCGCGACCCCGGTCGGCGGTGAGCCGGATCGAGAGCACCTGTCCCAGGCTCGCGACCGTGACGAGCAGGGCCGCGGCCACCGCTCCCCACACGGCCAGCGCGCGCCGTCGTCCCGCCAGCGGCCGCTCCACCACCGCCCCCGTAGGTGGCAGCAGCAGGCCCGTGAGCGCCGCCACCAGGTACGCGGGGGCGGCCAGGTGCAGCACCGCATCCAGCGCCCCGGTCACCAGCGCCGCGGTCAGCACGCCGCCGAGCGCGATGGCGGGGCCCTGCAATTCGGGATCACCCGCCCCGGCTCGCCGCCAGGCGGTGAGGCATGCGGCTCCCCCCGCCAGCAGGAGCAGCAGGGCCCCCACCGGCCCGCGCTCCGTGACGAACGCCACCCAGTCGCTGCTGGGCCACGGGTTGGTGGGGATCGGGTCGGCCCCGGCGAAGGAGGGGTCGCCCGGCGTGGTGACGCGCGGGTAGTGCACGAACCAGTTGCCGGGTCCCACGCCGAGCAGCGGGTCCGCCGCCACGAGGGAGAGCGAGTTCCGGTACTGCACCAGCCGGCCGCGGCCGCTGCCCTCACGGTAGTTCACCAGGCCGCCGAGCGAGTCCCGGTAGGG
>JBFILX010000230.1:0-3360 GCA_041612035.1 Gemmatimonadales bacterium | reverse complement strand
GCTGGCCGACGTGGGGGTGATGGCCAAGGTCGCGGCCCCGCTGGGCGGGGTCGGGCGCAGTGTCACGCTGGCCGGCTACCTCTCCAACGGACCGCAGGTGGACGGCACCCCCGGCCCCGGGGGCCGCCCCGCGTTCGACTTCGGCGGCGCCAGCGGTGACGGGAACGACAGCAAGATGGTGGGCGGACGGGCGGGGCTGGTGTTCGCGCCCGACTTCGAGGTGGACGTCTCCGCCCTCTACTCCCGGTGGGGGCGTGGCCTGGCGACGGGCCGCGGGCTCGCGTTCCGCGGGTACAACGCGGCCGCCCAGTACCGCAAGCGTCACCTCGAGGTGCGGACGGAATGGCTCTGGCTCCGCACCGACGTCGAGCGCGGCGCCGGGTCGGGCGCCCGGGTCGCCACGGTGGACCAGGTCGGCGGGTACGGCCAGGTCGCCTACCGGACCGGCGCCTGGGAGCCGGTGCTCCGCTTCGGACTGGTGGACCAGGACACCGACGCCATGAACGACCGGCTGACCCAGTACGGCGCCGGTCTCAACTACTGGCTGACCTCGAGCTCGGCCCTCAAGGCCGCCTTCGAGATCAACCGGGACCGGTACGACGGCGGGCGTGACCTCGCCAACAACCGGCTCCTCGTCACCTGGGCCCTGGGCTTCTAGGAGGATGGCCATGCGACCGACCGTCGTCATCCTGCTGACCGTCCTCCTGGCGTTCCCCGCGGTGCTCGAGGCCCAGGAGCCCCTCACCCTGGGCGAGGGCGCCCGGGTCTACGCCGCCACCTGCGCGCGCTGCCACAACCCGCGCGGCCCCGGCGAGCGGTCCGACCTGGAGTGGGACGTGATCACCCTGCACATGCGCACCCGGGGCAACCTGACCGGCCGCGAGACCCGCGCGGTGCTCTTCTTCCTGCAGGCCACCAACGGCGTGGAGGGGGAGCGGGCGGGCCCCGCCGCGCGGGCCCCCGACACCGAGGTGGTGGAGGAGGGCGGCGCCCTGGTCGAGCGGAAAGGGTGCATGGCCTGCCACCGGGTGGGCGACTACACCTGGGGCACCCTGGGGCCCGACCTGAACACCCTGTTCCGCCGGCGCACGGGGGAGTATGTGCTGCAGAAGATCAGCGACCCGAAGACCGACAACCCCGAGTCGCTCATGCCCCACATGAACCTCACCCCGCGGCAGCGCGAGGCGATCATCGCCTACCTGCGCACCGTGCAGAAGTAGCCGGGCGCCGTCCCCGAACGTCGACGGGGGCCCCGATGCTCGGGGCCCCCGTCGTGCCTCCGGGTCGCCGCGCTCAGGCCGCGGCGGGCGCGGTCGCCCGCTGGCGCAGCTCCCGGAAGAGGGCCACGAACGCCACCCCGCTGGCCAGCCCGATCAGCGCCACCACCCGCCACAGCGAGCCGAAGTCCACCACCCCGTCGGGCAGGGTGTACCGCGCCTGGAGCCACCCGGAGAGAATCCCGCCCAGCACCGGGCCGCCGCCCAGGATCAGGATCCCGAAGACGGTCTGCGCGGAGTGCCGCACGTCGGGCGGCGCCACCCGGTCGGTGTAGATATAGGCGGCCGCGAAGAAGCAGGCGTAGCACACCCCGTGCAGGGCCTGGCTCGACACCAGGAGCCAGACCGGCAGGGTGGGCACGCTCCAGATCATGTAGCGCGCGAAATAGGCGAACGCCCCCACCGTGATCACGGTCCGGAACCCGTAGCGGCTCAGCGCCCAGCCCAGCCCCGCCATCACCAGGATCTCGCTGAACTGGCCGATCGTCATCGCCGGGCCGATCTGGCTGTCGAGCAGGCCCAGCTGCGAGAGGAAGGGCGAGGTCTGCAGGAAGTACACCTGGTGGATCACGCTGATCGGGAGGCTCACCGCCACCAGCACCGCGAAGGAGCGGTGCCGCAGCAGCCCGAACGCCTTGGCGAAGGCGAGCGGCACCACCCCCTCCCTGCGGGGCGGGGTGTGGGGCAGCATCAGGCAGTAGCCGGCGTAGGCCCACGAGATGAGGGCCGAGAACCGGAGCGAGTCGGCCAGCCGGGCGGTGACCCCCGACAGTTCGGGGCCGGTGAGGAAGGGCGGCATCAGGGTGAACCGGAGGTCGCCCTGCAGGTACAGCATCGGAAAGATCCAGCTGGCCGCGATCCACCCGATCGTCCCCCAGACCCGCACCCTGGGGAACTGGCCCTCGGGGTCGTCCAGGTTGGCGAAGGCGAGCGAGTTGGAGAGCGCCAGGGTGGGCATGTAGACCACGCTGTAGGCGATCGAGAGCCAGAGCCACGCCCCGTAGCCGGTCTGGCTGGCCGTGACCCACTTGATGACGCCGCCCACCAGCAGCAGGAGGGCCAGGAACCGCTCGGCGCTGAAGTACCGGTCGGCCACCTGGCCCGCGATGAAGGGCGAGGCCACCGCGCCGATCGACCCCGCGAGTCCCAGGATCATCCCGATCTGGCCACCGGTGAACCCGAGCCCGCCGGCCTCCGGGCCGGCCGAGAGGTAGCGCGCGGCCAGGGGCAGCCAGGCGCCCCACACCGCGTACTGCAGGAACATCATCAGGCTGAGCCGGCCCACCGCGCTCTTCGCCATGGAGGTCCTCTGGGCTGTGGGGGGGGAGACGGACTAGCGGCGGGCCCGCGGCAGCCGCTTGCCGCCCTTCGCCACGTCGGGGACGAACCGGTCGAGCCCGGGCGGCGGGAAGCGGAGGGTCTTCCCCTCCTCGGCGCTCTGGTAGGCGGTCATCAGCACCTTCACCACCTCGAGCCCGTCCTCGAAGGTGAGCCGGGGTTTCTCCTTGCCGAGGAAGGCCCGCACGAAGTGGCGATTCTCGGCCTCGTAGCCGTACGCCACCGCCTCGTTGGCCACCACCGGCATGATGCCGGTCTCCGCGTTCTGCTTCTCGACCAGGTCCTCCCCCGCCTCGCCCACCACCTCGCGGCTGAAGAAGAGCTGCAGCCCGCTGTCGAGGGTGTTCCACTTCATGCTGTACTCGGGCCCCAGCAGTTCGGCGGAGAGGCGGAGCCCGGCGCCCACGAAGCTCCAGCTGGTGGTCGCCTCGCCCAGGACCCGGAATCCGTCCCGGGTCTCGAACTCGATGAGCACGCTGGCGAAGTCTTCCGCGGGGGCCTTGCCGTAGTCCACCGAGGCGCCCTGGGCGGCCTTGAGTTTCTTCACGTACTCGGGCCGGGTCCACTTGAGGCTCGCGATGTGGCCGGTGATCCGCACCGGCTTCACCGTGCCGAGCGGCTCGCCCGGCTTCGTGAGCAGCTGGCGCACCACCAGCGCCGAGTGACACATCATGTCGTTCAGCACCCCGCCCCCCTGGAGGCGGCCCTGCCAGAACCAGGGCATGTGGGGCCCGCTGTGTTCCTC
>JBFILX010000229.1:0-3446 GCA_041612035.1 Gemmatimonadales bacterium | reverse complement strand
CCCCGGATCCGGTCCCCGGGCAGGTTGCGAGGGCGCGAGACCACCTGTCCGGCTATAACGCTATGTATTATAATACATACCGTGATACGCTCCTTCGCTGATCCGGGCGCGGAGGACGTGCTGATCTGCTTCCGATGGGAGGACGGGCATGCCGAAGAAGTCCGGATCGTCGACTACCACTAGCGGGACCCACACCCTGGTCCGGCAGCGGCTTCCCACCCGGCGGCCCCCGACCTCTCCGGGCGAGATGCTCCGCACGGAGTTCCTCGAGCCGCTGGGCCTCACCCAGTCCGACCTGGCCATTCGCCTGGGGGTGTCGTTCCCGCGTCTCAACGAGGTGATCAATGCGCGCCGGGCCGTCACCCCCGACACGGCGCTGCGGCTGGCCAGGGTCTTCGGCACGACGGCCGAGTACTGGCTCGGCCTGCAGATGGACTGGGACCTGTGGCACGCCATGCGGTCGGACGCAGCCCGGGAAATCCAGACCCTGGAACCGCTCGACCGCGCGAGCTAGGAGGTCCCAGCCGCGGTCGCGGCATTCCCGAACTCCGCGCCCGGCGATCCGGCTTCACCCCGGCTTCACCCGCCGCCCGGTACGCTGACCCGATCCCCGGCATCCCCGCCGGGACCCTCCCGTTCGAGGCGCGACCGACATGGCCGACCCGTCCCACGTCGTCCTCAAGGCCGGCGAATGGCAGCGCCGTCTCCTGCTCGCCGTCTCCGGCCTGCTGGCGTTCGAGACCCTGACCGGGCTGGCCATCTGGCTGCTGCCGTTCAGCGTGGCCAACCAGGTGATGGTGCTGCTGCACACCGGGCTCGGCCTGGTGTTCGTGGCGCCCTTCGCCTGGTACCAGTGGCGCCACTGGCGGATCTACCGCTCGCTCCGGGTCTCCCACGTGGTGCTGACCGGGTACTTCGCCATGGCCGCCGCGCTGGTCCTGATCGTCTCGGGCCTGGTGCTCACCTGGCAGGCGCTCTTCGCCACCCGGATCTCCCGCGGCTGGGACCTGGCCCACATCGTGGCCACCTTCGCCCTGATCGCCGCGGTGCTCCCCCACCTGGCGACCCTGGCCATCCGGGCCGCGCGCGCGCCCGCCGCCGAGGCGGGGGCCCTGCTCCTCCCCGCCATCCGGCGCTACGGGCTCCGGACCGCGGGGCTCACCGCCCTGCTGTTCGTCCCGGTCGCGGCCATGACCCTGGCGGTGCGGCCACCGGCGTTCGTGAACGAGTTCCCCGCCGACTACAGCGTCCCCTACGGGGCGGACCGGCCCTTCGCGCCGAGCCTCGCGCGCACCACCACCGGCGGGGCGTTCGACCCCGGCTCGCTCGGCAACTCCGAGGGCTGCGGCACCGCGGGCTGTCACCGGGAGATCTACGACGAGTGGGCGGTGAGCGCCCACCGCTACGCCGCGATGGACCCCGCCTTCCAGAAGGTGCAGGAGGTGATGGGCCAGCAGAACGGGGCCGAGTCCACCCGCTACTGCGGCGGCTGCCACGACCCGATCTCGCTGTTCAGCGGCACCAAGAACATCTTCACCGAGAACCTCACCGGCCTCGCCGGCTTCCGGGAAGGGGTCTCCTGCATGGCCTGCCACGGCATCAAGGAGACCGACGTGAAGGGGAACGCGAGCTACGTGATGACCCAGCCGGGCCGCTACCTCTGGGAGTTCGAGGCCGGGGGGGCCCGGCGGCTGGCCGGTGACTTCCTGATCCGGTCCTACCCGCGCTACCACGTCGCCACCCTGCAGCACAAGCTCTTCAAGAGCCCCGAGTTCTGCGCGGCGTGCCACAAGCAGTTCATCGACGAGGAGATCAACCAGGTCGGCTGGGTGCAGTTGCAGAACCAGTACGACAACTGGCGCAAGAGCCGCTGGAACGAGCCGGGCGAGGCCACGACCACGATCGAGTGCCGCGAGTGCCACATGCCGCTCCAGCCCTCGACCGACCCCGCCCGGGGCGACGACCTCGACTACAACCGCTCCCCCCGGGACGGGAAGCACCGGAGCCACCGGTTCCTGGGCGCCAACCAGTACATGCCCGAACTGCTCGACCTCCCCGGCGCCCGGGAACACACCGACCTCACGGTCAAGTGGCTGCGGGGCGAGATCGAGATCCCCGAGATCGCGGACAAGTGGCGCACCGGGCCCGCGGTACCGATCGAGGTGGTGGCCCCCGAGCGAGTCCGGCCCGGCGAGCCGGTCACCATCCGCACCGTGCTGACCAACAACAAGGTGGGCCACGACTTCCCCACCGGGCCGCTGGACATCATCCAGGCCTGGGTGGAGGTGACGGTCACCGACCAGCACGGCGCCGTGGTCTTCCAGTCGGGCCGCCGCGACCCGGCCCACTTCATCACCCCCGGCGCCTTCATGTTCAAGGCCGAGCCGGTGGACCAGTACGGCAACCTGATCGACCGCCACAACCTCTGGGAGATGGTGGGCGTGCGCTACCGCCGCGCCCTCTTCCCCGGGCTCGCCGACCAGGCCGAGTACACCTTCAGCTGCCCCGGCACCAGCGCCCCGGTCCCCGCCGGTGTCGTCGATGAAGACCGCCCGTTCGCGCCGACCGTGGCGCTCACCGCCCCCGCCGCCCGGACCACCGAGCTTCGGGTGAACGCGAAGCTGATGTACCGCAAGGTGGACCAGTTCCTGCTCAACTTCCTGTTCGGCGCCGAGGCGAACCTCACCTCGCCCGTCACCGTGATGAGCGAGAGCGAGAAGGTGATCCGGGTGGAGGGCGGGCCCTAGGCCCCCGCCGCTGCCCGTGCTCTCGCGCCGCCGCCGCCGGCTCGGAGTCACCGCGGGGGCCGCCCTGGCGTTCGCCGCGGGGGCCGGGCTCCTCGTCTGGAAGGTCACCCGCCCCGCCCAGGCCTACCGGCCGGGCGAGGCGATCGAGGGGCTGACCGCCGAGCTGGCCCGGTCCCTCCCGCCCGATTACCCCCGGGTCACCTACCGCGACGTGACCGCCGAGGCCGGGATCCGGTTCACCCACTTCGGCGGGACCCGCTCCTCCCAGATCGTGGAGGACATGGGCTCGGGCGCGGCCTGGGGCGACTACGACAACGACGGATGGGAAGACCTGTTCGTGGTGAACGCGTCGGGGCCGGTCACCTGGCCCGAGGCCCGGCACCGCGCCTCGCCCGCGCGCTCCACCCTCTACCGCAACAACGGCGACGGCACCTTCACCGACGTGACCGACCGGGCCGGGATCGACCACCGCCGGATCGGGATGGCCGCCGCCTGGGGCGACTACGACAACGACGGCCACCTCGACCTGCTGGTCACCGCCTACGGCGAGAACGCGCTCTACCGCAACAACGGCGACGGCACCTTCACCGACCGGACCCGGGAGACCGGGCTCGGCGGCCGCCCCGGCTTCTGGACCGCGGCCGCCTGGGCCGACTACGACCGGGACGGCCACCTGGACCTGTACGTCACCGGCTACGT
>JBFILX010000228.1:0-3541 GCA_041612035.1 Gemmatimonadales bacterium | reverse complement strand
GTCACGGCCCTCCCGGGGTGCGTCCACCTCGGTGATCCCGCGCGAGAGGTCGGTCGCCTCGGTGCGTGGGTCCAGGGTCGTGAGCTCGCGCCGGTTCACCACCGGGCCCATCGCCGCACCACCCAGCGCGCCGGAGAACTGGACCTCGGTGACCTCGCTGATCGGCGGGGGCCTCCGCTCGATCCGGGCACTCAGGACGGTGGTCTGCCCCGCGGCCACCGGGACGTCCAGGTACCGGACGGGCTGGAACCCCACCTGCTCCACCAGTACCCGGTAGAGCCCGGGCCGCAGCAGCGGGAGGGAGAACCCCCCGTCGCGGGAGGTCTCGACCACGGCCAGGGCGCGGCCGTCGGCCAGTTCGAGCGAGACCTGGACCCCACCCACCGGGTCGCCGTCCAGCGTCAGGACGGCGCCGCGCAGCGAGCCGGAGGTCAGGCTCTGGGCCGCGAGCGCGGGGGCCACCGCCAGGGTGACGACCGCCAGGATCCCGAAAACCAGCAACCTGCGGATGGACGGGTGCATCGTCGCTCCCTCGAGGGGACGAGCGGGTTCGAAGACCTGGTTCATGCCGCGGATCCCGCGGCGCAGAGCGGGGAACGCAGGAGGAGTGCCATGGGTGCCTCGGGAGAGAGGAGCGCCGGGTGGCCCCGCCAAGGCTAAAAGGGACGCCACCTGTTGCGCCAGCGGGACGGGGTGTGGCGGAGGCGCGTCGGCTCTGTTGATCGTAGCTGACCTTCGGTCCATGCGATTCGGTCCGCACCGAGCCGGGCGCAGCCCGAACCGCTCCTGTTCTCACCGGGGCTGCCCGGGAATAGGTTCCTGCCATGCCGGCCCTGTCGTTCCGGAAGCGGATCCTGCTCACCCTGCTCCTGCTGGGCGCCCTGCCGGCCTCCCTGGCCGTGGTGGGGTGGGTGGTCACGATCCGGCGGAGCAACCCTGCCCTGGTGGGACGGGCCACCTTCGAGGAGGTCGGGGCCTCGGCCCGCGACTTCCTGAGGGTGCTCGACTCCACCCGACTGGGCCCGGCGGAGGCGGAGGCCCTCCGCGAGCACACGGCCACCGTGAATGCCGCCCTGGCCCGCTCCCAGCGCGCCGAGGCGTTCAGCCGGATGAAGACCTACGGGCTGTCGCTGGTGGTCCTGGTCCTGGGGTCGATCCTCATCTACCTCGCCTTCTACCTGGGCCGGGGCCTCTCCCGCCAGCTGAGCGCCCCGATCGACGAACTGGTCGGCTGGACGGGGCACATCCGGCGGCACGAGCCGCTGCCGGCCTCAGAGCGCCGGGGCGGCGCGCCCGAGTTCGCCTCGCTCCGCCACGCCCTGCGGGAGATGGCCACCGAGCTCGACGCCGCCCGGGCGGCGGAACTCGAGGCCGAGCGGCTCCGGGCCTTCCGCGAGGTGGCGCGGCGCGTGGCTCACGAGATGAAGAACCCCCTCACGCCGGTCCGGCTGGCGGTCCGCCAGCTGGCCGACACGGCGACACCCGAGCAGCAGGAGTCGCTGGAGGTGCTGATCGCGGAGTCAGCCCGCCTGGAACAGCTGGCCCGGGAGTTCGCCGTGCTGGGCCGGCTCCCCGAGGGCCCGTCGGCGGAAGTTGACTTGGGCGAGCTGATGGAGGAGTTGCTCAGGACGTCGCTGCCCGCCACCATGACCCATCGCTTCCACGTGGCCCCGGGCACCCCCCGGGTGATCGGGCACTACGATCCCCTCCGGCGGGCGTTCGGGAACCTGATCCGGAACGCGGTCGAGGCCTGCGCCGGGTCGGGGGTGCTCGAGGTCCAGGTGGTGCGGGACGGCGCCATGACGGTCGTCTCCGTGGCCGACCACGGCCCCGGGGTCCCGCCCGAGAAGCGGTCCCGGGTGTTCGAGCCCTACTACACCGACAAGCCCGACGGCACGGGCCTCGGCCTCGCCCTGGTCAAGCAGGCCATGGACCTCCACCGCGGGACCATCAGCCTGACCGAGACCCCCGGCGGGGGGGCCACGTTCGTGGTCCGTCTGCCCGCGGTGGTCGAGGGAGAGGACGCGACATGAGCGGCCGCATTCTGATCGTGGACGACGAGGCCAACATCCGCCGCATGCTCGCGGCCCTGCTCCGGGCCGAGGGGTTCGAGGTGGAGGAGGCCGGCAACGCGAACCAGGCCCTGCTGGAGCTGGACGAGACCCGCCCCGACCTGGTGCTGCTCGACCTGGTCATGCCGCCGGGTCCCGGCGGCCTGGAGACGCTGGAGCGGCTGAAGGAGCGGGAGGCCGGCCTGCCGGTGGTGATGATGAGCGGCAAGGCCCAGCTCAACGACGCGGTCCACGCGATCAAGGTGGGCGCCTTCCAGTTCCTGGAGAAGCCGCTCACGCCCGAGGCGGTGCTGGTCACGGTCAAGTCGGCGCTGGAGCTGAGCCGGGCCCAGGCGGAGAACCGGGCGCTCCGCTCGCAGCTGCCGCCGGCCCCCAAGATGGTCGGGACCAGCGCGCCCATGGAGAAGGTGCGGGAGCTCATCGGCCAGGTCGCGCCGACCGAGGCGCGGGTCCTCATCCTGGGCCAGAGCGGGACCGGCAAGGAGTTGGTGGCCCACGCCATCCACCGGGCCAGCCGCCGCGGCGGGAAGCCGTTCGTGACGGTGAACTGCGCGGCGATCCCGCGGGACCTGGTCGAATCGGAGATGTTCGGCCACGAGAAGGGCGCCTTCACCGGGGCCACCGACCGGCGGATCGGCCGGTTCGAACTGGCCCACGGCGGAACGATCTTCCTGGATGAGGTGGGCGACCTGAACCTCGAGGCCCAGGCCAAGCTGCTGCGGGTGATCGAGACCGGCGAGGTCACCCGGCTGGGCTCCGAGCGGACCGCCCGGGTGGACGTCCGGATCATCGCGGCCACCAACCAGCGGCTGGAGCAGGCGGTCTCGGCCGGGACCTTCCGGGAGGACCTCTTCTTCCGGCTGAACGTCTTCCCGATCGAGCTCGCCCCGCTCAAGGCGCGGCTCAGCGACCTGCCCGACCTCGTGACCCACCTGGTGACCCGGGTGCACCCGCACGACCCGCCCCGGTTCACCGCGGAGGCGCTGGAGCTGCTGGCCTCCTACGACTGGCCGGGCAACATCCGGGAACTGGCCAACATCGTGGAACGGCTCACCATCATGGGGGGCGGAGAGATCGATGCGGCGGCGGTGCGGCAGACCCTGCCCCGGATCCACGGTCAGCCCGCCAACGGGGACAACGGCACCGCGGCGGTGGAGGAGGATCCGTTCGACCGTTCGCTTTCCAACCTGCTCGACGACTACGAGCGGTCCCTGATCTCGCGGGCCATCGCCCGGGCCACCGGCAACGTGGCGGAAGCGGCGCGCCTGCTGCAGACCGACCGGGCCAACCTGTACCGCCGCATGAAGCGGCTGGGCATCTCGTGACCGGCCGCCGCCTGCTCGCGACCCTGCTGCTGCTCGGGGCGCTGCCTGCCGCGGGGTGGGCGCAGGACACCGTCACCGTGATCGACCCCGACGCCCCGCCGGGCCAGCTCCGCTCGCCGGCCGGCCCGCCCCGCGAGGTGGTCG
>JBFILX010000227.1:0-3559 GCA_041612035.1 Gemmatimonadales bacterium | reverse complement strand
TTCCCGGCGGTGCGCGCCAAGGCGATCGAGATGGGCTGTTACCTCGACCAGCAGATGCTGATCCACCACACCGGCAACGCGCAGAACGTGGTGACCCTGACCTACTACCCGACCTGGGAAGCGGTGAACAACACCGGGTGTCAGGGGCGCGCGTTCGTGGCGGCGATACCCGACTCGGCCCGGCGGGCGGCCGTCGTGGCGGGGAACAATTGGGTGTTCGAGGGCGGGGGTGCCCACAACGACATCATCTACTGGGAACCCAACCCGCGGCCCTAGGCGCGGGTGACGGCGCGGAGCCGCGGCGCTACTCGGTCGCGGCCCGCGCCATGTCCAGCAGCCGCCAGTAGGGGGGTGGGTACCCCCGCTCCTGGCGGAAGTGGTCGGCCCGCTGACCGACGATCCGGGCCAGCTGGCGCTGGCGCGCGGAGAAGGCGTCGTTCCGGAGCGCGGCCGCGGGGGACATCCCCTCCGGGATCGGGCCCGACCACCCCAGCCGGCGGGCCAGGGCGCTGTAGCCGGCGAGCACCCGGGCCACCGGGAGCGTGTACCAGGCGTAGCTCAGCGCCTCGCCTCGGATGGCCCGCTCCAGCATCGCGTCCACCACGGCGTTGTCGATCCGGTCCTGCCGGAGCGCGTCGGGGTCGCGCCACTCCGCCACCACCGCGAGCTGCGGGTCGTACTCCAGGTCCGAGGGCTCCTGGGTCTCGAAGTGGCGTACCCCGAAGCCCCAGAGCCAGCGCCGGAGCCCCTCGGCGGAGATGGTCGAGAGCCCGGTCCAGAGCGTCACCCCCAGCTCGCCGTACACCGACGACGCCACCTCGGAGCAGAACTGGCGGCCGGGGTCGGTGTAGTCCATCGCGAAGTCGTAGGGGATGTGGCCCGCGCGGGCCCGGGTGATGGCGAGCGTGGCGGCCCGGTGCGGCAGCATCGGGTCAGCCGCCACCTGGGGCAGGTCGGCCCGGGGCCGGAGCAGCATGATCCGGAGCTTCTTGTCGGCCAGGTAGCGGTCGGCCGGCGTCACCACCACCCCCCGCGCGATCAGTGCCTCCACCACCGACACCTCGCCCGAGGTCTCTTCCACGTGCACCAGCCCCACGTGGGAGAAGTTGCCGGGGTAGTCGTTCCCCCGGGCGATGAGGGCGGAGGTGGGGTAGCCCCCACGGGAGACCAGCAGGTCACCCGAGTGCACCCGCACCCCCTCGACCGTGGCGGAGGGGGTGGCGGAGGGCTCGTCGGTGCCGGGCAGGAGGGTGGCGGCGCGGCCCGGGTGCTGGAACATCACCTCTTCCACCGCGGCCCGGCCGCCATAGAGCGCGCGGTAGAGCCGGGCCCGCGCCGCGGTGGAGCCCATGTCCCAGTCGCGCGAGCGGCGCTTCACCGCCTGGCGCATCCGGCCGTAGGCGTGCACCAGCTCGCGCAGGCTGTCGGGGCAGGCGGCCACGATGGCGCCGAGCCGGAAGAGCCGGGTCTCCAGGGTGTCGAACACGGGGGCCTCGGGCCCCAGCGGGTCCGGGCTCAGCCGCCCGATGACGCGGTTGAGCTCGGCCAGTTCGGCGCCCACCACCTCGCCGGTGCCGCAGCCCGCCACCCGGGCCTCGAGGAACCCCTCCTCCAGCGCGTCCCAGAGCGAGTCGCTCCGCCAGGCGAATCCCTCCGCGCCGGGCGGGGCGGGGGCCACCGGCGGGTCGGGGAGCGGGACCGCCAGCAGGAGGAAGAGCACGAGCGGCGTGGCCGCGGCGTACCGTCGGGCGCGGGGCATGGCGGCAGAATCTGCCGACCCGTCGCTGCGACAGGCAAGGGCTCAGCCGCCCAGCAGGGCCGTGATGTCCAGGGTGAGGAGGTGGGAGCCCTCGAATGCCCAGTCGAGCCGGTCGGTGAGGATCTCGGGCCGCTCGTCGGCGGGGGTCCACCGCTCGATGAGACGGGCGTCGGGGTCCACGATCCAGTACTCCGACACGCCAAGGCGCTGGTAGATCCGGCGCTTGGTGCCGCGGTCGCGGGCGGCGGAGGTGGGGGAGACGATCTCGATCGCAATTACCGGGGTGCCCACGTCGTGCCATTCGCGCGGCGGGCGGTCGGGGTCCACCCGGAAGACGAAGAGGTCGGGCTGGAGCAGGGTGCGGGGGCCGAAGACCAGGTCGGCGGGACTGGAGAGCACCCGCAGGTCGGTCCGTCCGCGGAGGGCGGCGTCGAGGGCCACGAACAGCCGGGCCAGCACCTCCTGGTGGGTATAGGAGGGCGACGGGGTCACGACGTGCACCCCGTCCAGCAGCTCGTGCCGCAGCCCGTCGTCGGGCAGGGCGAGCAGTTCGTCGACGGTCTGGATGTCAGCCACGCCGGGCATGCCCATAACCTGCGCCCTTTCAGCGGACGGTGGCAACTCGGCACCCTCCACGCTGCTAGGGCCGGACCACGCGGCGGGTGAGGTATTCGTCCAGGAAGCGGCGGGCCCCCGGGTCCGCCGGGTACGACTCGTCCGGGCCGTAGGGGTAGCGGGTCATGGCGTGGAAGGGGAGCGGCTCCACGGTGGTCCCGGTCGCGGTGTTGAGGTCGGCGTCCTTGATCCAGCCGTCGGTGTAGAGCAGGAAGTCGCGCCGCCAGCCGGGGGGAAGGGGCGGCAGCGCGCCGGCGTCGAACTCGAGCGCGACCTCGTCGCCCGGGGCCATCACCACGTAGCGGTCGTCCGGGGACGCGAGCAGGGACAGCACATCGCCGAACCGGGTGAAGCGTCCCTCGATCGGCCGCCAGCGCGGCTCCGCCGACACGTCGTCGTAGTCGAACCAGTGCGGCCCGTAGCGGCCCCCTTTCCGGAAGGTCCGCGAGAACCCCCGATACCGGAGGTCGGCCGCCGCGGCGGCGAGGGTGGTGACCCGGCTGGTCCCCGGGGCGGCGCCCACCGCCACCCGGGCCTGGTCCCAGTAGATCTGCATCCCGCTCACGATCCGCACCCGCCAGTCACGGGACCCGGGCGGGAACCGCCCGGTGAGATCGGCGACGACGGTCTTGTCCTTCCCGGCCGGGAAGCCCAGGTCGGGCAGCACCGTCACCCACCCGCCGCGCCCGTCGGCCACCTGGAGCGCGGGAGACGCCGCGCGCGGGGTGTCGCCCTGGCTGATGGCCACGTTGATGCTGGCGTCAGACGGGAAGATCCAGCCGGTGAGCAGCAGGTGAACGCTCGCGGCGCCGGCCAGGTCGCCCAGGTCGAGGATCAGCTCGTGGGGCGCCACCACCCCCTGCCACCGCCCCGGATCGAGACCCGCGACGTAGCGGTCGTCCCGGTCGCGCAGGAGCGGCATCAGGTCGCGGCCCCGCCCGTCGCGCGCCGCCGCGGGCGGCCGCAGCCCGCGCAGTTCGAGCAGTTCCAGCCGGCCGGGTGCGGGGGTCGGGGGCACGAACCGCTCGTCGACCACGACCAGGACGCTGTCCGGGTGGTCCACCGCGAGCAGCTTCACCTCGTCCACGTAGGCCGTCTCCCACAGCTCCTCGGTGAGCCGCAGCCGGTAGCGTCCCTCGTGCGGAATCAGCCGCTCGCCCGGGATCAGGACGTGTTCCCGCGACG
>JBFILX010000226.1:0-3561 GCA_041612035.1 Gemmatimonadales bacterium | reverse complement strand
GCGCGGCGCCGACGTGCGGAACATGCGGGCGTTCCAGGCCGACTTCGATCCGGTGCGGCTGGTGCGGCTGGAGGAGAACTACCGCTCCACCCAGGTGGTGCTCGACGCCGCCAACGGGGTCATCGCGGAGAACGAGAGCCGGCTGGGCAAGACCCTGCGGACCCGGCGCCAGGGGGGTGAACCGGTGACGGTGGTGGCCGCGGCCGACGAGCGGGACGAGGCCGAGTGGCTGGCCCTCGAGTTCGCCCGGCGGGTGCGGGCCGGCGACTGGAGCTACGCCCACCTGGCCGTGCTGTACCGGACCAACGCCCAGTCGCGTGCCCTGGAGGAGGCGTTCCGCCGCGCCGGGATTCCCTACCGGCTGGTGGGCGCGATCAGCTTCTACGACCGGCGCGAGGTGAAGGACCTGCTGGCCTACCTGCGGCTGGTGGCCAACCCGGCCGACGACGAGGCCTTCCGCCGCGCCGTGGCGGTGCCGCGCCGCGGCATCGGCGACACCAGCCTGGCGGCCCTCGAGGCCGCGGCCGGGACCTGGGACCAGTCGCTGGTCGCCACGGCGGCGGTGGCCGACCGGGTGACGGGTCTGCGCCCGAACGTGCGCTCGGCGTTCCAGGCGTTCGCCGAGCTGGTCGAGTCGCTCCGGGCCGAGAGCGCCGAGCTGGCGCCCGGCCTGGTCCTCGAGGACCTGGTCCGGCGGCTCGACTACGAGCAGCACCTCCTGCAGGAAGGCCCCGAGGGCGCCGACCGGTGGGAGAACGTGCGCGAACTGGTGGCCGCCGCCGCGGCCTGGTCCGAGGTGGTGGCCGACGAGGCGGAGGGGACCCCGCTGGAGCGGTTCCTCGCCGAGGCGGCCCTGCTCACCGGGCAGGACAAGGAGGAAGGCGCGGAGGAGGGGGCCACGCTCATGACGGTGCATACCGCCAAGGGGCTCGAGTGGCCCGTGGTGGCGGTGTCGGGGCTGGAGGACGGGCTCTTTCCCCTGGCCCGTTCGCTCGAGACCCAGGACGCCCTCGAGGAGGAGCGCCGCCTCGTCTACGTGGCCCTCACCCGGGCGAAGGACAAGCTCTACCTTACCTGGGCCCGCTCCCGGCGCCGCGGGGGCGAAATCCGGCCCGGGATGCCGTCCCGCTTCCTGAAGGCGGTACCCCCGGGCATCGTGGAGGAGCAGCGGACCTCGTCGGTCTGGGTGGCGCCGGCCACCGGGGGACGGAGCGGCTGGGCGGGGCGGCCCCGGCGCCGGCCCTGGGGCGCCCCGGCCCCCGCGGCCCCCGTGGCCGAGGAGGAGATCTCCCAGGACGCGCCGCGCTACGTGAAGGGCGAGCGGGTGCGCCACCGCCGGTTCGGGGTGGGGACGATCGACGGGCTCACCGGGGCGGGGAAGGACCTGAAGGTGACGGTCACCTTCGACGCCCGGGACATCGGGACCAAGCAGCTGCTGGTGGCGTACGCCGGACTCGAACGGGTGTGGGAGGGCGAATGACCATTTCGCGGGACGAGGTTCTGCACATCGCGCGGCTGGCCGAGATCGCGGTGGACGAGGCGGAGCTGGCCACGCTGGTGTCCCAGCTCAACCGGATCGTGGACTACGTGGCCCAGCTGGAGGCCGCCCCCGACGAGGGCCAGGGCGACGACTTCCTGCCCGGGCCCGCCCGGGTGGCGCTGCGCGACGACAGGGTGCGGTCCGAGCCGCTGGCCCATCCCCCGGCGGCGCTGGCCCCGGCCTGGCGCGACGGGTACTTCGTGGTGCCCCGCCTCTCCGCCATGGAGGATGCGTGACCGCGGCGCCCGACGCGGTGGCGCGCGAGGTGGCCGCCCGGCTCGAGGCAGCGGCGCCGCTCAACGCGGTGCTGCACTGGTCGGCCGGGGGGATCGAGGCGGAGGCCCGGCGGGTGGCGGCCATGCCGTCGGCGGGGCCGCTCCACGCGGTGCCCCTCGCGGTGAAGGACAACATCGCCACGCTCGATGCGCCCACCACCTGCGCGTCCCGGATCCTGGAGGGGTACCGCTCGCCCTTCGAGGCCACCGCGCTCCGCCGGCTGCGGGCCGCCGGGGCGATGCTGGTCGCCAAGACCAACCTCGACGAGTTCGCCATGGGCTCGTCCACCGAGCACTCCGCGTTCGGACGGGTGCACCACCCGCTCGATCCCGCCCGGGTGCCGGGGGGCTCGTCCGGCGGCTCGGCGGCGCTGGTCGCGGCCGGGGTCGTGCCCGCCGCGCTCGGCTCGGAGACCGGCGGCTCGGTGCGCCAGCCCGCCGCCTTCTGCGGGGTGGTGGGGGTGAAGCCCTCCTACGGCCGGGTGAGCCGCTACGGCCTGGTGGCCTTCGGCTCGTCGCTCGACTGCATCTCGGTGTTCGGCCGCACCGTCGGCGACGCGGCGCGGGTGCTCGCGACGATGAGCGGACACGACCCGCTCGACGCCACCACGCTCGCCGAGCCGCCGCTCGCGGTCCCCGAAACGCCGACCTCGCTGGCCGGGATGACGGTGGGGCTCCCGACCGAGTACTTCCCGGCCGACCTCGACCCCGGGGTGCGCGCCGGGGTGGACCGGGTGGCGGCCGCGCTGCGCGAGCTGGGCGCGACGGTGACCGAGGTCTCCCTGCCGCACTCCAGGTACGCCGTCCCCACCTATTACATCGTGGCGCCCGCGGAGGCCTCGGCCAACCTGGCCCGCTACGACGGGGTGCGCTACGGGCCGCCCCGGCCGGAGCACGAGGCCGACCTGCGGGCCCTCTACCGGGCCACCCGGGGGCGGGGCTTCGGCCCCGAGGTGCGGCGCCGGATCCTGGTGGGCACCTACGTGCTGAGCGCCGGCTACTACGAGGCCTACTACGGCACCGCGCAGCGGATGCGGGCCCGCATCGCGGGCGACTTCCGCGCCGCCTTCGAGCGGGTGGACCTGCTCCTGACGCCCACGGCGCCCACCACCGCCTTCCGGGCCGGCGAGAAGACCGAGGATCCGGTGGCGATGTACCTGGCCGACGTCTTCGTGTGCCCGGCGAGCCTGGCCGGGCTCCCGGCCCTCAGTCTCCCCGCCGGCCGGAGCGAGGGACTGCCGGTGGGCGCCCAGCTGATCGCTCCCGCCGGCCAGGACACGCGGATGCTGGCCGTGGCCGCGGCGCTGGAAGAGCGGGTGGCCGCCGCGGGGGAGGTCCGATGACCTGGGAAACGGTGATCGGCCTCGAGGTGCACGTCCAGCTCGCCACCGCGAGCAAGATGTTCTGCGGCTGCGCCGCGGTCTTCGGGGAGGAGCCCAACACCAACGTCTGTCCGGTCTGTCTCGGCCTCCCGGGCGCGCTGCCGGTGCCCAACGCCGAGGCGGTCCGGCTGGGGACCGTCGCGGCGCTGGCGCTGGAATGCACCGTGCACCCGGCGAGCGTCTTCGCCCGCAAGAACTACTTCTATCCCGACCTCCCCAAGGGCTACCAGATCTCGCAGTACGACCGACCCCTCGCCACCGGCGGGCGCCTGGCGGTCGAGAGCCCCGACCGGGGCCCGATCACGGTGGGGATCACCCGGCTGCACCTCGAGGAGGACGCGGGCAAGTCGCTGCACGACCGGTT
>JBFILX010000225.1:0-3585 GCA_041612035.1 Gemmatimonadales bacterium | reverse complement strand
GGTCGATGAACACGGCGTCCACGCCGAGGAACTCGTAGATGGTGCGGGCCACGGTGGTCTTTCCGGATCCGGATCCACCGACGACGCCGATGGTGAGAGGACGGGGCAGCGCGGAACTCCGAATCGGGTCGGTGGTAGCATGGCCGCCCCGGCGCGGCTTGGCAACCCGCGTGCGCGGCGCGTATGATCGTGCACGACCGGCGGGGGCCCATCCCCCTGCTGTTCCCCGTTCACTCCTGCGCTCCGGGCATGCCGCGACCCCTGCTCACCGCCTCGCTCGCCCTCCTCCTGGCGACCACGCCGGCCGCGGGCCAGGCCCCCTACTTCCCGCCCCCGGGCGAGGCCTGGGAACACCGGCTCCCGGAATCGGTGGGGATGGACCCCGACCGGCTGGCGCAAGCGGTCGCCTTCGCCCAGGCCGGCGAGATCGGCTGGACCCGGGACATGGCGGCCCAAGTCGCGCGCAACGTCGCGTCGGAACCCTACCCCGAGATCCTGGGCCCGGTCCGGGACTGGGCCGGCACCAACGGCATCATCCTCCGGCACGGCTACATCGTGGCGGAGTGGGGCGACACCCGCCGGGTGGACATGACCTTCAGCGTGGCCAAGAGCTACCTGAGCGTGGTGGCGGGGCTGGCCTTCGACCGCGGGCTCCTGCCGGACGTCCACCGGCCGGTGGGAGAGCTGATCCGGGACGGCGGCTTCGACTCTCCCCACAACGCCGCCATCACCTGGCACCAGCACCTGAACCAGACCAGCGAATGGGAGGGCACCCTCTGGGACAAGCCCGACGTGGCGGACCGGCGCCGCGGGCGCGACCGCGCCCTGCAGGCCCCCGGCAGCTTCTGGGAGTACAACGACGTCCGGGTGAACCGGCTCGCCCTCTCCCTGCTCCGGCTCTGGGGGCGGCCCCTGCCCGAGGTGCTGCGCGAGCTGGTCATGGACCCGATCGGGGCATCGGACACCTGGGTGTGGCACGGGTACCGGAACTCCTGGGTCGAGCTCGGCGGCCGGCGGGTCCAGTCGGTGTCGGGGGGCGGCCACTGGGGCGGCGGGGTCTGGGCCAGCACCCGCGACCACGCCCGGTTCGGCTACCTGATGCTGCGGCGGGGCCGGTGGGGGGAGCGGCAGCTGCTGTCGGAGGCGTGGATCGACCTCTCGCTCGCGCCCACCCCGGAGCGGCCGGTGTACGGCTACATGTGGTGGCTCAACACCGGCCGGGCGCAGTACCCGGCGGCCCCCGCCTCGAGCGTCTTCGCCCGGGGGTCCGGCGGCAACCTGATCTGGATCGACCCGGAGCACGACCTGGTGGTGGTGACCCGATGGATGACCGGAAGCCGCGAGAACGAGTTCATCGCCCGGGTGCTGGCGGCGGTGCGATGAGCGTCGTGAACCTGGACGACGTCGAGGCGGCGGCGCGGGAGCGACTCCCGACCGCCGCGGCGGACTACATCGCGGGCGGCGCGGAGGACGAGGTCACCCTCCGGGCCAACCGGCAGGCCTTCGAAGCCCTGGCCCTCCGGCCGCGGGTCCTGGTGGACGTGAGCACCCGATCGCTGGAGACCGCGGTGCTCGGCCAGGCCATGCCGATGCCCGTGCTCATCGCGCCCACCGGGTTCCAGCGCCTGGCGCACCCCGACGGCGAACTGGCGACGGCACGCGCGGCCGGGGCGGAGGGGGTGTGCCTGGTGCTCAGCACCTTCTCCACCGCCTCGCTCGAAGAGGTGGCGGCGGCGGGCGGCCCCCGCTGGTTTCAGCTGTACGTGCATCGTGACCGGGGGCTGACCGCCGACCTGGTGCGCCGCGCGGAGGCGGCGGGCTACTCGGCCCTGGTGCTGACGGTGGACCTGCCGGTGCTCGGCCGGCGGGAGCGGGACCTGCGGAACGGGTTCAGCCTGCCGACCGAACTGCGGCTCGGCAATTTCGCGCTGGCCACCTCGGCCGCGCTGCACGGCGTCGAGCAGGGGTCGGCGCTCGCCGCGTTCCACGAAGGACTGCGGGACCCGGCCTTCACCTGGGAGGACGTGGACTGGCTCCGGTCGGTCTCCCGGCTTCCCCTGATCCTCAAGGGGGTGCTCCGGGCCGACGACGCGCGGCGCGGGGTGGACCACGGGGCAGCGGGGATCATCGTGAGCAACCACGGGGGCCGGCAGCTGGACGGCGCGGCGTCCGGCATCGGCACCCTGCCCGAGGTGGTCGAGGCGGTCGGCGGCGAGGTCGAGGTGCTGGTGGACGGCGGCGTGCGCCGGGGGGTGGACGTCGTCAGGGCCCTGGCGGTGGGGGCCAGGGCGGTGCTGATCGGGCGGCCGGTGCTCTGGGGCCTCGCCTGGGACGGCGAGGCGGGGGTACGGCGGGTCCTGCGGATGCTGCGGGACGAACTGGACACCGCGATGGCGCTGGTCGGCGCCCCCACGGTGCGGGCGATCACGCGCGACCTGCTCGCGTGACCCCCGATCGGCCTAGCGGGAGCGGCGGTTCCGCTTCCGGCGCGCCGCCGCGGCCTTGAGCCGCTTCGCCACGCTCGGCTTCACGTAGTAGCGCTTCTGGCGCACTTCCTTCAGGATCCCGGCCCGCTGCACCTTCCGCCGGAACGCCTTGAGCGCCCACTCGACTCGATCGTTGTCTTCCAGAATGATTTCGGTCATCCCTGCTCCTTCGGTGCGACCGGGAGGCGCGGGGGTGGCGGAGTGCCGCCCCCGGCCCGGTCCGCGGTTACTTGACGACGGCGACGTTCTGGGCGGCGGGACCCTTCTTCCCGGCCACCACGTCGAACTCCACCCGATCGCCTTCCCGGAGGGTCTTGAACCCGGTGCCCTGGATGGCGGAGTGGTGGACGAAGCAGTCGGCCTGCCCGTCCGCCGGGGTGATGAAGCCGAAGCCCTTGGCGTCGTTGAACCACTTGACGGTTCCCTGCGTACGCATGTGCTGCTCCTGAAGTGTGCTGATGATCGTTCGGGAGTCGGGGAATCCGCCCTGCCGAGCGCGCATCGTGTTGTGCGCGGACCAGCCCCGCGCCGGGCATCCCAGAAACATCACGAGGAGACGGGCGATTGCCAGTCCCCTCGGAATACTGGCCGGAAAGCGGCCGACGGCCGCCCTCTGATGCAGACGGGAAAGCTACTACCGCCCCCCCGATGCACGCCAGACACCCTCGTCCGGCAAGGGGCGCACCCGCCGTGGCGTGTTTTCGGCCACCTGGGCTCCGTCCCCGATTGTTGAGCGATTCTAACTTGCCCGTCGTGCGGCCCCTCCCGTATTTCGGAGGGTTCCCCCACGCGACCCCCAGGAGGTTCTGATGAAGTCCACGCCGCTCGGCAAGGCGACGGGTATTGCCACCATTCTGCAGTGCGTGATGGTCCTGCTCGGCGACAACATGGCGTCCGTCGCCAACCTGTTCCCGGTCCTCGGCACGGCGATCGGCGGGCTGGGCGGATTCCTGTTCTCCCGGTGGAGCCCCGACGCCCCGCAGGGCAAGCGGCTCACCGGCGGGGTGATCGCCGGGGGCGTGTCCGGCCTCCTCGGGACCATCGTCTCGGTGGCGCTCGGCACGGTGCCCGTCTCCACCATCGCGATCGGCACCGGGTC
>JBFILX010000224.1:0-3603 GCA_041612035.1 Gemmatimonadales bacterium | reverse complement strand
GGGTCACCGTCTCGCCGAAGTGGCGGCCCAGCGCCTTCAGGTAGCGGTCGAGGGTGCCGTGCATCCCTCCCAGGGCCAGCATCACCCGGAAGAGCGGGTTCGCCACCCAGCCGTCCTCGGTCACCCGTACCCGGGTCCCGCCCTCCACCGCCGTCAGTTCGTAGATCCAGCGCCCGCCGAAGGCGGCGTCCTCCGCCGCGTCGATCTCCGTCACCATCCGGGCAGGGGGCTCGTCCTCGACCACGACGAACCGCATGGCGAACCCGTCCACCGTCTCCTCCCAGACCTCGCGGCCCGCCGGGTCGTCCACCCGGCGCGCCGACTCGAGCTCGGCCCAGGTGCCCTGGAGCGCCGACAGGTCGCGCACCGCGGGCCACACCTCGTCGGGCGCCCGGGCCAGCACGATCTCGCTGGTGGCCCGGTGCCCGCGCGGCAGGGCCGTCCCGATGGCGGCGGCGAGGCCGACCAGCAGGACCAGCCCGGCGATGACCGCGAGGACGATGCGCATGAAGACCTCCTGATCACTCCTGACGGATTCTGCACCCCCCGGGTTCCCGGGGCTAGGGCCGCCGCCCGCGGGCGGGGCGCCGTGGCCCGCGGGCCGCGAGTTTGGCCAGCATCCGCTCCAGCCGCTCGAGGTGGGTGATGGTGACCGTCACCGCGCCGAACTCCTCCTCCCCCCGGCCCCGGAAGAGAAAGGGGCCCTGGTCGAAGAGGACGTGGCCCCGGGCGCGGTAGACGTCGGGAAAGAGGACGGTCTCGATCAGCCCGGTGCCGTCGTCGAAGGTGGCGAACTCCATCGGCTCCTCCCGCGCCGTCTGCACCGGCTTGGAGGTGGTGAGGAGCCCGGCGCAGAGCACCGCCGCTCCCACGTGCCGGTCGAGCGCGGTGGCGGGGGTCAGCCGGAACCGCGCCAGCGCCTCCTGGTGCAGGGTCATCGGGTGGGCGTCGGTGGGGAATCCCAGCGCCTCCTGCTCCGCGGCCCGGCGCCGCTCCGCGGTGTACTCGCGCAGGGGCGGGGGCGTCCCCGGGGGACGGTCGCCGGCGGGATGGATCCAGTCCTGCTGGTCGCCGTTCCCGGCCCCGGCGGCCCCGCGACTCCTCCGGCCCGATGCGACGTCCACGCTCCAGAGCAGCTGGGGGCGCGTGAGACCGCGCGCCAGCCCGTCCAGCGCGCCGGCCTTGACCAGGGTGCGGAGCTGGTCGGGGGTGAGGCCGGCCCGGCGGCGCAGGTCCTCCGGGGAGCGGTAGGGGCGGTGCCGCTCGATCCGTTCCGCCGCGTCGGCCGGGAGCCCCTTGATGAACTGCAGGCCGATCCGGATCGTGTCGCCCGCGCCCGTGGTGCGCACCCGGCTGGCGCTCACGTCGGGCGGGAGTACCCGGAGCCCCTCGCGCCAGGCCTCCGCCACGTAGGCGAAGGGGTGGTAGAACCCCCCGCCGTTGGCCAGGACCCCCGCGAAGAATTCCGCGGGGTAGTGGGCCCGCAGGTAGCACGACTGCTGGGCCACCTGGATGTAGGAGCAGGAGTGTCCCTTGCAGAAGCTGTAGCCCGCGAACGACATCACCATCTCCCAGACCCGCGCCGCCCGCTCCGGGTCGCGGCCCAGCGCCGCCGCCCCCGCGAAGAACTCCTCGGCGTACGCGGCGAGCTGCTTGACGGGCCGCTTCTTGGAGAGCGCCTTGCGGAGCCCGTCGCCGGTGGCCAGCGGCATCCCGGCGAATTGGGCGCACACGTTGACCACGTCCTCCTGGTACACCATCACCCCGAAGGTCTCGCTCAGGGTGTCGCGCAGGCAGGGGTCGAGCGGCTCGTAGGGGGCGCCGTGCAGCCGCTCCAGGTAGGCCCGGATGAACCGGTTCGACGCGGGCCGGATGATGCTGGTGTTGAGCACCAGCAGCTCGAACGTCTCGGCGCCGCTCTTCCGGCAGAGCAGCCGCGAGGCGGGCGACTCGGTGTAGAAGACCCCCAGGGTCCGGCCGGTCCGGAACAGGGCCCGGGTGGCGGGATCGTCGCCCGCGTCGGACGAGGTGTAGTCGAGCCGGGTGCCGGTGTTGTCCGCCACCATGGCGATCGCGTCGCGGATCACGGCCAGCGAGCGGTTGCCCAGCAGGTCGATCTTCACCAGCCCCGCGTCCTCCGCCCCGTCCTTCTCGAACTGGATCGCCGGCACGGTCAGGTCGGGCGCGCCGTCGAGCGTCTTGGCCGCCGGCTGGGTGGCCACGTAGTCGGTGAGCGCGGTGGGGACGATCACCACCCCGCCGGGGTGGAGCGACAGGTGCCGGGGCACCCCCACCAGCGGTTCCGCCTCCCGGGCGAAGGCCTGCCAGTGGGGCGGCAGGTCGAGCTCCGAGAAGTTGGGGTGCCGGGCCAGCAGGTCGGCCAGGGGGGCGTCGCCGCCGTGCCAGGGGATCCGCCGGGTCACCTCGCGGATCTCGCCGGCGGGCCGGCCGTGCACCTTGGCCACCTCGCGGAGCGCGCCCCGCAGCCGGAAGCAGTTGTGGTTGGAGACCATCGCCGCGCGCGGATGGGGATAGGTGCGGAAGACGTAGGCCAGGATCCGGTCGCGCTCGTCCCACGGGAAGTCGAGGTCGATGTCGGGCGGGTCGGTGCGCTCGGGGTTGAGGAACCGCTCGAACAGGAGCCCCGCGGCGAGCGGGTCCACGTGGGTGATGCCGAGGCAGTAGGAGACGATCGAATTGGCGACGGAGCCGCGGCCGCAGTGGGTGGGACCGTGCTCCACGATGTCGCGCACCACCAGGAAGTAGTCGGCGAACCCCTTGAGCCCGATGATCGCCAGTTCGTGCTCCAGCCGGTCCCGGGTGATCGCCGCCACCGTGCCGTAGCGCCGCGCCGCCCCCTCGTACGCCAGGGCGCGGAGCCGGGCCAGCGCGTCGCCCTCCGCCGCCAGCCGCGGCGCCACCACCCGCCCCACCGGGATCCGGTAGCGGCACCGCTCGGCCACCGCCGCCGCGTTCCGGAGCGCGTCGGGACAGTCGGGGAAATGCCGCGCCAGGTCGTCGGCCGGCCGGAGCCACCCGCCGCGGGGTACCAGCGGCTGGCGCAGGGCCACCGTCCCCGCGGTGAGGGCGGAGAGGGTCGTATTGTGCGCGATCGCCGCCAGCAGCCGGTGCCGGCTCCAGTCCTCCGGGTTGGCGAACGCCACCGCGTTGGTGACCACCGGCGGGATCTCCAGCCGCCGGGCCGCGGCCAGCACCGCGTGCCGGGCCCGTCCCGGCCGCAGCTCGGCGTACAGGTTGCCGGGCCCGCCCAGCCGCAGCGTGCGCTCCAGCAGGTCGGGATCGGGGGTGAGCACCACCAGCCCCTCGCGGTCCAGCGCCAACTGCGCCGCGAGCGAGAACGGTTCGGCGCCGGGCCCGGTCTCCTCCCAGTGGATCCGGGTCACCGCGCGGCAGAGCGCCCCCCACCCCCGGTCGTCCTCAGCCAGCACCACCGCCTCCTGGCCCGCGTGCACCAGGTGGGCCCCCAGGATGGGCCGGACCCCGACCCCTTCCGCCGCAGCCTGGAACTCCACCGCGCCGTACACCCCGTTGGTGTCGGTGCAGGCGAGGGCGGCGTACCCCCGGTCGCGCGCCGCCAGCGCC
>JBFILX010000223.1:0-3627 GCA_041612035.1 Gemmatimonadales bacterium | reverse complement strand
TTGCCCGGGGTGGAGATCTTCCCGGTCAGCAGATGGATGTTGTAGATCAGGTTGTTCATCCAGGTGCCGCGGGTGTGCTGGTTCACCCCCATGCACCAGAAGCTCATCACCTTGCGGGCCGGGTCGCCGTAGACCGAGGCCAGCCATCGGATGTCCTCCGCCTTCATCCCCGAGAGCTTTTCGACCTTCTCGGGGGTGTAGTCGTCCAGGAAGCGGACGAACTCGTCCCAGGACGCCTCGGCCGGCTCGTCGGCGAAGTTGGCCTTCTCGTCCAGCCCGTAGCCGATCGCGGTCCTGCCCTTCCTGAAGGCCACGTGCTTCCGCACGAACTCGCGCGCCGCCCACCCGCGCCGCACGATCTCGTAGCAGATCGCGTTGGCGATGGCCAGGTCGGTCTGGGGCGCGAAGAGCAGGCTCCGGTCGGCCGCGTAGCTGGTGCGGGTGGTGCGGGTGGCCAGGTCCACGATCCGCACGCTGGGGGTCTTCTGCCGCCGCTCCAGCATGCGGGAGAAGAGCACCGGGTGCATCTCCGCCATGTTGTTGCCCCACAGGACGAAGACGTCGGCGTGGTCGATGTCCTCGTAGCAGCCCATCGGCTCGTCGATGCCGAAGCTGGTCATGAACCCGGTGACCGCGCTGGCCATGCAGAGCCGGGCGTTGGCCTCGATGTTGTTGGTGCCGATGGCCCCCTTCATCAGCTTGGCGGCCACGTAGCCGTCGGGGATGGCCCACTGGCCCGACCCGTAGATGGCCACCGCGTCCTTGCCGTGGCGCTGGATCGTCTCCTGCATCCGGCGGGCGACGAGATCGAGCGCCTCCTGGACCGGGACGTCCACCAGCCGGCCGTTGCGCCGCACCTTGGCGCGGGTGAGCCGGTCCGGGCCGTAGAGCGCCTGCACCGAGTGGTAGCCCTTCACGCAGGCGAGGCCGCGGTTCACCGGGGAGTCGGGGTCCCCCCGCACCGCCACCGCCCGCCCGCCGGCCAGTCCGATCTGGAGCCCGCAGCCCACCCCGCAGAACCGGCAGGGCGCCTTGCGCCAGGTCATCCCCCCCTGCCCCACCGCCGACTGCGCGGTGGCGAGCCCGGGGAAGGAGATGCCGGGAATGAGGGCGGCCGCGGCGGCCGCGGCGGAGGCGGCGGCGGTGCGCCGGAGGAAGAGCCGACGGTCGATCGTGGTCATGTGGTCGCGGGCGGGTCGGGTAGGGTGGGACGCGGAGCGCCGGCCGTGGGGTCGATCTCGCCGAAGGCCAGCATCAGGCACTCGATCCCGGCCACGCTCTCGATGGAGGTCCGGAGGGCGTCGTCACTCGCCGGGTCGGGCGTATCGGTCACCAGGACCAGCACGTCGGAGTTCTCGGCCACCGTCACCTCGCAACCCGGAACGGCGGACAACCGGGCGGCGACGTCGTCGCGCGCCCCGGCCGCCGGGAACACGAGGTAACTGCAGACCGGCATCCAAGCGCCTCCTCTCGACCGCATGACGGCACCCCGGGCGGCGGGGTGCCCCCGCCCGGCGGCATGCCGGGGAAGTCCGGGTAACGGGCTCGGAGAAGTTTCCCCCCGACCCGATGAAAGTAGGCCGTGTTTGGGATGAAGGGGACTTCATGGCCCCGCCCGATCCCGCGCCCGGTCTATCTTTCCGGCATGGCAGAGCTTCGCATCACCGTGAACGGCGACCCCCGCACCGTGCCGGGCCCCGCCACCCTGGCCGACCTGCTGGCCCGGCTGGACCTGGACCCGCGGGCGGTGGTGGTGGAGCACAACCGGGAGATCGTCCGCCGGCCGTCCCTGGCCGAGACCCCGCTGGGCGACGGCGACACGGTGGAGCTGGTGCACTTCGTCGGAGGTGGCTGAGATGACCGGATCGCTGGTGGAGACCGCGCTGGACACCCCGTTCGAGATCGCCGGCCGCGCCTTCCGCTCCCGGCTCATGGTGGGGACGGGGAAGTACCGGACCAACGAACTCATGGTCCGGGCCATCGAGGCCTCGGGCGCGGAGATCGTGACCGTGGCGGTGCGGCGGGTGGACCTCGACCGCACCAAGGAGGAAGGGGTCCTCTATCACCTCGACCCCAGGCACTACTTCCTGCTCGCCAACACCGCCGGCTGCTACACCGCCGACGAGGCGATCCGCTACGCCCGGCTGGGCCGCGAGGCGGGGTTCAACGACTTCGTGAAGCTCGAGGTGATCGGCGACCAGGAGACTCTCCTTCCCGACACCGAGGGCCTCCTCGCCGCCACCCGCACCCTGGTGAAGGAGGGGTTCACCGTCCTGGCCTACACCAACGACGACCTGATCACGGCCCTCCGGCTCGAGGAGGCCGGCGCCGCCGCCGTGATGCCCCTCGCCTCGCCCATCGGGAGCGGGCTGGGCCTGCTGAACCCGTTCAGCATCCGCACCATCAAGCGGCGGCTCTCGGTGCCGGTGATCGTTGACGCGGGGGTGGGCACCGCCTCCGATGCCTGCGTGACGATGGAGCAGGGGGTGGACGGGATCCTGATGAACACCGCCCTGGCCGAGGCGGAGGACCCGGTCCGGATGGCGGCGGCGATGCGCCACGCCGTGGACGCGGGCCGCCTCGCCTACCTGGCGGGCCGGATGGCCCGGCGCGAAGTGGCGGTGCCCTCCAGTCCCCTGGCCGGGATGCTCGACTGAGCCCACCCGGGCCCCGCATGCCCTCGTCCGGACTCGCGCCGCGCCGTGCCGCGTGGCAGCTGCTCCTCCTGGTCCGCGACGGACTCCCCTTCGACGCCGCGCTCGACCGGGCCCTGGGTGACCTGGAGGGGCCCGACCGCCGGCTGGCCCACGAACTCGCCGCGGGCACGCTCCGGAGCGCCGGCGCCCTCGACACCCTCCTCGCCCCGTTGGTGACCGGGGGGCTCGAGCGGGTGGACCCCCCGATCCGGGAACTCCTCCGGCTGGGCGCCTACCAGCTCACCGGGCTCGACCGGGTGCCCCCGCACGCCGCGGTGAGCACCAGCGTGGACCTGGCGCGCGAGGGCGGCCACCCCCGGGCGGCTCCGTTCGTGAACGCGGTGCTCCGCAAGGTGGCGCGCGAATCGCCCAGGCTGGTGCCGGGTCGCGGATCACACCCGGGCTGGCTGGTGAGCCGGTGGACCGGCCGGTTCGGGCCGGCGGAGACCGCCCGCCTCCTGACCTGGAACGACACCCGGCCCCAGTTGGTCGTGCAGCCCGCCCGGTGGAGCCGGGCCGAACTGGAGCGGGCGTGGCGGGCGGGAGGGGTCGAGTTCGACGCGGCTCCCTTCGATGCCGGTCTCTCCCCCGCCACGGTCTCCCGTCCCGCCGACCTGCCCGGGTACGCGGAGGGCGGCTTCATCGTACAGGACCCGGCCCAGCGCCTGGCCGCCCGCTTCTTCGACCCGCCCGAGAGCGCCGTGGCCTACGATGCCTGCGCCGCCCCGGGGGGGAAGACGATCGCGCTCGAGGCCCGGGCCCGGTTCGTGGTGGCCGGGGAGCGGAAACGGCCCCGCGCCCGACGGCTGCGGGAAAACCTGGATCGCGCCGGGTCGGGCCGGGCGGCGGTGGTGATGGCCGACGCCCTGGCCCCGCCGGTCCAGCCGGTGGACCTGGTGGTGCTGGACGTGCCCTGCCTGGGCACCGGGGT
>JBFILX010000222.1:0-3631 GCA_041612035.1 Gemmatimonadales bacterium | reverse complement strand
TTCTACTCGGTCTCCATCTCCGGCTACCACATCGCGGAGGCGGGCGCCAACCCCATCACCCAGCTGGCGTTCACCCTGGCCAACGGCTTCACCTTCGTGGAGTACTACCTGGCCCGCGGCATGGCGGTGGACGACTTCGCCCACAACCTGTCGTTCTTCTTCTCGAACGGGATGGACCCCGAGTACACGGTGATGGGCCGGGTGGCCCGGCGGATCTGGTCCCGGGCCATGGCCCTGCGCTACGGGGCCAACCCGCGGTCGCAGAAGCTCAAGTACCACATCCAGACCTCGGGCCGGAGCCTGCACGCGCAGGAGATCGGCTTCAACGACATCCGCACCACCCTGCAGGCCCTGGTGGCGATCTACGACAACTGCAACTCGCTCCATACCAACGCCTACGACGAGGCGATCACCACCCCGACCGAGGAGAGCGTGCGGCGGGCCATGGCGATCCAGCTGATCATCAACCAGGAGCTGGGCCTGGCGCGGAACGAGAACCCGCTGCAGGGCGCCTTCATCGTGGACGAACTGACCGACCTGGTGGAGGCCGCGGTGCTGCGGGAGTTCCGGGCCCTGTCCGAACGGGGCGGCGTGCTGGGGGCGATGGAGCGGATGTACCAGCGGGGGAAGATCCAGGACGAGTCGCTGCTCTACGAGCGGCTCAAGCACTCGGGCGACCTGCCGGTGGTGGGGGTGAACACCTTCCTCGACCCGCGCGGCTCCCCGACGCTGGTGCCGGGCGAGGTGATCCGCTCGACCCCGGACGAGAAGGAGTACGCCATCGCCTCGCTCGAGTTCGTGCACGCCCGCAACGCGGAGCGGGCCCCGGCCGCGCTCGACGCGCTGCGGGAGGCGGCCCTGCACGGGGGCAACGTGTTCGACGCGCTGATGAGCGCCGGGAAGGTCTGTTCCCTTGGGCAGATCACCGAGGCGCTGTACGAGGTGGGCGGGCAGTACCGCCGGAACATGTAGCCGGGCGCCCCGCCCGGCTCAGCGCTCCAGCTTCCGCACCACCTCCGCCGCCACCTGGTAGGGCGTCGTCGCACCCGCCTCCACCGCCTCGCGGTGCCGCGCGATCGCGTCCGTCGCCTCGCCCGCCCGCCAGGCCCACCGCTCCACCGCCCGGCGCACCACCCTCTCCAGCTGCTCCGCCTGCCGGGCCCGGCGCCGTTCGGGCAGCGTCCCGCTCCCCTCGAGCCAGGCGCGGTGATCCGCAATTGCCTCGGCCAGCCCGTCGATGCCGGCGGCCGTGGTGGCCACCACGCGAAGGACCGGCGACGTCCACGCGGACGGTCCCGGCGGCGCAGCCCGGAGCGAGAGGGCCGTTTCGATCTCCCGGGCCAGGCGGTCGGCGTCGGGCCGGTCGGCCTTGTTGACCACGAAGAGGTCGGCCAGCTCCATGAGGCCGGCCTTGAGCGTCTGGATCCCGTCGCCCGACTCGGGCACCAGCACCAGCACCGCGGTGTCGGTCGCGGCGACCACGTCCAGCTCCGCCTGGCCCACCCCTACCGTCTCCACCACCACCAGGTCGTAGCCCGCCGCGTCGAGCACGTCGCACACCTCGCGGGTGGCGAGGGCCAGCCCGCCCCGGGCGCCGCGGGTGGCCATCGAGCGGATGAAGACCCCGGGGTCCATCGCCACCCCCTCCATCCGCACCCGGTCGCCCAGCAGCGCCCCCCCGCTGAGCGGGCTGGTGGGGTCCACCGCCACGACCGCCACGGTACGGCCGGCCGCGCGCCACGCCCGGGTGAGCGCCTGCACCAGGGTGGACTTCCCCGCCCCGGGCGGGCCGGTGACCCCGACCCGGTGGGCCCGCCCCAGCCTGGGCTGGATGGCGGCCAGCAGGTCCATGAACCCCTCGCCCTCGTTCTCCACCAGGGAGATGGCGCGGCTCACGGCGGCCGGCGCGTCCACCGCCAGGCGTCCCGCCAGCGCCTCACCGGGGCCGGTCAGAGGAGCATGCTCCCGGCGAGGCCGAGCAGGAGGGCGAACCCGCAGATGTCGGTGAGGGTGGTGACGAAGACCGAGGAGGCGATGGCGGGGTCCACCCCCAGCCGCTGGAGCAGGATCGGAATGAAGGCCCCGGCGAAGCCGGCCACCACCAGGTTGCCGGCCATGGCGAGGAAGACCACCAGGCCCAGCTGGACCCCGGCCCCCGTGACCAGGGCCACGATGGCCACGGTGGCGCCGAGCGCGGCGCCGTTCACCAGCCCGATCACCAGTTCCTTGCCCATCATCTGGAGCGAGTGCCCGGGGGGGAGCTGGCCCAGGGCCAGCCGGCGCACGGTCACCGCCAGCGACTGGGTGCCCGCGTTCCCGCCCATCCCCGCGATGATCGGCATCCAGGCGGCCAGGGCCACGGTGCGGGCGATGGTGTCCTGGAAGAACATCACGACCGCGGCCGCGGCGAAGGCGGTGATGAGGTTGACGAAGAGCCAGGTGAGCCGGCTGGGCACCGCCGCCCGCCACGGGGCGGCCAGGTCCTCGTCGGCCGAGACGCCGCCGAACCGGAGCAGGTCCTCGGTGGTCTCGGCCTCGACCACGTCGGTGACGTCGTCGAAGGTGACCCGGCCCAGCAGCCGGCCGTCGGCGTCCACCACGGCGATGCTGGGGATGTTGTACCGCGCCATGAGGCGGGCCACTTCCTCCTGGTCCTCCTCCGGCCCCACGGTCACGTCGGCCTCCTCCATCACCGCCGCCACGGGCCGGTCGAGCGGGGCCACGACCAGCGCCTTGAAGGAGAGCATGCCGACCAGCCGGTCGTGGCCGTCCACCACGAACACCTGGCTGAACTCCTCCACCTCCTCCGCCTCGTGCCGCACCGACTCGAGCGCCTGGCCGATGGTGTCGGTGACCCGCACCGTCACCAGGTGCCCGGTCATCAGCCCGCCGGCGGTCTCCTCGTCGTAGCGCAGCAGCCGCTCGACGTCCTCGGGGTCCTCGACCTGGGCCAGGATGCGCTGCTGTTCCTCCGGCTCCAGGTCGCCCAGGATGTCGGCCGCGTCGTCGTCCTCCAGCTCCTCGACGATGTCGGCCGCGTGCGCCGGATCGAGGGCCGCCAGGGTGTCCTCCGCGTGCAGCCCCTCGGGCAACTCCACCAGGGCCTGGCTCGACAGCTCCGGCGGGAGCCGGCGCACCACCTCGAGGCGCTCCTCCTCGTCGAGGCTGGCCAGCACGTCCGCCAGGTCGGCGGGCTCCAGGTCCCCCGCGCGGCGCAGGAACTCGTCGAACCGTCCCGCCCGGATCAGTTCGACCAGCAGTTCGAGCGAGTCGGTGGGCTGGAAGCTCATGGGCCCTCCCGGGGGAGCGGCACCGGGACCGGGGGCCGGGGCCACAGCACCAGCCGCTCCAGCCGGTTGGGCGAGGCCTGCAGGACGTCCACCTCGAGGCCCCCGACCAGGAGGCGCTCCCCCGCGGCGGGGATCCGGCCCGCCAGCTCGGCGACCCGGCCGCCCACGGTGGCCGCGTGACCCGGCGGCAGGGTCACCCCCAGCCGCTCCTCGACCGCCTCCACCGCCATCCCGGCGTCGGCCTCGATGAAGGCGACCTCGGCGGGCGTCGCCCCGCCGACCGGTTCCATGGAGCCCTCGTCGTAGATCTCGCCCACCAGGGCGGAGAGCAGGTCCTCCAG
>JBFILX010000221.1:0-3663 GCA_041612035.1 Gemmatimonadales bacterium | reverse complement strand
GCCGCGGGGCCGAGGCGACGGGGGCCCCTTCGGAGCTGAGCCGCACCCCGTCCGCGCCGGGTCCGGCCGCGAGCCGGATCCCCGGGGAGACGTCGAGGAGCACGGCGCCGTCCGGACCGGCCACCGCGAGGCGACCCCCACCCCCCAGCTCCAGGGCCGGGACGTCCACCACCAGCCCCACCAGGATGCGGGGCTCCAGGGTCTCCGGCTCCGGCGGAATGGCCTCCTCGGGCGCACAGGCCACGGCCAGGGCCAGCAGCGCGGTGCGGCCGGCCCGGCGGCGGCGGGACGGGGGACCGCCACGACCGGGCGGTGAGGGAATGACGCGGGTCAACGGGTCAGGAGAGGAAGCTCTCGAGCGCCTTGGCGCGGCTCACGTGGCGCAGCCGGCTCAGGGCCTTTTCCTTGATCTGGCGCACCCGTTCCCGGGTGATGCCCAGCCGGGTGCCGATCTCCTCCAGGGTGAGCGGCTCCGGCTCGTCCAGCCCGAAGTAGAGGCGCAGGATCTTGGCCTCCCGCTCCTTCAGCGTGTGGAGCACCTCCTCGATGGACTGGGTGAGGGCGTGCTCGAACGTCTCCTGGTCGGGGGTGGCGTTCGTGGTGTCGGGCAGGTAGTCGAGGAGCCGGTTGTCTTCCCCCGGGGTCATGGGCGCGTCCAGCGACAGGTGGTTCTGGGAGATGGAAAGGGTCTTCTGCACCTCCTCCATCTCGATGTCCATCCCCTCGGCGATCTCCGCGGCCGTGGGCTCGCGGCCCAGTTCCTGGAGCAGGGCCGAGGAGCGGCGGGTGATCCGGTGCAGGGTGCCCGCGCGGTTGAGCGGCACCCGCACGATCCGGCTCTGTTCCGCCAGGGCCTGCAGGATGGCCTGGCGGATCCACCAGACGGCGTAGGAGATGAACTTGATCCCCTTGGTCTCGTCGAACTTGTGGGCCGCCCGGATGAGGCCGAGGTTGCCCTCGTTGATGAGGTCGGCGAGGCTGACGCCCTGGTTCTGGTACTTCTTGGCGACCGAGACGACGAACCGGAGGTTGCTGCGGACCAGCTTGTCGAGGGCTTCCTCGTCGCCCTTGCGGATCCGCTGGGCCAGCGTGACCTCCTCCGACTGAGGGATCAGCGGATAGCGGGAGATCTCGCGCAGGTACTGATCCAGCGACCCCTCGTCCGCGGTGGACGAGTGCTTCGAGGATCCGACCTGGATCGGACGCATCGAGTTACCTCACGAGGAACGACGCGGGATGGCCGAACCTTACGCAGGGTGCGCACGGCGCGCAACTGCGCTGGTGACGCCGGTCACGAATCATAGGTATCGATCTGGGCCCGCTGCAGCGTACCGGAATAATCCACGTAACACACTTTCGTCTCCGAGTAGAAGTGGTACACCTCCCACCCGCCCTCGCGGTGTCCGTTCCCGGTCTGCTTCACCCCGCCGAACGGGAGGTGGGCCTCGGCCCCGATGGTCGGCGCGTTGACGTAGGTGATCCCGTTGTCGAGTCGCTCGAGGGCCCGGAAGGCGAGGTCGACGTTCCGGGTGTAGAGCGAGCTCGAGAGCCCGTAGGGGACCGCGTTGTTGATGCGGACCGCCTGGTCGAAGGTGGAGAACCGGATCACGCTGAGGACCGGCCCGAAGATCTCCTCCCGGGCGATCCGGTGCTTGGGGGCCACCCCGGCGAAGACGGTGGGCCGGTAGA
Organism: Gemmatimonadales bacterium; assembly: GCA_041612035.1. GTDB lineage: Bacteria > Gemmatimonadota > Gemmatimonadetes > Gemmatimonadales > GWC2-71-9 > SZUA-320. Next base: position 1,974 of record JBFILX010000221.1, on the reverse strand, counting down.
ACCACCCGCCTCCCAGCCGGCTGCCCCCCGGCCGGCGGCCCCCGCAGGCCAGCTCCGCCCCGTCCTCCTCCCCGTAGCCCACGTACCGCTCGACCTTCTCCCGGGCGGCCTCGTGGATCAGGGGGCCCACCTCGGTCCGGTCGTCCTGCCCGTCACCCAGCCGCAGCGCGTCCGCCGCGTCCACCACCCGGGCCAGGAACCGGTCGTGGACCTTCCGGTGCACGAGGAGGCGGCTGGTGGCGGTGCAGCGCTGCCCGGTGGTTCCGAAGGCCCCCCACAGGACGCCGTCGAGCGCCAGGTCGAGGTCGGCATCGTCCATGACGATCATCGCGTTCTTGCCGCCCATCTCCAGCGACAGCCGCTTGTGCATCCGGCCGCAGGTCTCGCCGATGAACGACCCGGTGGCGGTGGACCCGGTGAACGAGACCACCGGCACCTCCGGGTGCTCGACCAGGGCCCGGCCCGCGGTGTCGCCCCGGCCGTGCACCAGCTGGATGACCTCGGGCGGGAGACCGGCCTCGAGCAGGGCCTCCACCAGCAGGTGCGAGGTATGCGGGACGTCCTCGGACGGCTTCAGGATGACCGCGTTGCCGCAGGCCAGGGCCGGGAAGGCCTTCCAGGTGGGGATGGCGAGCGGGAAGTTGAACGGGGTGATGAGCCCCGCCACGCCGATCGGCCGGCGGTAACTCATGGCCCACTTCTGCTGCAGTTCGGAGGGGACGGTGTGCCCGAAGAGGCGGCGGCACTCGGAGGCGGCGTAATAGGCGGTGTCGATCCCCTCCTGCACGTCGCCCCGGGTCTCGGCCAGGACCTTCCCCATCTCGCGGGTCATCGCCCGGGCGATGTCCTCCTTGCGCTCCGAAAGCAGGTCGCCCACCCGGCGCAGCACCTCGCCCCGCACGGGGGCCGGGGTGCGGGACCAGCGCTCGAAGCCCTGGCGCGCGGAGCGGACCGCCGCGGCCACGTCGCGGGGCCCCGAGTCGGGGAACCGGCCGATCAGGTCCGCGGGGTCGGCCGGGTTGCGGTTGGGGAGGTAGCGCTTCGACTGGGGCGCGACCCACTCGCCCCCGATGAAATTCCTGAATGTCTTGGCCATGACGGCGGTCGTCCGTGTTCGGGAAGGCAGGATCAGCAGAACCAGGGGAGCGCGTCGCGGGCGTAGCCGATCCGCGGGAGCACGGCGGCCGCGGCGAGGAACAGGCCCCACAGCATCACCAGCAGCGACACCACGTGGGCGAACCCGTGCCGGCGGCCCCAGGTCGTCCCCGCGCCCCAGAGGCCCGCCAGGACCACCATGCCGACGACGCCCAGGTAGACGAACAGCCGGGTGCCGCACGCCTGGCCGTAGGGCCACTGGGTGACGGCGGCCGCGAGCGCCACGCCGAGGCCCACACGAAGCCAGGTGCCCAGGACGGTGCCGCGGGGGGCCGGCGGCCTGGAGACCGGGGGGGCCGGTGCCGCCCGCGGGCCGGGCACCGGGGCCGGCGCCTTGGCGATCATCCGGTCGATGTCGGCCAGCTCGCGGTCCCAGTCGCGGGGCGGCGGGCCCGTCATGACGTCTCCCGGGTGAGCCCGTAGCGCTCGATCTTCTTGTACAGGTTGGACCGCGGCATCTCGAGGGCCCGGGCGGTCTCCGCCACGTTCCACCCGTGGTCCCGCAGCTTGCCCAGCAGGAAGGCGCGCTCGGCTTCCTGCTTGAACGCCTCGAAGGTGGGGGCGCGGGACAGGTCGCCGATCGGACTGGGGGGGCGGCCGGCGTCGGTGGCCAGCACCCGGTCCACCTCGTCCGCCCCGACCTCCGGGGTGGCCGCCAGGATCAGCAGGCGCTCGACCGCGTTCCGGAGCTCCCGCACGTTCCCCGGCCAGTCGCGCCGCTGGAGCGCCTCCACGGCGGCCGGCGCGAAGCGCCGGGCGGGCATCCCGCCCCGGCCGGCCAGCCGCTGGGAGACGTGGTCCACCAGGAGCGGGATGTCG
>JBFILX010000220.1:0-3709 GCA_041612035.1 Gemmatimonadales bacterium | reverse complement strand
TGGGCCGTGCCGGCGCGTGCCCGATGGTCCGCCGGCTCACCGGGACGCTCCGCGGCACCCTGGGGTCCGAGGTGATCCAAAACGTCACCACCACTTGCCCCTCCCCCTCCCCCTCTCCCCCCCGGTGAGCTGACCACGATGTGGCCCTCGGTGGCCGTGTACATCGGCGGGCTGGCGCTGGTCGCCGGGCTGGTGGCCACCCTCCGCCCGTTCCCCACGCTCGGCCTCGGCACCCGCGGCCGGGCGGCGGCCCTCCTGGCGGCGGGGTTGCTGACCGCCATCGCCGGCCTGGCCTGGCCGGCACCCCCGCAGTGGGCGTCGGGTCGGACCCTGCTCGACGCGGCGATGCCCACCTGGCAGTTCCGCGAACACCACGCCCTCGCGGTGGCCGCCCCGCCGGAGGGGGTCTATCGGGCGCTCCGGCAGGTCCGGGCCGACGAGATCGCGTTCTTCCGGGCCCTCACCTGGCTCCGGCGCGGGGGCCGCCCGCTGCCTCCGGGCATTCTCAATCCGGGCACCGACCCCATGATCGACGTGGCGCTGCAGGGGGGATTCGTCCTGCTGGGCGAGGCGGCCCCGGGGGAGCTCGTGATCGGGACGGTCCTGGTCCGACCCGGCGGGACAGCCACCCCCGACTCTGCGCTCTTCGGGCGGAGTCCGTCCGATGGGGCGGTGCTCGCGGCGATGAACTTCCGGGTAACCCCCGACGGCCCCGGGGGCTCGCTCGTCTCCACCGAGACCCGGGTGGCCGCCGGCGGTCCCGGCGCCCGCCGGCGGTTCGCCCTCTACTGGCGGGTGATCTACCCGGGCAGTGCCTTCATCCGCCGGATGTGGCTCCGGGCCATCCGGGCCCGGGCCACTGGTGGCCCGCCCGGCGAACCCGCCGCTATGTTGGGCCCATGGAGTTGAGTCCCGTCTCCCCGGACCTCACCGCCACCGTCACCCCTCCCTCGCTGCCGGCGGTCGGCGCGTCCGACACGGCCGAACCCGACGACCAGTTCACGCCCTGGGGCGAGTTCCGGTCCTCCGGGCTCGAGGGCGACTTCCGGGCGCACCACGCCGAGGCCGATGCCCGGCTCGCGGCCGCCATCGTGGTCGTGGCCCAGGGCAGCCACCTTCTCCTGATCAACGACTACCGCCTGTTCGGCTGGACGGACACCTTCTGGCAGCTCGCGGCGGTCCGCGGCACCGTTCTGGCCATCTCGATCGCGATGTTCCTCCGTCTCCTGCGCCGGCCCGGACCGCTCACGGTGCAGCGACTGCTGCTCGGCCTCTGCGGCCTGCTCGTGGGGCTGAGCCTGTTCGCCATGGCAACCCGGCCCCCAGGGTTCCAGGGCCATGTCTTCGGGGCCATGGCCATCACCCTGGTGAGCTACGCGCTGATCCCGCTCCCGCTCCGGCTCCAGGCCCTCGCGGGGTGGGGGAATGCGGCCGCCACGCTGCTCATCGTCGGCTGGCTGTATCCGACGGTCTCCGTCGGGGGGGTGATCTCCCTCGCGATCGCCCTCGTCGCCCTGAACCTCCTGGGCGGGCTGGTCTCGCGGTACCTGCAGGTCATGCGGCGGGAACAGTTCGGGGCCCTGCGTCGCGAGATCGGCCTCCGTCTCGGCCTGGAGGACGCCATGCGCGAGGTCCGGACCCTGCGCGGCATTCTCCCCATCTGCCGGGAGTGCCAGCGGGTGCGCGGCGACGCCGGGGAATGGCAGGACCTCGAGCGGTACGTCGCACAGCAGACCGACGCGGATTTCTCCAACAGCGTCTGCCCCGAGTGCCTCTCCAGGCACTATCCCGACCTGCGGTAGGACCTCGTGGCCGTCGCCACCACGCGCCATCTCGTTGTCTCGCTCTGCCTGACGGGCGCGCTGGCGTGCGCCGGAAACGGGCGCGCCCTGACCCAGGACCCACCCGACTGGACCGCGGCCCGGCACCGCATGGTGGACCGCCAGCTCCGCGGCCGCGACATCACCGACCCGCGGGTGCTCGACGCCATGCGCACCGTCCCGCGACACCTCTTCGTGCCGCCGGCCCGGCGCGCCCAGGCCTACGGTGACTTTCCGCTGCCGATCGGGCACGGCCAGACCATCTCCCAGCCCTACATCGTCGGCTTCATGACCCAGGCGCTCGACGTCGCGCCCGGGCACCGGGTGCTCGAGATCGGGACCGGATCCGGGTACCAGGCGGCCGTGCTGAGCCTGCTGGCGGGCGAGGTCTTCACCATCGAGATCGTCCCGCCGCTGGCGGAGGGGGCCGCGGCCCTCCTGCGCGACCTGGGCTACGCGAACGTCCGGGTCCGGACCGGCAACGGCTGGCTGGGCTGGCCGGAGGAGGCGCCGTTCGACCGGATCATGGTGACGGCGGCGCCGGAGGAGGTCCCGCCCGCTTTGGTCGACCAGCTGGTCGTGGGCGGGATCATGGCCATCCCCGTGGGGCGCGGGTTCCAGGAGTTGCGGGTCCTCCGCCGCACTCCGACCGGGCTCGAGACCCTGGCCACCCTTCCGGTGGCCTTCGTCCCCATGGTCGGCAAGCCGGACAGCCCGCCGACGTTGCGGCGCTGAAACCCGACCCCGGCTCCAGCCCGTATGTTCCTGATGCCGATCCTCCCCTCCCTTCCCCTCCTCGTCGTCACCGGCCTCCTGGCCGGCCCTCCGGCCCCGGTGTCGCCCGTCGCGGCGCTGCATCCGGGCTCCGGGATCGTGGTGGACGACCGGGGCAACGTGTACTTCGTGGACACCGGCGGCGGGGTCTACCGGATCGACCAGGCGGGCCGTATCACCCGGCATCCCGGGCAGGCGTTCCACTGGATGGCGCTGGACCGGTCGGGCCGGCTGCGTGGGCACCCGCTCGGCCGCATCGCGGCCGGCACCGTGGTCGTGGCCGGTGACGACCCGGGGCTCGTGCTCTCCAGCGACGGACCCGTGGCGACCGGGCCGGACGGCACCCTGTACGCACCCCGGCTCGACCGGGACGGCCGGCTCAGGATCCACCGCATGGCGCCCGACGGGCAGACCGCGGTGCACGCGACCCTGCCGACCGCCACGGCCCACGGCGAGCCGCTCCGCTGGCTGCACGGACTCGCCGCCGGACCGGACGGCGCGCTCTACGGCACGGAGGCGACCGCCGTTCACCGGATTGCTCCGGACGGTGCCGTCTCCCTGCTCGCCCGGGTCTCGCTGCGGGACTGCCGGCGGGTCCCGGGCGATGAGGAGGTCCCCCTCCCCAACCTCCGCGGGCTGGACGTGGGTGCCGACGGGGCGGTCTACGTGGCCGCGAGCGGGTGCGGTCAGCTGCTCCGGATCACCCCCGCGGGCGAGGTGACCACCCTGCTCCGGGCCGAGCATCCCTGGGCGCCCACCGGGGTGGCGGTGGCCGGCCGGGACCTGTACGTCCTCGAGTACTTTCACACGCCGGGGGACGACCGCCGGGAATGGCTGCCGCGGGTGCGCCGGCTGGCCCCCGACGGTTCGGTCGCCACCGTGGCCCAGATCAGGAGTCGTTGACCTCGTGATACGAACCCCGCTCGCCGGTGCCTGGCTTACGGCACTCACCTTCGCCACACCCGTGGCGGCCCAGGACGGGCCCGCACCTGGCACCCGGATCAGGATCACGGAGTCCACCAGCCCGCCGGTCACCCACGTGGGCACGCTGCTGGGCCTCTCCGAGGGCCACGTCACGATGGAGACCGGGGGCTGGGAAGGGCGACTCCCGCTGG
>JBFILX010000219.1:0-3775 GCA_041612035.1 Gemmatimonadales bacterium | reverse complement strand
GCAGCGGCGTGGCGTGACCTGCCGGGGCCGCGGCGACGACCTTCGTGGCGAGGGGCATGGGAGCAGCCTTCGGAATGGGAGTCGGGGCGCCTGCCGGACCTCCGGAAGGTCACCGGCCGACCTCAACGCACCGTCAACGCAACCTGATGCCCCCGACGGAGTTCGCGGTGCCGGCGGGCAGGATCCGCAAACTAATGTCGGGTCCGGACGAACGGGAGGAATCCCGGACTCACCCCCGGTTGAACCGCCCGCACGAGGCCACTACTTTCGCCCCATGCTGATCCCAACGTTGTCGGTCTTCCTCGCGATCGCGGCCCAGTCGGTCGATCCCGCCGCCCTCCCGGCGGCCTCCGTCACCCAGGAGCGGACCAGGCTCCTCATCGACCTTCCGGCCATCGACCTGCCGGCCCATACCGGGCATCACGGCGGGAACGGCGGCTATCCGCCCGTGGTGAAGGTGGAGCTGCCCGTGGGTGGGGCGCTGCACGCCTTCCGGGTGGAGCTGCTGGGGCCCGGCGGCGAGCGGCTGCCGGACGAACTGCTGCACCACTTCAACCTGATCGATCCCGCGCACCGCGAGCTGTTCCTGCCGATCTCGCGCCGCATTCTCGCGGCGGGCAAGGAAACCGGGCCCCAGCGGCTCCCCTGGCTCCTGTTCGGGCTGCCGTTCCAGGCGGGGGACGTCTGGGTGGCGAACGCCATGCTCCACAACCCGACCGACGTGGACTATCGCGGGGTGACCACCCGCCTGGTGCTCGACTACGTCCCCGAGAGTCGGCCCTGGCCGGTGTACCAGGGCTACCCCTTCCAGCTCGACGTGGCCTTCCCGGTCGGCGACAAGTCGTTCGCGCTGCCCCCGGGCCGCTCGGCGCGGTCCTACGAGGCCAGGCCCAGCCTGCCGGGACGGATCGTCGCGGTGGGCGGGCACCTCCACGAGATGGGGACCCTGATCGAACTGACCGAGGTGGAGAGCGGCAAGGTGATCTGGTCCGCCGCGCCCCAGCTGGATGACGAACGCAACGTGGTGGGTGTCCCGGTCGGACGGCTCTACGGGCTCTTCCGGGTCGGGGTGCGGATCTCCCCCGAGCGGACCTACCGGGTCACGGTCCACTACGACAACCCCACCGGCCAGACCATCGACGGGGGCGGCATGGGGGTGATCGGCGGGCTCTTCCTGCCGGACCGGGGCACGCCCTGGCCTTCCGCGGACCGGGCGAGCGAACTCTACCTGGCCGACGCCCGCCACTACCTCCGGCTCGATCCGGCCGCCGCCGACCACTCGGCCCACAAGCACTAGCGCCCGCCTGACAGACGTGCACGGGGCCCCGGCGGTGAACCGCCGGGGCCCCGTCTGCCGTCACGCCGGAGCGTCAGCGCGTCAGGTACTGCCGCAGGACCAGCCGCAGCTCGTGCATCCGGAACGCGCTGAAGGCGTCAGCGTAGCGGTACGCCAGGTCGGCGTCGAGCCGCGGCGCGAGCCGGACGGTGAGGTGGGTGTTCACCGTGATCGCGAGGCGCGTGTCGGCCGGGGTGCCCGCGACCTCCTCCACCGTCTGCGCCCCCAGCCGGCCGTCGAACTCCCAGAAGGCCCGGCCGAACCGGTGGGAGGCGCCGAGACTCCCGTAGTGCATGCGCCACGCGGCGGGACTGAAGTAGCCGCCCACCCTCGTCGGCGCGGCGGGGGCCGACTCGCTCGCGCTGAAGTCGAATCCGGTCGCCAGGAACCCGTAGCTCGCGCGGAGCCACGGGGCGTGGCCGCGCAGCGCGTAGCCCACCCGCAGGTCCACGCCGATCCGATCGTTGGCCGGAAGACCGTCGGCGGAGTAGCGGCCGGCCAGGAGCCGGACCTCACCGTCCACCCCCGAGGGGTGCTCGACCAGGGCGGCCCCGACGTGCGCCAGGCTGCTTCGGGCGCCCAGCACCATCGAGCGGCGGGTCTCCTCCAGCAGCGCGCTGCTCCAGCCGGCCTCTACCCGGAGATGGTCCGCGGCCTGCCATCCGGCCCTGAGGCCCAGGTCCCAGCCGGTGCCGTCCGTCTCGTCCACCCAGCGGCTCTCGAGCCCGGCCTCCGCCGTGACCCGGTCCCGGCGGTATTCGGCGCCGACGCCCAGCCCGGTGGCGCCCAACCCCATCCCGCTTCCGGCCGGATCGTACTGGGTGACCCTGGCGCTCCCCGTCACCCGCAGGTCGGGCCGGACCAGTCCGGACAGCCGGAGCCGGGCCTCGCCGGCGTCGAGCTGGTCCTGGCGGTCGCGTCCGAGTCCCTCGACCTCCACATAGGTGCCGAGCGCGCGCCGGGTGGTGTCACGGAGCCGGTCGAGCGACGGGCTCCGCACGTCGGGGAGGAGCCGCAGCGTGCTGTCGGCCGCGCCGAACCGCGCGAGACCGGCTTCCGCCTGGGCCAGTTCCTGGAGGGCCCCCACGTCCCGCGGATCGATCGCGAGCGCCCGGCGCAGCACCATGGCGGCCTCGCGGTGGCGGCGCAGCTGGTTGAGCGCGCTGCCCTTCCCGCGCAGGGCGCCGACGCTGGCGGGCTCGGCGGCGAGCAGCGCGTCGAACGCCTCAAGCGCCTCCGCCGCCCGTCCGCCCCAGGCCAGCAGGTTGGCGCGGCCCTCCCGGGCCCGGCGGTTGTCCGGGTCGAGCGCGAGGGTGCGGTCGAACACGCGGGCCGCCTCGTCGCGCCGCTCCGGAATCCAGCTCAGCAGCTCGCCCAGGGCGGCGAGGGTCCCGGGATCGTCGGGCTGGCGGGCAGCGGCCCGGCGGAGCAGGTCCACCGCACGGTCCCGGTCGCCGGTCCAGGCGAGGAACTGGCCCAGCTGGCGGAGCCGGCGGCCGTCGTCGGGACGGGCCCGGACCAGCCGTTCGAGCGCCGGGATGGCATCGCGCCAGCGGCCCGAGGCCTCGAGGGCGTCGGCGTACTCGCCCAGCAGCCCCTGGTCGTCCGGCGCCGCGGCCAGGGCCCGCTCGTACAGCGAGGCGGCGGCGGCATGACGCCCCGCCGCGGCCTCGCGGCGGGCCGCCACCGCCAGGGAGTCCTGGGCCACCAGGGGTGCCGCCCCGGCGAGGAGGAGGCACGCGAGCGCGGCCCGGGCGAGGCGGGTCATGCGGCCTCCATCGCCTGGGAACGGGTGGTGAGCCGGTGGTATTCGCCGTGCCGGGGGGCGATCTCCCAGAACAGGTGCCGGGCGATGGCGTCGTGCTGATCGGGGGTCATCCCCTCGAACCGGAGCCCGTTGGCGAACCGGGTGCGGCCGGCGGCGCTGATCTCCTGGGCCCAGCGCACGGTGGCCTGGCCCACGATGGGCCCCTCGGGGAGGTCGAGCCGCAGGTCGAGCACGGTGTCCGTGGCCATGGGGGCGTCGATCGTGATGGACATCCCGAAGCGGTTCAGGTTCCGGGCGAAGGCCTGGTGCCACCCGCTCCCGGGGGCGTGGGCCACGCGGTACAGCACCGGCAGGTCGAGCCGCTGCGGGAACCGGTAGGTGCGCCGCGACTCCTTGCGCTTGAGCGCCAGGACGATCACGGGCACCAGCAGGTAGAGGAAGAAGAGCGAGAAGAAGACGTTGACGGCGTAGGCCCACAGCTCGTACTCGCCCGGGGCCCGCAGCGCCCGCACCGCCCCCCAGACGGCGGCCAGCGCGAGCCCGGCCACCAGGGCCAGGTAGGGCAGCAGCCGGCGCGGGCTCGCCGCGGCGCCTTCCGCCTTCGGGGTCACGGCGAAGCGGAACTGGCCCGGGAGGAAGCCCAGGACCGACTGCATCATGGAGCCGAGCTT
>JBFILX010000218.1:0-3801 GCA_041612035.1 Gemmatimonadales bacterium | reverse complement strand
TATGGGTTCGTACCGGTCCGCGGTGTGCCTTCAGGGATTACACCACCACGGTAGACTGCACACTCGTCGCCAACCTTCCGGATATCCTCACCAACCGTGACGAACCAGTTGAGCTGCCCGGGCTGCTAAGCGAGAAGTGGGAGCGGGAGGGGCGCCGCGACCGGGAGGTGGCGGAGCTGGACGCCTTCTTCCGCCGCACCGGGTACCCGCGGGCGCCGCGGTACTACCTGGTCAAGTGGCTCACCGACTGGGTACGCGAGTTCGGGTTCGACGGGTACCGGGTGGACACCTCCAAGCACTTCGGCGAATCGGTGAGCGCCGAGTTGCGCCGCGAGGCCGACGTGGCCTTCGCCGACTGGAAGCGCGCGCACCCCGACCAGGTGCTCGACGACCTGCCGTTCTACATGATGGGCGAGGTCTACGGCTGGGAACTGGGCCACGGCCGGCAGTACGACTTCGGCGACCGCGCGGTCGACTACTTCGCCCACGGCTACGACGGCCTGATCAATTTCGGGTTCAAGCGCGAGGCGGCGGGCCCGCTCGACAGCCTCTTTTCGCGTTACGCGGCCGCGCTGCACACCGGCCCCCTGCGGGGCGTGTCGGTCGTCAACTACGCCAGTTCCCACGACGACGGCGGGCCCCTCGACCGCGATCGCCGGGACCCGTTGGGCACCGGCACCCGGCTCCTGCTGGCCCCCGGCGCCGCGCAGATCTACTACGGCGACGAGCTGGCCCGGCCGCTCCGGATCCCGGGCGCGGAGGGAGACGCGAACCTGCGCTCGGTCATGAACTGGGACGGCCTGCGGCCCGGCAGCGTGGCCCGGCGGACCCTCGACCACTGGCGCCGGATCGCCCGGTTCCGGCAGGCCCACCCCGCGGTGGGGGCCGGCGTGCACCGCACCCACCAGGCGGATCCCTACGTTTTCAGCCGCAGCCTCGAGGTGGACGGACGCATGGACCGGGTCCTGGTGGCGCTGGGGCTGGGGGACGGGCCGCGCACCGTCCCCGTCTTCGGGCTCTTCGCCGAGGGCACCCCGATGCAGGACGGCTATTCGGGCGCCCGGGGCGTGGTCCGTGGCGGGCTGGTGGCACTGCCGTCCGGCGCCGACCTGGTCCTGCTCGCCCCGGCCCCCTGATCTCCGGGGTACCGGTTCCGCGCGGTCTGAGGCTCGGGCGGGCTACTCCCTGATCCAGACCTGGGCGGCGAGCGGTGGGAGGGTGGCGGTGAGCGCGCCGCCCACCGCCTCCACCGGCTCCCCGACCGGATAGGCACGCCGATAGCGGCCCGTGGCGGGCACCGACACCTCGCGCGCCACCTCGGAGGCGTTGAAGGCCACCACCGCCCGCGCCTCCCCCAGCACCCGCTCGTAGGCCAGCACCCGCCGGTCGTCATCGGTGAGCAGCCAGGTCACGCTCCCGTCGGCCAACAGCCGCAGGTTTGCCTTCCGCAGCGCGATCAGGTCCCGGTAGAGCCGGAAGAGCGCCGTGTCGGGCGCCACCCGGTCCCGCGGCCTGGGACGGCCCAAGGGGTGGGCGGTCTCGTCCTCGTACCGGAGATCGCCCCAGAGCATCGGCTTCCGGTCGTCCGGGTCGTCCGCACCCCACATCCCCACCTCGTCCCCGTTCCAGACGTGCGGCGCGCCGGGCCAGGTGAACTGCTGCACCAGGATGAGCCGCTGGAGCCGCCGGGTCCGCTCGTCGGGGCGATGCAGCCGGTAGCCGGGGTTCTCCCGCGGGTTGACCTGGTACTTGTAGCGCCCGGGGTTGAAGACGGACGTGGCGAACCGCGGGGTGTCGTGGCTCGCGGTCAGGTTCATCATCGCCCGCAGGTGATCCCCGCCGATCCCCACCGTCAGCGAGTCGAGCGCGGCGGCATACCCCGTGGCCGTCAGGAACGGGGGCGCCTGGGCGAAGAAGCTCCGGGTGGGGGCATACCAGCGGTAGTGCATGACCGCGTCGAAGACGTCGCCCTGGAGCCAGGGCGCCGGGTCGTACATCCGGTCGGGCCACGCCTCCCACCAGATCTCGCCCACCAGGTAGGCCTCGGGGTTGATGCCCCGCACGAACCGGCGGTACTCGCGCCAGAAGCCGAGCGGCACCATCTCCGCCACGTCCAGCCGGAAGCCGTCCACGCCGTCCGAGGGGTCGCCGTCGCCGTTCGGATCGAGCCAGCGACGGGTCACCGCGAACACGTGGTCACGCACCCCCGGCATCAGCGTTCCCTCGATCGCGCCGTGGGTCTGTCCCGCCGGCCGGCCCACCTTCTTCCACTCCGGCAGCCACGGCACCCCGACCCAGCCCCGGTAGGCGAACTCGTTCGTGTCCGGTGTGGCGGGATCGTCGAACCGTTCGATCTCGTACCAGTCGGCGTAGCGCGAAGCCCGCTGGTTCGCCAGGACGTCGCGCCAGGCCCAGAAGGTGATCCCCGTGTGGTTCCACGAGTAGTCCATGATGATCCGCATCCCGCGCCGGTGCACCTCCTGCACCAGCGCCAGGAAGAGGCTGTCGGCCGCGGTCCACCCCCAGGTGGCGGGGTCGGTCGGGTCCTCCGCCGCCATCCGGGCCTCGTCCCCGCGCGGGTCGGGCCCGAAGTTCCGGTCGATGTGGTGGTAGTGCCGCGCGTCGTACTTGTGCAGCGACGGGGCGTCGTTCAGCGGATTGAAGTAGAGGGCGGTCACCCCCAGGTCCTGCAGGTAGTCGAGCCGGTCCAGCACCCCCTGCAGGTCGCCGCCGTAGCGGCGGAACTGTGCGGTGCCGTAGAAGTCCTTCCCGGTGGCCGCAGCCCACGGCTCCTGTCGGTACCAGTCGTGCGACCAGGGCGTGATCCCCCACCCCGCCGGTGCCAGCTCGTCGGTAAAGCCGATGATGTCGTGGGCGGTCGGGTCGTTGGCCGGGTCCCCGTTCCGGAAGCGCTCGACGAAGACCTGGTACCAGACCGCGTCCGCCGCCCAGGCCGGCACCGCCAGGTTCGGCTCGGGGGCGGGGTCGGGCCCGGCCCCGCACCCGACCGTGACGAGACCCAGAACCACGAACCCACGCCGAAGCCGTACCGGTCGCATAGGGACCCCTCGCTGAAATGGACGGTCACGCCGCGCTTCAACCTTAAGGACCTTCGCGCACGGCGGCCAATCCCCGGGGTCCGCACCGCCGCGATCCGCTATTCTTCCCCGGTGACGCTCCTCTCCCTGGCCGCCGTGGCCGTCGAATTCGGCGCGACCCCGCTGCTCGCCGACGTCTCCTTCACGGTGGCCCGCGGTGAGCGGTGGGGCATCGTCGGCCGGAACGGCGCCGGCAAGACCACCCTGTTCCGCCTCCTCACGGGCGACCTCGCTCCCACCCGCGGGGACGTGTCCTGCCCGCCTTCGCTCCGGATCGCCGTGCTCGACCAGCACCGGGCGTTCGCCAACGCCGCCACGGTGTGGGAGGCGGCAGCCGTCGGGTTCGCCGAGGCGATCGCGCTCGAAGGCCGGCTGGCGGCGCAGGCCGAGCGGCTCGCCACCCTCGGGGACCAGGTGACCGAGGCAGACCTCGAGCGGTTCGGCCGTGACCAGGAGCGGTTCGCGCACCTGGGCGGGTACGACTTCCACGCCCGGGTCGACGCGGTCCTCCACGGGCTCGGCTTCGACCCCGAGGAGGCGAAGACCCGTCCCGTCGGCTCCCTGAGCGGCGGGGAGCGCGGGCGGGTCGGACTGGCCGGCCCGCTGGCGGCGCCCGCCGACCTCCTGCTCCTCGACGAGCCGACCAATCACCTCGATCTCGACACCACCGTCTGGCTCACCCGGTGGATCAGCCAGCTCGACG
>JBFILX010000217.1:0-3836 GCA_041612035.1 Gemmatimonadales bacterium | reverse complement strand
GGGCAACGGGCGCCTGTCGATCTTCGATCCCACCGGCAGGTACAAGGAGTCCACCCCGATCGCCCGGGGGCAGATGGGCCCCGGGATGACGATGGTGATCCCGCGCGGGACCGACGGCCGCGGGCGGATCTACTTCCAGCCCGGCATGCGGCCCGACGGCGGCCGGGCGGACTCCGCCCCGGTGGTGCGGTGGGATCGGGCCCGGGACGTGATGGACACCGTGGCCCGGGTGGGGCTGCCGGAGGTGAAGGTCAACACCTCCGGGGGGAGCGGGAACCGATCGGTGACGATGCGGTCGGTTCCGCTCTCGCCCCAGGACGCCTGGGCGGTGGCCCCCGACGGCCGGGTGGCCCTCGCGCGGGCCGCCGGCTACCGGCTGGAGTGGATGGGCACCGACGGCAAGGTGGATCGTGGGCCCGCCAACGACTACCGGCCGGTGCCGGTGCGCGACCCCGAGAAGCGGGAGTGGATGGAGCAGGCCGCCAACGGTCTCTCCGTCATGATGACCAACGAGAACGGCCGGATGAGCGTGCGGTTCGGCCGGGGCGGCTCGCAGCGCAGCGAGCCCGACCCGTCGCAGTACGAGTGGCCCGCCAGCAAGCCGCCCTTCAGCGCGGTGATGGTCTCCGCGGAGGGCGAGGCCTGGGTCGAGCGCTCGGTGGCCGCCGGATCGCCCCGGGTGTACGACGTGTTCGGGCCCGCCGCGACGATGACCCGCTCCATCGTCCTGCCCGCCGGACGGCGGGTGGTCGGGTTCGGCCCCGGCGTGGTATACGCCCAGCAGACCGACCAGGACGGGCTGCAGTACCTGGAGCGCTACCGGATTCCCTGAGTCGTCGGCGCGCCTACCGCATCCTGACCAGTTCGGCCTCCGCCGCGATGTAGCCGAAGGCGGCCCACGCCCCGCCCGACACGATGCGGCGGAAGATCCGCTCCGCCTCGGCCCGGCGCCCGTGGTAGAGATGCCAGTTGCCCACCCCGTACCCCACGCTGGCGTCCTCGATCGACCCCTCGTCGCCGGCCCCCGCGAGGAGCGCCTCCGGCGTCAGGTCGCCGCGGTAGAGCAGCAGGAGCCGGTGATAGGCCCCGTTCTCGATGATCTCCATGTCGGCCGTGATCGGGGTCAGCACCGCCTTCGCCTCCTCCTCCCGTCCCAGCCGCCGCAGGATCATGTACAGCCAGTGGCTGCTGGCCACCAGCATGTCGGGGTTGGATGCGCTGTCCACGTCGGTGCGGTAGGCCTCCAGCGCCTTCCCGAAATCGCCCTTCAGGTAGTAGGCGAGACCGAGGTGATAGCGGATGTTGGAGTGCAGGGTGCTGGTCGGGATGTTGCGGGCGTTGGGCTGGCCGTCCGGCTCCACCTCGTCGGGCTTCCCGCGCACCAGCCGCGCGGCCCGCTCCAGGTCGTCGATCGCGCGGTCGAGCTGGCGCAGGGTGATGTGGCGGTGCCCGCGGTGGCGGAAGAGCCGCGCGTCGTTGGGGTGGGCCGCGATGCCGCGCGAGAAGATCTCGACCGCCTCGCGGTAGCGGCCCAGGTAGGCCGTGCGCCGGCCCACCCAGATGAGGGCGTCCACCGAATGCGGGTCGGCCTCGAAGGCCCGCCGGGCCGAGTCGAGCTGGGCCTCCATGCGGGCCTGGGCGGCGGCGGAAGGGACCGGCCGGCGGAGCGAGTCGCCCAGCAGGGAGATCGCCTCGACCGGGGCCTGGGCGGTGAGCGGGGCGGTCAGCAGGGCCGCCAGTCCGGCGACCAGCGGGAGGCGGCGGCGGAATCGCGACGTCACGGTCGGCTCCGGGTCACGAGGGGGGTTCGGGTGAGGGGACGTCGAGGCGGGCCAGCTCCGCCTCCGCGGCAAGATAGGCGAGCGCCGACCAGTCGGGCGTCTCGCGGATCGCGTGGAAGATCATGGCCGCCTCGCCGGTCCGGTCGAGCAGCAGGAGGGCGAAGCCCAGGCCGTAGGCGTAGAGCACCTGGTCCGGTCCGACGGGCCGGAGCGGGTTGCGGAGCAGGTCCTCCCGGCGGAGGTCGCCGCGGAAGGCCAGCAGCATGCGGTGCTCCGGCAGCACGGCGGTCATGGGGTCTTCGGACGGGACCTCGTTGAGCAGGGCCACCGCCTGGTCGAGTTCGCCCAGTCGCCGGGCGCTGAAGAACTGCCAGAGCGAGGCGGCCACGAGGTCGTCGGCGCCGACCGCCCGGCGCCGCGCCTCGCGGAACATCTCCCGGCCCGGGCCGAAGGCGCCCCGGAGATAGTGCGTCATCCCCAGGTAGAAGAGCGACCGGAACTGCAGGGTGGTGCCCACCAGGAGGTCGCCGTCCTCGATCTCGTTGAACTCGGCCGCCATGGGCCGCTCGAGACTCTCCCGCGCCGCGTGCCGCAGGTCGTCCTCCGCCCGGGCGAACTCCCGGATGCGGAGCAGCAGTTCCCCCCGCCGCCGCGGGATGCGCAGATCGGTGGGGTGCTCGGCCAGGGCCTCCGAATAGAGCCCGATCGCTTCGCGGAACCGGCCCAGGTCGGCGGTACGCCGGGCGAGCAGGATCTGCACGTTGGCGTCGTGGGGCCGCGCCGCCGCCTCGTCCCGCGCCTGGAACAGCAGCCGCACGCGCCGCTGCCCCTCCTCGGGGGCGATCGGCAGGGTCCAGAGGGTGTCGCCCAGGAGCGAGATGGCCTGGGCCGAGGCCGGGACCACCGTGACGTAGCGCACCGGGCGCGCGGCGCACCCGGCGCTCAGCACGGCCAGGAGCAGGGCCGCGCGTTCCACCGCGAAACCGCGTCGCCGCGGCGCGCGTAGGGCCGGGAAGCAGCGCGCGGCCCCGGGCGCAGGGTAGTCCGATCCGGGCATCCCAAATAGGTTATCAGTCCCGACGGCGGGCCCGCGAGTCCCGCCCGGTCCTCATGCACACGTTCGGCCTCACGGAGTCCATCGCAATGCAACGGCACACGTTCCGGGTCTTGGCCCTGGCCGCGCTCTGCCTGACGGCGACGGCTGCCACCCTGACCGCCTCGGCGCCCGTCCCCGATTCCACCCGCAAGGGGCTGCCGCTCGAGGCCACCCGCACGGCGCGGTTCACCACCAGCGAGGGCACCTGGATCTCGCTGGACGTGAGTCCCGACGGCAGCACCATCGCCTTCGACCTGCTGGGCGATCTCTACACCATGCCGATCACCGGCGGCACCGCCACCCGGCTGACGAGCGGCCTCGCCCACGACATGCAGCCCCGGTTCAGCCCGGACGGGAAGACCCTCGCGTTCGTCTCCGACCGGAGCGGCGACGACAACGTGTGGCTCATTCCCGCCGCGGGCGGCGAGCCGGCCCAGCTCACCCGCGGGACCGACTACGGGTACCTCTCGCCCGAGTGGATGCCGGACGGGAAATACGTGGTGGTGAGCCGGTCGGGCCGGGGCATCGGTGCGGAGAAGCTGTGGATGTACCACACCGGGGGCGGGATCGGGGTGCCCCTGGTGCAGGGCCAGACCGCCCAGCGCATGCTGGGGCCGGCGGTGCATCCGGAGGGGCGGTACATCTGGTACGCGGCCCGGAACGGGTTCTGGCAGTACAACGCGATCCTGCCGCAGTACCAGCTGGGCGTGTACGACCGGGAGACGGGGACCCTCACCACCATGTCGTCCCGTCACGGTTCGGCGTTCCGGCCGGCCATCTCGCCCGACGGCCGCTGGCTCACCTACGGCACCCGCTACCACGCGGAGACCGGCCTCCGGATCCGGGAGCTGGCCTCGGGCGAGGAGCGGTGGCTGGCCTACCCGATCCAGCGCGACGAGCAGGAGTCCCTCGCCAACATGGACGTCCTCCCGGGCTACGCCTTCACCCCCGACAGCCGG
>JBFILX010000216.1:0-3872 GCA_041612035.1 Gemmatimonadales bacterium | reverse complement strand
GGGAAGTTCCCCTTCAGCGCCAACGGCCGGGCCCGCGCCTCGAACGAGACCGAAGGGTTCGTGAAGATCCTCCGCGACAAGAAGTACGGCGAGATCCTCGGGGCCCACATCGTGGGCGGGCACGCCTCCGAGATGATCCACGAGCTGGCCGTGGCCCGCGAGAACGAGTACACGGTGGAAGAGGTCGAGCTGGCGGTCCACGCCCATCCCACGCTGTCCGAGGCGGTCGCCGAAGCCTGCCTCGACGCGATGGGACGGGTCATGCACACCTGACCCGCGGCCGGTGTCCGAGCGCCCCCCGTCCCCCCACCCGCTCGGCGCCGAGGCGCCCGCCCGCGACTACGTCGGGCTCGCGGTCCGGGCGATGGCCAGCGGCATCCTGGCCGGCACCGCCCTGATCCTGGCCTCGCTCTGGCTGGTGCGGACGCTCCAGATCGGGATTCCGGCCGCCAGCACCCCCGACCTCGACTCGCCCGCGGCCTTCACCCTCCTGCTGGGCGCGGTGGCCGGGGTCATGCTGGCGGCGATCGTCACCTGGACCCTGCTCTCCCCCATCCGCTCCACCTACCGCCAGGGTGGCCTGGCCATCGTCGCGGGGTTCGCCACCGTGGTGCTGGTGACGGTCGTCTCCTTCCCGCTCGACGGCGCGCTGGGCCGCTGGGGACTGCTCGGGGCCGCCGTGGTGGCCGCTCTCCTGGCCCGGCGGCTCGCGACCGCGGCCGGCCGGGCCGCCGACGCCGCGTGAGCCGCCTTCTCCTGGTGGCCGATCTGGGCCGGCGCCCCTATGAGCCCGTCCTGGGACTCCAGCGCGCCCTGGTCCGGGCCCGGCTCGACGGCACCCTGGCCGAGGACCTGCTCCTGCTGGTGGAGCACGAGCCGGTGGTGACCCTGGGCCGGGGCACCCGGGAGGGGAGCCTGCTGCTGCCACCGGCGGAACTGGCCCGCCGCGGCTACGAGGTGGCGGAGGTGGAACGGGGCGGCGACGTGACGGTCCACGCCCCGGGGCAGCTGGTGGGGTACCCCGTGCTCGACCTCGCCGCCCACCGTCCCGACCTGCACTGGTACCTCCGGGGCCTGGAGGAGGCCCTGATCCGGGCGCTCGACCGGCTGGGCGTGGCGGCCGGGCGCCGCCCGGGGCTCACCGGCGTCTGGGTGGGATCGCGCAAGATCGCGAGCATCGGGGTGCACGTGAAGCAGTGGGTCACGATGCACGGCTTCGCCCTCAACGTCACCACCGACCTCCGCGCCTTCGACGTGGTGGTGCCCTGCGGCATCGACGGCGTGGTGATGACCAGCGTGGCCGGCGAACGGCCGACCGCGGACCCCGCCACCCTCCCCGGGGCGGCCCGGGAGGCGGTGACGGCCGCGTTCGCGGAGGTCTTCGGGCACCGGCCCGCGGCGGTGGCCGTCGCGGAAATCCCCGGCGTGCCGGCCGGCTGGAACCGGGAGGCGGTCTCCGGCGTTTCGGGCCCATGACCCCACGGGTGGACGCCCGCTCCCCCGCCGGCCGCCGACTGCCGCCGGGCCAGATCGAGACCCGCAAGTGGCCCGTGCTGCACACGGGGTCGGTGCCGCGGGTGCACGGCGGCCCCGTGCGGCTGCTGGTTCCCCATCTCTACTTCTGGAAGAGCGCCAAGTGGGTGACGGGGCTCGAGGTCCTGGCGGGCGACCGGCCGGGGTTCTGGGAGGACAACGGCTACCACATGCGCGGCGATCCCTGGGCGGAGGAGCGGTTCGGCCGCCCGGATCCGGCGCCGATGCGGCGGGGCCCGCGCCGCTGACGCCCGGCGCGGATCACGGCCCGGCCCAACCTGTTATCATTGGGCATGGGCGAGACGCTCGATCGCGGCAAGCTGTCCGCGCAAGCCGACGCCATCGTGGCGGACATACTGAAGGCGGCGGCCAGCTGGGCCCGGGAAGTG
Organism: Gemmatimonadales bacterium; assembly: GCA_041612035.1. Taxonomy (GTDB): domain Bacteria; phylum Gemmatimonadota; class Gemmatimonadetes; order Gemmatimonadales; family GWC2-71-9; genus SZUA-320. The sequence continues at coordinate 1,950 of JBFILX010000216.1, read as the reverse complement.
CCCCCGTCGTTGACCCTGCCCATCCGCGCGGTCTGCGTCCGGCTCGCGGAGATGGTGGCCGACCAGCGCCACTACCTCACGCCCCTCCCCGAACCCCAGGAAACCGAGCGCCGCACGGTGCTCACGATGGTGGCCGAGAAGCTGCGGTCGCGGCCCGTGGTGCAGGGGATCGAGGCGGGGCTGGAGGAGCTGGCCGACCGCGAGCTGCGGGCCACCGGGGCCTGGTCCCTGGTCGCCAACTCCCAGAACGAGTGGGTGACCACCGCCATCCAGTACCTGGAAGACCGGTGCGGTGACCTCCCCGAGGACCAGCGGCCCGATCCCTACTGGGCCGACGACGTGGTGGGCGGCATCGTGGTGTCGGTGAAGGCCATCGTGGGCACCGACGACCTCCACGTCCGGATCGAGTCGCAGTACGCCGGGGGGAAGCGGGCCCCCGTCGAGCAGCCCCCCGACGCCTGACTCAGCCGCGGCCGCCCCGGGCCGCGAACAGGCGGTAGAACCGCTCGAACACCGCGATCCCGTCCCACAGCTGCTGCAGGTCGAGCTTCTCGTTCGGCGAGTGGAGCCCGTCGTCGGGGAGCCCGATCCCGGTGAGCAGCACCGGCGCCCCGCCCGCCGCGAGCAGCGGGATCACGGGGATCGACCCGCCGGCCCGGACGGACACCGTCCGCTTCCCCACCACCGCCTCGAACGCCTCGTCCAGCACCCCGAACGCCGGGTGGCTGGTGTCCACCTGCACCGGGTCGCCCCCGTGCAGCAGGCGCACCTCCGCCGTGGCATACGGCGGGGCGTGCTTCTCCACGGCCTTGGCGAGCCAGCGCCCCACCTTCCTGTAGGTGAGCCCCGGCACCAGCCGCAGGCTCACCTTCGCCGTGGCCTGGGCCGGGATGACGGTCTTGGCCCCCTCCCCCGTGAATCCCCCCCGGATCCCGTGGATCTCGAAGGTGGGAAGCGCCCAGGTGCGCTCGAAGACCGAGCGGTCGGCCAGCCCGGTGAGCGCCTTCCCCGTGACCTCCTCGCGCAGGTACGCCTCCTCGTCGAAGGGGAGCGAGGCCCAGGTGGCCAGCTCCTGCGGTGACGGGGGGACCACCGACGGGTAGAGCCGGGGGATCCGGATCTTCCCCCTGGCGTCCTTCAGCCTGCCGAGCAGGTGCACCATCGTCTCGATGGCGTTGGGCGCCACGCCGCCGTAGCTGCCGGAGTGCAGGTCGCGCTCCAGCGTGCGCAGGTGGATCTCCGCGTAGCACATCCCCCGCAGCGCGGTGTACACCGCGGGCTGGCCCGGGGCGAAGTACGACATGTCGGCCACCAGCACCGCGTCGGCCCGGGTGCGCTGGGGTTCCCGCTTCAGCAGCGCCTCGATCGTCTTGCCGCCGCTCTCCTCCTCCCCCTCGATCAGGAAGTTGACGTTGAGCGGCGCCCGCCGGTCGCCGCCCAGCACCGCCTCGTACGCCTTGAGCAGGCAGTACACCTGGCCCTTGTCGTCCACCGCGCCGCGGGCGTACACCCGGCCCTCGCGGATCGTGGGGGTGAACGGGGGGCTCACCCACTCGTCCAGCGGGTCGGCCGGCTGCACGTCGTAGTGGCCGTACACCAGCAGCGTCGGCGCGCCCTCCACCCGCGGGCTCTCGGCCCAGACCACCGGGTGCCCCTTGCCCTCCAGCAGGGTCGCGACGGGACAGCCGAGGCGGGTGAACTCGCGCACCAGCCAGTCGGCGGCCGCGCGGCAGTCGCCGGCACGCGCGGGATCGGTGCTGACGCTCGGGATGGCGAGGAAGGCGAAGAGTTCCTCGAGCAGGCGGTCGCGTTCGCGGGCGACGAAGTCGGTGGCCATCGGTCCTTGCGGGTGGAGGGGAGAGGAATGGGCGAGCGTGGGAGAAATGGGGGCGGGAGGGCGGGGACGTCAACCCGGCGGCTCAGCCGTCCCGGTCGAGCGCAGCCCGGAGC
>JBFILX010000215.1:0-3875 GCA_041612035.1 Gemmatimonadales bacterium | reverse complement strand
GTCGTACGGCACGTACTTCGTCCCCCACCCCTTGTCCGACGACACCTTCGTCAACGCCGCCGTCAACGTCGTCTTCCCGTGGTCCACGTGCCCGATCGTCCCCACGTTCACATGCGGCTTCGTCCGCTCGAACTTCGCCTTGGCCATGACTCCGGTGCTCCGTCCGTCAGGTTCAGAGTGCAGGGGGACCCGGTCCGCCCTGGGCTGTCGTCGTGATCACCGCCCCGGGGCGGCGTCGGTCCAAGCTCGCGACCGGGATCGAACCGGTGACCTCATCCTTACCAAGGATGTGCTCTACCGACTGAGCTACGCGAGCGACTTCCGGCTGCAGAGCGGGCGACGGGACTCGAACCCGCGACCCTCAGCTTGGAAGGCTGATGCTCTACCAACTGAGCTACACCCGCAGACCCGCGCCTTCCTGCCGCCACCAACTCCGCCACCGCATGGTGGGGGTAGGATTCGAACCTACGTAGGGCAAAGCCCGGCAGATTTACAGTCTGCTGCCATTAGCCACTCGGCCACCCCACCGCCATCTCGTCGCCCCGCATTCGACACGGAACCCCGCGCGCCCGACGCGGGGTTCGATTGCGGCTGCGCGCTGTGCCTGCCACACTGGAGCTGACGAAGGGACTCGAACCCTTAACCTGCTGATTACAAATCAGCTGCTCTACCAGTTGAGCTACGTCAGCAGAGCGCCCGCAGAAATTGACAGACTCTTATTTTACACCGGCTTAGAACGGGAGTCAACGCGAGCGCGTCCCCCGAATTCGACACCGGCGCCCCCCACCCCCGGCCCCCGCCGAGTGCGCGAAAACCGCTCGCTTTCAGCCCCCCAGGACCTCGAAGCTCCCGTCGGGCCGGTCCCGCACCTCGAACCCGTTCTCCCCCAGCAGCTTGCGGATCCGGTCGGCCTCGCCGAAGTCCCGCCTGGCCTTGGCCGCGGCCCGGACCCGCGCCCACCCGACCGCCCAGCCCTGGCGGTCCCCCTCGGGCGGCGCCGCCGCCGGCGGCACCGGAGTCCCGGCCTCCTCCCCGCCCCCGATCCCGGTCGCCGGGAGGCGCACCTCCGTCACCGCCGGCGCGGTGGCCGCGTCGAGCACCCCGTCCGCCAGCCCCCAGGCCTCCAGGGCTCCCCGCCCCGCCCGCTCCCCCCGGTCCAGCCGCCGGTTGGCGTCGGTGATGAACTCGAAGAGCGCCGCCACCGCCCGGGGCGCGTTGAGGTCGTCGTCCAGCGCCTCCCCGAACCGGGCGCGGAAGCCCCCGGCCAGGTCGGTGAACCCGGGCGCCTCCCCGTCGGGCGCCGCGGCGCCCGCCAGCCGCCGGCCGAACTCGCCCAGGCGCCGCGCCCCTTCGCCGGCCGCGGCCAGGGCCTCGTCGGTGAGGTCGAGCTTCTGGCGGTAATGGGTCTGGAAGAGAAGGAGCCGGATCGCCCCGGGGTCCACCCCGTCGGCCCGGAGGTCGCGCGGGGTGGTGATGTTGCCGAACCGCTTGGACATCTTGGTCCCGCGCACGTTCAGGAACTCCCCGTGCAGCCAGACCCGGGCGAACTCCGCCTCGCCGGTGAACGCGCAGGACTGGGCGATCTCGTCCTCGTGGTGCGGGAAGATGAGGTCGACCCCGCCGGCATGGAGGTCGAGCACCCTCGCGCCGAACCGCCGGTCGATCAGGTCGAGCGCCATGGCGGAGCACTCCAGGTGCCAGCCCGGCCGGCCCCGCCCGAAGGGGGCGTCCCAGGCGGCCCCCACCGCCTCGTCCTCGGGGCGGGCGGCCTTCCAGAGGGCGAAGTCGCGGGCGTCTTCCTTGGCGTATTCGTCGCTGCTGACCCGCTGGCTGGCCCCCGCCTTCAGTTCGCGCCGGTCGAGCCGGCTCAGCCGCCCGTAGGCCGGGAACCGCTCGATCGAGAAGTAGACCGAGCCGTCCTCCCCGCGGTAGGCCACCCCCTTCGCCAGCAGCCCCTCCACCAGGCGGACCATCGGGGCGATGAACCCGGTGGCCCGCGGGTAGTCGTGGGCCGGGCGGATGCGGAGGAAGTCCCGGTCCTGGTAGAACGCCTCGATGAAGGGCTGCACGAACGCGTCCACCGAGAGGCCCCGGGCCCCCGCCTCGCGGATGATCCGGTCGTCCACGTCGGTGAGGTTCATGACGTGGTAGACCTCGAACCCGCGGGCCTCCAGCCAGCGCCGCAGGAGGTCCTCGAACAGGAAGGTCCGGAAGTTCCCGATGTGGGCGTAGTTCCAGACCGTGGGACCGCAGGTGTAGAGGGTGACCCGGGGCGGCGCGAGCGGGACGAACGGCTCGACCTGCCGGGTCAGGGTGTTGTAGAGCCGGAGGGTCATCCGGCGGGGCGGCCGTCCCGCAGGTGGACGGTCCGCTGCGGGAAGGGGATCTCGATCCCCTCGCGGTCGAGCCGCTTCTTGATCCGGCGCCGGAACTCCCGGGCCACCTTCCACTGGTTGCCCGGGGTGACCCGGATGGCGACCCGGATGACCACCGCGCTGTCGTCCAGCCGCTCGATCCCCAGCACGTCGGGCTCCCCGCCCTCCTCGATGAGGCTCTTCCACTCGGGGTCCCGGGCGAGGGCCAGCGACTCGTCCCGGAAGACCGAGAGCGCCTGGTCGACGTCGGTCGCGTAGGCCACCCCGACCTCGATGACGGACCGGGACCAGCCGCGGGTCTTGTTGCTCACCATCTGGATGCTGCCGTTGGGAATGGTGTGCAGCACCCCGTCGAGGTCGCGGATCACCGCGGCCCGCAGCGTGAGCCGCTCGACCTTCCCCGACTTGCCCGCCAGTTCGACGTTGTCCCCCACCGTGAACTGGTCCTCGAACAGGATGAAGAACCCGGCGATCAGGTCCTTCACCAGGCTCTGCGCCCCGAACGAGATCGCGAGCCCGGCCACGCCGGCGCCGGCCAGCAGCGGCCCGATCTCGATGAAGATGTTGAGGGTGAGGAGCAGGGCGATGAGGAAGACCAGCACCCGGCCCACGCTGCGGATGAGCGCGGCCACCGTCTGGCCCCGCTTCTCGCGGTGGCTGAGCACCGTGTCGTCCCCGTCGTCCACCGAGCGGACGATCCGCCGGGCCACCACGGCCAGCGCCCGCAGGCCCACCCAGGCCAGGAGCCAGATGACCAGCACCCGGAGCCCGATCCGGACCACTTCCCCGGTATCGAGCTTGAGGAACCGCAACAGTTCCTCCACCGACTCGAGCCACGCCTGCAGCGCCGCCATCATGGGGCCAAAACCTAGACCGCTTCAGGACCGGGTCAACCGCGCGCCGCGCTGGCGCCCCGGTCCCCCGCCGGTAGATTGGCCCCGACGGCCCGAACCCATGTCCCCCCTCCCCCGCTCCCTCCCCGGCCTGGTGGCCCTGGCCCTCCTCGCCGCCGGCGCGCCCGCGCCGGGCAGCGCCCAGCAGCCGGGCCAGCCGGTGCACGGCACCGTGTACGACGAGGATCGTCGCCCCGTGGGCGGGGCCGACGTCCTGCTCGGACCTTCCCATCGCACCAGCACCGACGACCAGGGCCGGTTCCGCCTGGCGGGCGTCCCCGAGGGAACCCACATCATGGTGGTGCGGATGATCGGCTTCCGCCCCTCCCGGTCGAGGGTGCCGGTGAGCGCCGGAGAGCCGACCGAGGTCGACATCTACCTGATGCGCGACGGGCAGGAGTTGCCGGTCCTGGTGGTGGAAGGCCGGCGGACCGGGATCTACGGGGTGATCGGCGACACCGCCTTCCGGCCGGCCCTCGGGGCGACCGTGGAGGCGCTGGGCACCCGCGGCGGAACCACCCGGACCGACAGCCTGGGCCGCTTCGCCTTCCCCAACGCGGGGGGCGGGGACTACCTGGTGCGCATCACCCTGCCCGGATACGTGGAG
>JBFILX010000214.1:0-3914 GCA_041612035.1 Gemmatimonadales bacterium | reverse complement strand
GTGAACGTCACGGTGCAGGTGGCCCCCTCCGCCGTGCTGCTCGGCGTCGGGCTCGGGCTGTGGGTCTCGGTGGTCTTCGCCCTCCGACCCCTGCTCACCATCCGGGGCGTCTCCCCCCTGGTCACCCTGCGCCGCGAATACGAGCCCCCGGGGCGGCGGCGTGACTGGGTCCGCGCCGCCGCCGGCCTGGCGCTGGCGCTGAGCGTGTTCGCCCTGGCCGTGCTGCAGGCCGGCCGGGTGCGGGAAGGGATCGGGTTCACCGTCGGCGTGGGCGTGTCCCTCCTGGTCCTCTGGCTCGCCTCGCTGGGGCTGATCCGGGCGGTGCGACGGTGGTTCCCCTCGCGCTGGCCCTACGTCTGGCGGCAGGGGCTCGCCAACCTGTACCGGCCCGCCAACCAGACCGTCACCGTGGTGCTGTCGCTCGGGTTCGGCGCGTTCCTGCTCGCGACCCTGTACCTGGCGCAGCACAACCTGCTCCGGGACCTGCGCATCGGGGCGCCCCGGCTGCAGCCCAACCTGGTGTTCTTCGACATCCAGCCGGACCAGCGCGACGGGGTGAGCGCGATGCTGGACGAGGCGGGGGTCGAGGCCCTGCCGCCGGTGCCCATCGTCCCGATGCGGATCCGCAGCGTGAAGGGGCGGCCGGTCCGGCTGGTGCGCGACACCACCGGCCCCGACACCCTCCGGGCCGACGGCTGGGCCTACCGGCGGGAATACCGCTCCACCTACCGGGACAGCCTGGTGCGCTCGGAGAAGCTCCTGGAGGGCCGCTGGTGGGACGGGCCGCTGGCCGACCCGGGCGCCCCGGTGGCGGTGTCGCTCGAGCAGGAGATCGCGGCGGAACTGGAGGTGACGATCGGCGACGAGATCGTGTGGGACGTGCAGGGGGTGCCGATCGCCAGCCGGGTGGCGAACCTCCGGGAGGTGGACTGGGCCCGCTTCGAGCCCAACTTCTTCGCGGTCTTCCAGGAAGGGGCGCTGGAGCGGGCGCCCCAGATGCTCGCCACCCTGGCCCGGGTGGACAGCGCCTCCCAGCGCGGGCTGCTGCAGCGCCGGCTGGCCGAACGGTATCCCAACGTCACCTCGGTGGACCTGGCCACCGTGCAGGTGGCCATCGAGGGGATCCTCGACCGGGTGACGCTGGCGATCCGGTTCATGGCCGGCTTCAGCCTGGCCACCGGCGCCATCGTGCTCATCGGGGCCATCGCGACCACCCGGTTCCAGCGCATCCGCGAGGCGGTGCTGCTCAAGACCCTGGGGGCCACCCGGTCCCAGGTCTTCCGCGTGGTCCTGGCGGAGTACCTCGCCCTGGGCCTGCTCGCGAGCGGCATGGCCATCCTGCTGTCCACCGGGGCCGGCTGGGCCATCGCCACCTGGGTGTTCAAGGCCGGGTTCGCCCTGCCGGCGCTCTCGCTGGCGGCCCTGGGCGCCGCGGTGGTGGTGCTCACCGTCACCATCGGGCTCTGGAACAGCGCCGACGTGCTGCGCCGCACGCCGCTCGAGGCCCTGCGGAACGACTGACTCCCCGCCCCCCCCCGCCCCGTCGCCCGGCGCCCGGTCCCGGGGCGGCCATTATCTTCCGTCCGACTCCCCCGACCATGCGAGGACCGGATGCTGGGCATCGATCTCTCGGGCAAGCGCGCGTTCGTGGCCGGCGTGGCCGACGACCAGGGGTTCGGGTTCGCCATCGCCAAGGCGCTGGCCGAGGCCGGCGCCACCGTCTGCGTGGGCACCTGGCCCCCCGCCCTGGGCATCTTCGAAAAGCTGCTCGAACGCGACAAGATGGGCGAGTCGCTCCGGCTGGGCGACGGGCGGACCATGGCGTTCGAGAAGATCTACCCGCTCGACGCTGCCTACGACACGCTGGCCGAGGTCCCGGACGAGGTGCGCGAGAACAAGCGCTACCGGGAACGCGGCGACTTCACCATCGCGGGCGCGGCGGCCGCGCTGCGGGCCGACTTCGGCGAGCCCTGCCTGGACGTGGCGGTGCACAGCCTCGCCAACGGGCCCGAGGTCCGGTCGCCCCTGATCGACACCTCGCGGCGGGGCTACCTCGAGGCCGTCAGCGTGAGCGCCTACAGCAACGTGGCCCTGATCCGGGCCCTGGCACCGCTCATGCGCCCCGGCGGGAACTTCCTCTCCCTCACCTACATGGCCAGCGAGCGGGTCATCCCCGGGTACGGCGGCGGGATGTCGTCGGCCAAGGCCGCGCTCGAGTCGGACACCCGCACCCTGGCCTATGAGGCCGGGCGCCGGTGGGGCGTCCGGGTGAACACCATCTCCGCGGGCCCGCTGGCCTCGCGGGCCGCGAGCGCGATCGGGAAGATCGACCGGATGATCGACTTCTGCCGGGCCAATGCCCCGCTCCAGCGCGACCTCGACGCCATGGACGTGGGCCGCGTCGCGGCCTTCCTGGCCAGCCCCCTCGCGTCGGCGATGACCGGGTCCACCATCTACGTGGACAACGGGTACCACGCCATGGGGATGTTCGCCGAACAGCCGATCCTGGGCGGCGCCGACTGACCGCCGTGCCCTGGCGGTTCTGGCTCGGCGCCGGCGCGGTCTCGGCCGCGCTCGCCGTGGCCGCGGGGGCGTTCGGCGCCCATGCCCTGCGGGCCAGGCTGGACCCGGGTGCCCTCGCCGTCTTCGAGACCGGCGCGCGCTACCAGATGTACCACGCCCTGGCCCTCCTGGCCGTGGCCTGGCTCGCCGAGCGCGGCGGAGGGGGAGTCGCGCGCACGGCGGGATGGTGCTTCCTGGGGGGCACCGTGCTCTTCTCGGGGAGCCTCTACCTGCTCGCCGTGTCGGGGATGGGCTGGCTGGGCGCGGTGACCCCCCTGGGCGGCGGGCTCTTCCTCGCGGGGTGGCTGGCGCTTGCCTGGGCGGCGGTCCGGCGGCCGCACGAGCCGTGACCTTCCGGCAGCTGCACCGGGCCCTGGGGATCGCCACCCTGCTGCTCTTCCTGGCGAGCGGGCTCTACATGGACGTGCGTTACGACCACCTGCGGGGGATGACCGACGCCACCCGGCTCCTGTTCCGCTCGACCCACATCTACCTGCTGTACACCGGCCTGCTGAACCTGGCCATGGGCCTCTACCTGTCGCCGGCCCGCGACCGGTGGGCCCGCCGGCTCCAGGCGGCGGGCTCGGTCATGGTGCTGGCCGGACCGCTCTTCGCCCTGGCCGCCTTCCTGGACGAGCCGCTCCGGAGCGGGCTCTCCCGGACCTTCACCCGCCCCGCCGTGTATGTCTCCGCCCTGGGAATGGTCCTGCACTGGGCCGCCAGCCTCCGGCCGCCCGCGCCCCCCACGCCGCCCACGCCGCCCACGCCGCCCGCCCTGCCGGCCGAGTAAACGCCGGGGGGGCGCCGTGCGTAGGTAGGGGATCGCGTCGGTCTTCAATCCATTCGGGAGTTCGCCACATGCATTTCCGCCGTCTCGTCGCCGCGGCCCTGCTGGCCGCTGCCCCCGTCTTCGCCACCCCCGCCTCGTCGCAGGAGCCGGTGGACACCTCGGCCGTCCGCCGGATCCGGGAGGAGGCGTTCGACCGGTCCCAGGTGATGACCATCGCCAGCTGGCTGACCGACGTGCACGGGCCCCGGCTCACCGGGTCGCCCATCATGGCGGCCGCCTCGGAGTGGGCCCTGGGCAAGTTCCGCGAGTGGGGGCTGGTCAACGCCACGATGGACACCTGGGGCCCCTTCGGCCGCGGCTGGACCAACGAGCGGATGGTCGCCCACGTGACGGCCCCGGTGCCGTTCCCGGTGATCGCCTACCCGTCTGCCTGGACGCCGGGGCTGAGCGCACCGGTGACCGGGCGGGTGGTGATGCTGACGGCGACGACCCCGGCGGAATTCGACACGTACCGTGGCACGCTTCGCGGGGCGATCGTCATGGCGGGGGATCCCCCGACCCT
>JBFILX010000213.1:0-3915 GCA_041612035.1 Gemmatimonadales bacterium | reverse complement strand
TCGGTCGCGGTGGTGCCGTTGGAGATCGTCAGCGTGACCGCGACGAAGTTGGCGTTGTTCAAGGTGATCTGCACCGACGGGGTCGCGGTGCCCTGCTGGTTCTGCTGGGTGATCAGCCGAACCGACACGGTGCGCGACCCGTTCAGCACGTCGGCCACGCCCGTGGAGGCGTTGAAGGCCGCGGTGTTCCACGGGAGGGAGATGACCTCGATCGCCGCCTCGGGCGCGGAGCCCTCGGCCAGCGCCGACGCGAAGGTCTGCGACCCGCGGACCACGCCGTCCACCAGGAGCTCGAGCCGCTGCACGCGCTCGCCGCCCCGCTCCAGGTTCACGTTCACCTGGATCTGGCCGGCCACGTTGCCGAGCGGTACCGCCACGCCGGCGGTGTTGGTGATCGACGCGATGGAGACCGTCGCCGGGGTCACCTGCGAGGTAACCACGTTGACCGTCGCCACGCCGGACCCGGTGCTGGTGCCCGAGGTCGCGGTGGCGCGGATGCCGACGGCGCCCACGGCCACGCCGGTCACCAGACCGGTGGTGGCGCCAACGGTCGCCTTGGTGGCGTCAGACGACGACCAGGCGATGGTCGGTGCGGCAGCGCCCGGGTCGGTGGTGACGGCCGCCGTCATCTGGACGGTCGCCCCGACCTGGATGCTGACCCCGTCCGGCGCGACGGTGACCGAGCGGATGCCCGGGACCACCGTCGGCGGCGGGGGCGGCTGGGTCACGGTGACGTCGTCGCCGCACGCGGCGATGCCGAACGTCACGATGCCCGACCACAGAAGTGAACGGTACAGTTTGGACATGTAACTCCCCCTAAGTGAACGATGTGTTCCTACGTGCTGACTGCAATCGCGAATGGTCAAACCTGAACTGCCGATCCTGCGTCGTATCTGCGTCGATCCGGACACACCGTCGGCAGGATGGTGCGCTGGTGTTGGCGACGAGAGAGCGATTCCTCGCAATCCCGTCGAACCCTGCCGCACCCGCCTGGCCAGATATGTACCGGTCGAAAGACAGCCCGTGAAAAATAGGGCTCGACCCCTCTACGGGTCAATACCGCAACTCCTCTCCGCGCTACACCTTGCGCGCCCCGGCGGGATTCTTTCCACCCTGCCCGACCGGAGACCGGCTCTGTTTCAGACCGAAACCTCGTACCGCCCGAGAGGTCTCCGTCCATGGCCGCGAATCTAGGGACTGGGCAACCCCGGCGCTGTGACCCGGGTCACCGTCCGCCCGGAGGGCCCCAGGCCCTCGCCACCGCGGCCCGGATATTCTCGTAACTCGTTGCCGTGAATGGGTCAAACCGCACGTCCCGCCACTCCACCCGGCCCGTGAGCCCGATCACGTACACCCCCAGCTCCCGCTGTTCGACCCCGAACAGACGCCGAACCGCGCCGTCCGGATCGCTCAGGAGCTTGAAGGGCAACGCAAGGCTCCTCGCATTCTCCACCAGCCGGTCCACCGGCAGGGGGAGCACGGCCGCCACCACGACGTCCCCCTCGACCAGGGCGTCGAACCGGGTGGCGAAGGACCGGAGCAGGTGGATCGTCCCGCTGTCGGCGGGCTGGGCGCTGAAGAGCAGCACCACGACCCGGCCCAGTTCGGCACGGAGCGCGAACGGTTGGTGGCCCGGCCCCGGCCCTTCGGCCCGGGCGTAGGGCAAGACGAATGCCGGAGCGGCCCGCCCGGGCATGGGGTCCCCCATCGGGTGGGCCCGCACCGGGACCTGGGCCTCCAGCGCGCCGCCCGCGCCCAGCGCCAGGGCGAACACCAGCGCGCCCCTCACCGCCCCACCACCTTGGCCAGCTCGCCCACCACGTCCTGGTGCTCTCCCTCCCCGGTGTAGGCCACCCGGCCCCTGGCGTCCACGATCACCACGACCGAGGTGCCGAGCACGTCGTAGGCCCGCACCGCCTCGCCCTCCTCGTCCCAGAGGGTCCGCCACGGCGGCCGGTGTTCCTCCAGGTACTGCCGCACCCGCTCCTTCGACTGGTTCACCGTGACGTTCACCCCGAGGATCGTCACCCGGTCCCCGAACCGGGCGGCAGCCTCCTCGTACTGCGGCAGGAGGGCCTCGCAGAGCGGACACCAGGTGGCCCAGAAGGTGAGGAGCACCGGGGTCCGCCCGATGACGGTGCCCAGGTCGAACGGCCGGCCGTCCAGGTCGGGGACCGTCACCGCCGGAGCGGGCGAGCCCACCGGCAGGCCCTGGCCCGCGGCGGGGACCGCGCTCCAGGCCAGCGCCGCCAGCACCAGTGTCGCCCCCGCACGTCGCCTCATGAGGTCCTCCCTCCGGCCGCCGCGGCGGCCCCGTACCGGCGGTCCACGTACTCCTCGAGCAGGGCCAGGAACTCCTCCACCAGCCCGTCGCCCCGCAGGGTGACGCTGAGCCGGCCGTCCACGTACACCGGGGCCACCGGCTCCTCGAAGGTGCCGGGAAGCGAGATGCCGATGTCGGCGTGCTTCGACTCGCCCGGCCCGTTCACCACGCAGCCCATGACCGCCACCTTCAGGTCCTCCACGCCAGGGTAGGTCGCCTTCCACTCCGGCATCCGCGCCCGCAGGTGCGCCTGGATCCGCTCCGCCATCTCCTGGAAGAAGGTGCTGGTCGTGCGCCCGCAGCCCGGGCAGGCGGTGACCTGGGGGACGAAGCTCCGGAGACCCAGAGACTGGAGAACCTGCTGGGCCACCCGGACCTCCTCGGTCCGGTCGCCGCCGGGGGCCGGGGTGAGGCTCACCCGGATGGTGTCGCCGATCCCCTCCTGGAGCAGGAGCGCCAGTGCCGCGCTCGAGGCCACGATCCCCTTCATCCCCATCCCCGCCTCGGTGAGCCCCAGGTGGAGCGGGTGGTCGCACCGGGCCGCCAGCAGGCGGTAGACGTCCACCAGGTCCTGCACCCCCGACACCTTGGCCGAGAGGACGATCCGGTCGTGCGGCATGCCGGCGGCCTCGGCGAACGCCGCCGAGCGGAGGGCGCTCTGCACCATCGCTTCCATCGTCACCGCGCGGGCGTCCCGCGGCTCGGCCAGCGCGGCGTTGGCGTCCATCAGTTCGGTGAGGAGCTGCTGGTCGAGCGAGCCCCAGTTGACCCCGATCCGGACCGGCTTCTCCTCCCGCAGGGCCACCTCGATGATGGCGCGGAAGTGCTCGTCCTGCCGCTTGCCCCCCACGTTGCCGGGGTTGATGCGGTACTTGGCCAGGGCCCGGGCGCAGGCGGGGTACCGGGTCAGCAGCTGATGCCCGTTGTAGTGGAAGTCGCCCACGATGGGGACGGTGACCCCGATCCGGTCCAGCCCCTCGACGATCCCGGGCACCGCGCGGGCCGCGTCGTCGTGGTTGACGGTGACCCGGACGATCTCGCTGCCCTCGCGGGCCAGGGCCGCCACCTGGCGCACCGTGGCCTCGACGTCGGCGGTGTCGGTGTTGGTCATCGACTGGACCACCACCGGATGACACGAGCCCACCGGCACGGACCCGATGTGCACGGTGGGCGTCTGGCGGCGGGGCGGGCGGAGCATGCGGTCCACGGACGGCGCCGCCGGGGCGCGCGACGCGCTCCCGGCGGAGGTCAGCTCAGACCGAGCGACTTGGTGAGCCGGTCCCAGGCCATCTGGTCCACCCCGGCCTCCTGCCGCAGGGGACCCAGGACGGCCATGATCTCGGCCCGGGTGCCGGCGATCTTGCGGTCGCGCAGCTCGCTGATGGTCCGGGCGAACCGGTGTTCGTAGGCGTCCTTGTCGAGCTCGCCGGTATCGCGCAGCCGGATCAGCGTGCGGAGTTCCTCCGCCACCCGCTCGGGGGTGATCGGCGTCATGGCAGAATCGGTCACGGACCTTCCTCGCGGTTCGGGTATCCCCTCGGGACGATCGCGAAGTATGGCACCGTTTCCCCCCCGGAGGTAGGGCGGTCGGG
>JBFILX010000212.1:0-3943 GCA_041612035.1 Gemmatimonadales bacterium | reverse complement strand
CTCGCCCCGCTGGGGGACGCGGCGGTGCTCGACCTGGGGCAGGGCGAGGTGGCCCTCTCCACCGACACCTTCGTGGTGAGCCCGCTCGAGTTCCCCGGGGGGAACATCGGGGCCCTCGCGGTGCACGGCACCCTCAACGACCTCGCCATGATGGGGGCGGTGCCGCGGTACCTCACCGCCGGGTTCGTGCTGGAGGAGGGGCTCCCCTTCGACCAGCTCGACCGGATCGTGGCGACCATGGCCCGCGAGGCGGCCGCGGCCGGCGTGGCGATCGTGACCGGCGACACCAAGGTGGTCGAGCGGGGGCGGGCCGACGGGCTGTACCTCAACACCACCGGCGTGGGCCTCCTGCGCCCCGGGTTCCGGCCGGCCCCCGACCGGGCCCGGCCCGGGGACGTGGTGCTGGTGAGCGGCCCCATTGCCCGGCACGGGATGGCCATCATGGCGGCGCGGGAAGGCCTGGCGTTCGAGGCCGCCATCGAGAGCGACACGGCCTGCCTCGCGCCCCTGGTGGACCGATTGCACGAGCGGGTGGCCGCGGGAGTCCGGGTGCTCCGCGACCCCACCCGCGGCGGGGTGGCGAGCGCCCTCAACGAGATCGCCGCGGCGTCCGGCGTGGGGGTGGAACTGTCGGAGCCGGCGATCCCGGTGCCGGGCCCGGTGCAGGCGGCGTGCGAGATGCTGGGCCTGGATCCGCTCTACGTGGCCAACGAGGGCGTGCTGGTGGCGTTCGTGGCCCCCGACCAGGCCGATGGGGCGCTTGCCGCGCTCCGGTCCCACCCGCTCGGGGCCCGGGCCGTGGCCATCGGCCGGGTGGTCGAGCGTCATCCCGGGCTGGTGGTGCTGCGCACCGCCATCGGCGGGAGCCGGGTGGTGGACCTCCTGCCCGGCGACCAGCTGCCGCGCATCTGCTGAGACGCCCCTGAGACGCCCCTGAGACGCCCCCGGGCTTGCCCCGGCGAGTGCGGTGAGCGATCCTACGACAGCGGCCGCGGACGACGACTCGCACCGGGGAGGTGGCGATGCCCGGCCAACCCAGCGCCTGCGGGCGGTGTGCCGCCCCCCTCGTGGCCGGCGCCAACTACTGCCACGCGTGCGGCGTGAGCGTCGCCGCCTCGGTCACCGGTGAATACGAGATCTACGATCTCGACCGGTTCTTCACCTACGCCGTCGACATGCTCTGCGTGGCCGGGACGGACGGCTACTTCAAGCGGGTGAATCCGGCCTTCGAACGGAGCCTGGGCTACTCCGCCGCCGAGCTGCTCGCCGCCCCCTTCGTGGAGTTCGTCCATCCCGCCGACCGCGAAGGGACCGTGGCGGAGGTCGGCAAGCTGAGCGGCGGCCAGGCCACCCTGGCGTTCGAGAACCGCTACCGCCACAAGGACGGCACCTACCGCGACCTGCAGTGGACCTCCTACCCGGAGCCGGGGACGGGCCTGCTCTACGCCGTGGCCCGGGACGTCACCCACTGGAAGCGGCACCAGGACCGGGTGGACGCGCTCACCGAGCTCGCCTCCCGCCGGGTCTTCGACGAGCAGGTCCCGGCGGAGTGGAACCGGGCCCGCCGCAGCAAGGCGCCGCTCACGGTGGCCTTCTTCGACCTGGACGACTTCCGCGGGTTCAACGAGCGCTACGGCTACGGGGCGGGGGACCGCTGCCTGGTGGAGGTGAGCCGGCTGGTCCGCGGGATCGCCCGCCGGGCGGGCGACACGGCCGCGCGGTACGCGGGCCAGGAGTTCGGCGTCCTGTTCCACGAGGGGGTGGGCGCGGCCGAGGCGCGGACCCTCTGCGAGAAGGTCCGCGCCGCGGTGGAGGCGCTCCCGATTCCGGCCGACGCGCCGGGCTCCCTCACCCTGAGCGCCGGCATCGCCTCCATGGTCCCGGCCGACGGGAAGACCCACCGGGACCTGGTGGAGGCGGGCCGGGCCGCCCTGGCCCAGGCCAAGGAGGCCGGCCGGAACCGGGTGCTCGTCCTCGGGGGCTGACCCGGCCTGACGGGCCACACGGCGCGCCGTCCCGCTAGTACCGTGGGGCGGTGCGCCGCGCTACACTTCGCCCCCATGTCCCGTCCCGACATCGCCGCGCTGGCGGCGCACCACGGTGAGACCGTCACGGTCCGCGGCTGGATCACGACCACCCGGTCGAGCGGCAAGGTCGCCTTCGTCGTCCTCCGCGACGGCACCGGCCTGCTGCAGGGCGTGCTGGTGAAGTCCCAGGTGGCGCCCGAGGTGTGGGAGCGGTTCGGGGCTCTCACCCAGGAGACCAGCGTCGCCCTCACCGGCGAGGTCCGGCCGGAGCCGCGCGCGCCGGGCGGGGTCGAGCTGGGCGTGACGGGACTCGAGATCCTGGGGCCCAGCCCCGACTTCCCGATCGGGCCCAAGGAGCACGGGACGGCCTTTCTCTTCGAGCACCGCCACCTCTGGCTCCGCAGCCGGAAGCAGGTGGCGATCGCGCGGGTCCGGCACGAGGTCGTGCAGGCGATCCGCGACTTCTTCTACGAGCGCGACTTCGTCCTGGTGGACACCCCGATCCTGACCGGCTCCATCGGGGAGGAGGCGGGGAACCTCTTCGCCACCGAGTATTTCGACCTGGGCCACGCCTACCTGGCCCAGACCGGCCAGCTCTACGGCGAGGCGGCGGCGGCCGCCCTGGGAAAGATCTACTGCTTCGGCCCCACCTTCCGCGCCGAGAAGTCGAAGACCCGCCGTCACCTGACGGAGTTCTGGATGGTGGAGCCCGAGGTGGCGTGGAACGACTCGAACGCCAACATGGAACTGCAGGAGCAGTTCGTCAGCTCCATCGTGGCCCGGGCGCTCGACCGTCGCGCGGAGGACCTCAAGGAGCTGGAGCGGGACACCGCGCGGCTCGAAGCCGTGGCCCCCCCGTTCCCGCGGCTCTCGTACACGGAGGCCGTGGAATACCTCGCCAGCCAGGGCGCGCCGATCACCTGGGGCGGGGACATCGGCGGGGACGAGGAGACGATCCTGGCCCGGCGCTACGACCGGCCGGTGTTCGTCTACAACTACCCCAAGGCCATCAAGGCCTTCTACATGAAGGAGAATCCCGAGGACCCGCGCACCGTGCTCAGCAACGACTGCCTGGCGCCCGAGGGCTACGGGGAGATCATCGGCGGGAGCCAGCGGGAGGACGACCACGACAAGCTGCTCGCCCGCATCCGCGAACAGGGACTCGACCCCGCGGCCTACGGGTGGTACCTCGACCTCCGGAAGTACGGCACCTTCGTGCACGCCGGGTTCGGGCTCGGCCTCGAGCGGACCGTCGCCTGGATCTGCGGCATCCCCCATATCCGGGAAGCGATCGCCTTCCCCCGGCAGATCCACCGCCTCTACCCCTGAGATCCCCCTGCCCGCCGGGCAGGATGGTACCGGTCTCCCGTAACGCAGGCGTTACGCCGAATCGGCGGTCTCGGGGCGCTTGTGTGCGCCGAATCCCGCGTCTACGATGCAGAATTGTCCGCGCAGGTATTGTCCCGGTCCCGATCCGGAGGGTGTGATGCGACGGTTCATGTTCCTGCTGGCCGGAGTGCTCGTGGCGGCGGCCCCGGTGCGCGCCCAGGACCTGCCCGAGTCGAGCCCCGAGGCGCTGATGCACCACGCCAAGGGGGTCGAAATGTACGTGAAGAACCAGTATGCCGAGGCGGTCCAGCACTTCGAGAAGGCCTTCGCGGCGGACCCGACGTTCTACGTGGCCCTGCTCATGGCCGGCATCACCCAGACCAACGCGGGCAACCCGGCGGCGTCCGATTCGCTCTACGCCATCGTGGACGCCAACCGGCACCGGCTGAGCGGCTACTACCAGGCCCGGCTCGACGCCCAGCGGGCGGCCCTCGCGGGCGACGTGGCCCGGGCGGCCGACCTCATGGCCGCGGCGGCGGAGAAATACCCGGGGACCAAGGCGGCCTACAACCACGCGCTCTGGGCCG
>JBFILX010000211.1:0-3963 GCA_041612035.1 Gemmatimonadales bacterium | reverse complement strand
GGCCTCGGTCTACGGCGACCCGGCCCGCAAGGTGATGAGCTTCTGGTGCATGGGGGTGAACCAGCACACCCGCGGCACCTGGATGAACAACCTGATCTACAACATCCATCTGCTGACCGGGAAGATCTCCACCCCGGGCAATAGCCCCTTCTCGCTCACCGGCCAGCCCAGCGCCTGCGGCACCGCACGGGAGGTGGGCACCTTCACCCACCGCCTCCCCGGCGGCTCGGTCACCGACGAGGCGGCCCGGCGCCAGGCGGCGGAGATCTGGCAGGTGCCCCTGGAGCGGATCCCGGACCGGCCCACCTGGGACACGGTGCAGATGTTCCGCGCCCTCGACCGGGGCGACATCCGGTTCATCTGGATCCAGGTGACCAACCCCATGGTCTCCATGCCCAAGCTGGGCCGCTACCGGGCGGGGGCACTCAAGGACGACCGGTTCGTGGTGGTCTCCGACGTCTATCCGACCCCCACGACCGACGTGGCCGACGTGGTGCTCCCCTCGGCGATGTGGATCGAGCGGGAGGGGATGTTCGGCAACTCCGAGCGGCGCACCCAGCACTGGGACAAGCTGGTCGAGCCCCCCGGCGACTGCCTGCCCGACGGCTGGCAGATCATCGAGGTGGCCCGGCGGCTCGGCCACGGGGCGCTCTTCCCGTACGAGCGCGCGGCCTACAACGAGCAGGTGTACCGCGAGTACGCCCGGTTCCACGACAACGTCAAGCACCGGATGGCCCCCATCGAGGAGCTGCGGGCCCGGCCCGGGGTGCTCTGGCCGTTCGTGGACGGGCGGGAGACCAGGTGGCGCTTCAACGCGGCGCACGACCCCGCGGCCGACCCGAAGCTGGGATTCGACTTCTACGGGACCCCGGACCACAAGGCGCGGATCTGGCTCAGGCCCTACGAGCCGCCGCCCGAGGTGCCCGACCGCGAGTACCCGTTCTGGCTCAACACCGGGCGGGTCCTGGAGCACTGGCACACCGGGTCGATGACCCGGCGGATCCCGACGCTGCACCGGGCGATGCCCCACGCCTACGCGGAGCTGCATGCGGAGGATGCCCGGATGCTGGGCGTCCGGGACCGCGACCGGGTCCGGCTGGTGACGCGTCGCGGCGCGCTCGAGCTCGAGGCCCGGATCGACTTCCGGGGCCAGCCCACCCGGGGGCAGGTGTTCGTGCCGTTCTTCGACGAGGACCTGCTCATCAACGATCTGACCCTCGACGCCTACTGTCCCATCTCCCGGGAGCCCGACTTCAAGAAGTGCGCGGTGCGGGTGGAGCGGGTGGGCGCGCGGCGCGGGTGACCGTCCCCGGTCACGCCCCGCGCCTCTGAATGGAAGCGCTCCGCGTCCTCCGGGGGCTCCTCATTGCGGCGCGGGGCGTCCGGAAGGGCCTGCCGTCCCCCGACCCGGGTGCCGATCCGCTCGAACTCTTCCACACCTGGTTCGCCGAGGCCGACCGGGCCGGGCTCTACCTGCCGGAGGCGGTGACCCTGGCCACGGCCGGCCGGGATGGACGGCCCTCAGCCCGGCTGGTGCTGGTCAAGGACGCCACCGAGCGGGGGTTCTCCTTCTACACCAACCTCGAGAGCCGGAAGGCCCGGGAACTCGCGGAGAACCCGTGGGCCACGCTGGTCTTCCACTGGGCGGTGCTGCAGCGCCAGGTCCGGATCGAGGGGCCGGTGGAGCGGCTCCCCGAGGCCGAGGCCGAGACCTACTGGAGGACCCGGCCGCGGGGCAGCCAGCTGGGCGCCTGGGTCTCCACCCAGAGCGCGCCCCTCGACGAGCGGGCGAACCTGCTGGCGCGGGTCGAGGAGGCGCGGCGACGGTTCGGCGGCGGCGAGGTGCCGCTGCCGCCGTTCTGGGGAGGGTACCGCGTGGTGGCCGAGCGGATCGAGTTCTGGCAGGGCCGGGCCGACCGGCTGCACGACCGGGTGGTCTTCACCCGGAGCGACGGCGGCTGGGCGGCGGGCCGTCTCCAGCCCTGACGGGAACGCCTAGAGCCAGGGCTCCAGCATCGCGAGCGCGGTCGTGCCGGGGCGGGTGCTGCTCCAGAGCGCGCTGATCGCCGCCACGCCCCAGGCCCCGGCGGCATGCACCTCGGCGACCCGTTCCGGGGTCATCCCGCCGATGGCGATCACCGGATGGCCCAGCGGCACCAGCCGCTCGATCAGCCCCACGCCGGCGGGGGTCATCCCCGGGTGGCTGGGCGTCTCGTGGATCGGTCCCGCCACCAGGTAGTCCGCGTCCTCCTCGATCGCCCGGCGCGCCTCGTCGAGCGAGTGGACCGAACGGCCGATCCAGGCGTGGGGGAGGAGGCGGCGGCACTCCCGCGGTGTGAGGTCGACGCCCCGGAGGTGGGCCCCCTGGGCACCCAGCGCCGCCGCGATCTCCGGCCGGCCCGCCACGATCACCGAAGCTTCCGCCGGGCGCGCCACCGTCACCAGGGTGGCGGCGAACCCGGTCAGCTCCGCGCCGGTGGCGGAGTGGTCCCGGGCCACCAGCGCCACCGGGGCGCCCACCGAGGCAATCGCGCTCGCGGCGGATCCGACCTTGGGCGCGGTGCGCACCGCCCGGTCGGTGAACGCGAAGAGGCGGGGGAGGGGTCTCACGCGAGCCGGTCACCCGGCTTGGGGCCGGCACCGCGGCACCAGTCGGCCGACGGCATGCGCCGCCGGCCCGGGGGCTGGACGTCCCGCACCGCCACGGAGCCGTTCCCGGTGCCCACCACCAGGTCCGGGGCGGTAGCGAGGACGAGACCCGGAGCTGCGCCCTCCGGGAGGGGCACCGGCCGGAACAGTTTGACCTCCTCGTCGCCCCAGGTGGTCCATGCCCCGGGCACGGGGTCGAAGGCCCGGAGCCGGCGCGCGACGGCCTGGGCCCCCTCGTCCCAGCGCACCCGGGCCATCTCCCGGTCGACCTTCCCGGCGTAGGTGGCGAGCCGCTCGTCCTGGGGCTGGGGGGTCAGTTCGCCCCGCTGCACCAGGACCAGCGACTCCACCAGGGCCCGGGCGCCCAGGTCGGCGAGCCGCTCGGCCAGCGCGCCCGCCGACTCGTCCTCGCCGATGGGCGTGCTCCGCTGATGGAGGATGGGGCCGGTGTCCATCCCCGCGTCCATCTGCATGATGGTGACCCCGGTCTCCCGGTCGCCGCTGAGGATGGCGGCCTGGACCGGCGCCGCGCCGCGGTGCCTGGGGAGGAGCGAGGCGTGCACGTTCACCATGCCGCGTCGCGGGATGGCGAGCACCTCGGGCCGGAGGATGTGGCCGTAGGCCACCACCACCCCCAGGTCGGGCGCGAGGCGCCGCAGGTTGGCCAGGAAGAGGTCGCCGGTGGGCCGGTCGGGCTGGTAGACGGGGACGTGGAGCAGTTCGGCGTACTGCTTGACGGGCGGAGGGACCAGGGTGGAGCGGGAGCGGCCCCGGGGCCGGTCGGGCTGGGTCACGACCGCCACCAGCTCGGCCCGCTCCTCCGCCAGCGCCTTCAGGGACGGGACGGCGAACTCCGGCGTGCCGAAGAACACCACGCGCATCGGGTCAGCTCCCGGCGTCGGCGGTTCCCAGCGACCGGATCGTGCCTTCGTCCTTGTGCTCCCGCTTCCAGCGCGTCACCAGGATCTGGCGCTTGAGCGGGCTGATGTGGTCGGTGATGAGGATGCCGTCGAGGTGGTCCACCTCGTGCTGGATCGCCCGGGCCAGCAGGTCGCCGGTCTCCAGGGTGAACGGCTGGCCCTCGCGGTCGAGCGCCTCCAGCACGATGCGCTCCGGCCGGGTGATCTCGGCGTACAGCTCGGGGATGGAGAGACACCCCTCCTCCGCTCTGGAGCGCCCCTCGGCGGAGCGGATGACCGGGTTCACCATGGCGAACCGCACGCCGTCCACGTCCACTACCGCCACCCGGCGGGTGTCCCCCACCTGGTTGGCGGCGAGCCCGATCCCCTTGGCGGCGTCCATCGTTTCGAACAG
>JBFILX010000210.1:0-3974 GCA_041612035.1 Gemmatimonadales bacterium | reverse complement strand
GCCGGGTTCTACATCGTGGCCCAGCTGGCCGGCGGCGTGCTCGGCGCCTGGACGGTGAAGGCCCTCCTGCCCGGGGCCTCGGTGGCGCTGGTCGGCCTGGGCGTGCCGGCCCTCCAGAACGGCGTGACGTTCGGAACCGGCGTCGCCATCGAGGCGGTGCTCACCTTCCTCCTGATGTGCGCCATCTACGGCACCGCCGTGGCCCCCTCCGCGCCGAAGGTGGGCGGCTTCGGCATCGGGCTCTCGCTGCTCTTCCTGATCCTGATCGGCGGGGGACTGACGGGGGCCGCGATGAACCCGGCGCGCGCCCTGGCGCCCGCCATGGTGATGGGCAACTACCTGTCCCACGCGGTGTACTGGATCGGCCCGGTCCTGGGCGCGGCGGCCGGGGCCGCCCTGTGGGAACTGGTGCTACTGGAGCGGCGGCCCGCGGCCGCCTAGCGGCGACGGCTACTCGGCGCCGGGCGGCACCGCGCGGGTCGCCGCCCGGGCCCGGCGCCAGAGGGAGAGGGCGTAGCCCACCAGGATCACCGCCGTGACGATGTAGGCGGCGACCATGTAGCCGGCGTTCTGCGGCGTCTCAATCCCCATCGGGCCCCCGTCTCGCCTCGGCCAGGACCGCGAGGCCGTAGCGGGTGGTCACGAAACCGATGTACAGCAGGGTGAACACCCCGATCGAGATCAGCAGGGTGCGGAGCATCACCGGCGGCATGGAGGGCGCGC
The DNA here is from genome assembly GCA_041612035.1 of Gemmatimonadales bacterium. Classification (GTDB taxonomy): domain Bacteria; phylum Gemmatimonadota; class Gemmatimonadetes; order Gemmatimonadales; family GWC2-71-9; genus SZUA-320. The sequence goes on along the minus strand of JBFILX010000210.1, from coordinate 3,251 downwards.
TGGGCTTGAGCAGCACCGGCGCCGGGTGCAGGGTGCGGAACAGGTACACGCTGAGGTGCACGAACGGCACCAGCACCAGCCCCAGGATCCCCACCACCGCGCTGAACCGGGCCCGCTCGGCGGGCTCGCTCAGGGCGCTCCGCAGGGCCAGGTAACCCACGAACAGGAAGAAGAGGAACAGGGTCAGGGTGAGCCGCGCGTCCCAGGTCCACCAGGTCCCCCACACCGGCTTGCCCCACAGCGGCCCGGTGGTCAGCATCACCGCGCTGAACGCCAGCCCCACCTCGGCCGACGCGGCCGCGAACAGGTCGAGCCGGGGCTCCCGCAGCCAGAGGTAGAGCCCGCTCACGATCCCCACCAGCGCGAACGCCATCAGCGCCGCCCAGGCCGCCGGGGCGTGGATGTAGAAGATCTTCTGGGCCAGGCCCTGCCGGACTTCGGTCGGGGTGTAGACCTGCGCGAGCACGTACACCCCGGCCAGCCCCAGGAGGGCCACCAGAGTGATGGCGAGGCCACGGCGGACGGTGGCGGCGGCGGCCGCGGGGGTGGGGATCATTCGTCCATGATCGCGGGAAAGAGCAGGGCGCAGAGCGTGAGGAAGATCACGTCGTAGACGCCCAGCAATCTAAGCCAGCCCGCCAGCTCGCTCAACGGACGGCCGGTCAGCAGGCGGGTGGTCACCTGCACGGCGCCGATCACCGGCGGCACCAGGAACGGCAGCAGCAGCACCGGGAGGATCAGGTCGGCGAACCGGGTCCGGACGACCATGGCGCTGAAGACCGTGCCGACCGCCACGAACCCCGCGGTGGCCAGCACCGTGACCAGCAGCAGTCCCGGGAGCGCGCGGCCCAGCCCCACGTTGAAGAAGAGCACGAACAGCGGCAGCGTCACCGCCTGGACCGCGCCCACGAAGGCGAGGTTGCCCAGGTACTTCCCGAAGAAGAGGGCCGACCGCGACACCGGGGCGAGCAGGATCCCGTCCAGCGCCGCGTTCTCCCGCTCCAGGGCGAAGGCCCGGTTGAAGGTGAGCATCGCCGCGAAGGTGAAGGTGATCCACAGGATGCTGGGGGCCAGGGTGGCGGCGGAGACGCTGGCGGGGTCGCGGGCGAAGTTGAAGATCACCAGCACCAGGGCGGCGAAGAACACCGCCGAGACGATGGCGGTGCGGCTCCGGAGCTCCACCCGGAGGTCCTTGGCCGCGACGACCAGGGCCAGCCGGATCGCCTCAGTCACTCAGCGCCTCGAACAGCCGCGACATGAAGGCCTCGCGGTCGGCGGGGCGGGGCTCGTCGATCACCCAGCGGCCCCGGACCAGGACCGACACCCGGGTGGCCAGGGGCCAGACCTCGGTGACGGTGTGGCTCACCAGCACCAGCGCGCCCCCCGCGGCCACCTGGCCCGCCAGCATCTCCAGGATGCGGACCACCGAGGGCGCGTCCAGCCCGGTGAAGGGCTCGTCCAGCAGGAGGATGCGCGGCCGGTGCAGCAGCGCCCGGGCGATCGCCACCCGCTGGATCATCCCGCGGCTCAGCCGGCGGACCGGGTCGTGGCCCCGGTGCGAGAGGCCCACCGCCGCCAGCGCGTCCGCCGCGGCCGCCGCGGGCGACCCGGTGCCGTAGAGCCGGGCCGCGAAGGCCAGGTTCTCCAGCGGCGTAAGGTCGTCGTACAGGAGGCTCTGATGGGAGAGGAGCCCCAGCTCGCGCCGGAACTCGGGCCGGTCACCCAGGCCGTGACCGAAGACCCGCACGGTGCCCGCGGTGGGCCGGGTGAGGCCGGCCAGGATTCGCAGCAGGGTGGTCTTCCCGGCGCCGTTGGGGCCCACCACCAGGTGCAGCTCCCCGGGCCGCACCGTGAGGTCCACCCCGGCCAGGACCCGGGCGGCGCCGAACCGCCGCTCGATCCCGGTGGCGCGGAGCGGGGGGTCGTCGGTTCCGGGCGGCGCGGCGGCGGTCACGCCGCGCAATATACCGCGCTAGCGGCCCGAACCGTCGAGCTGGAAGAGGTCGAGGAGCTTGGTGAGCACCAGGAGGAAGCGGATCTCGTCGCTCAGGTTCCGGAGCACCACCACGTGCCGCCGCTCCGCCGCCTGACGCTGCACCAGCATCAAGACGCCCAGGCCGGACGAGTCCATCCGGACGGTGCGCTGGAAGTCCACGACCAGCCGCCCGCCGGGCTCCTTCATCTCGTCCAGGAGCGCGACGGCCCGCTCCCGGAACGCGGTCCGGGATTCCAGGCCGAGGACGTCGGGAGCCGCCAGGAGGCGCTCCCGGGTGTGCGTGGCGGTCATTGGGTCGGCGCCGGGCCGGCGCCTTCGTTCCTCCATTCGCCGAATATGGTGGCCCGAACCACGGTCGGGGGCCAGACCGGTGCCACCCGCCCGGGCCCCTCGGCCACGGGAATTTCGCGGGTTGGCGGGGGTCGTTGCTCGCCCGCTACGCCGCAGGACGCGTTGGCCAACCTCCATTCGCCAGAGTAGGTTCAGGCGTCCCGACCCCCAAACGACCATGACGGAACGACTTGCCACGCTGCTGACCGAGGACCGCCGGTTCCCGCCCCCTCCCGAATTCGCCGCCGACGCGGTGGCCACGGAGGCGCTCTACGACGCTGCCCGGACCGACCGCCTCGGCTTCTGGGCCGAGCAGGCCCGGGCGCTCGACTGGATCCGGCCGTGGGACGAGGTGCTCCGGTGGACCCCGCCCCACGCCCAGTGGTTCGTGGGGGGCCGGCTCAACGTCTCGGCCAACTGCCTCGACCGGCACCTGGCGGGCGCCCGTCGGAACAAGGCCGCCATCGTGTGGGAGGGCGAGCCGGGGGACCGCCGGGTGATCACCTACTGGGAACTGGCCCGGGAGGTGAACCGCTGCGCCAACGCCCTCCGCCAGCTGGGCGTCGCCAAGGGCGACCGGGTGGCCATCTACCTCCCGATGATCCCGGAAGCGGCGGTGGCCATGCTGGCCTGCGCCCGGATCGGGGCGGTGCACTCGGTCGTGTTCGGCGGGTTCTCCGCCGAGTCGCTGCGCGACCGGATCAACGACGCCAGGGCCACCGTGCTCATCACCGCCGACGGCGGCTACCGGCGGGGCAGCGTGGTGCCGCTCAAGCGGTTCGCCGACGAGGCCCTGACCGGCTGCCCCTCGATCCGGCACGTGCTGGTGGTGCGACGCCGCCCCGGCGCGGAGGGGGACGAGAGCTTCGCGCCGTTCAAGGAGGGCCGCGACCACTGGTGGCACCGGCTGGTGGCCAGTGCCCCG
>JBFILX010000209.1:0-3979 GCA_041612035.1 Gemmatimonadales bacterium | reverse complement strand
GCGGCCGCGCCACTCCACCCGGCGGTCACCGCGCCACGCGGAGCGCACCGCAATGTACAAGAGCACCGCCGCCCCGAGCGGGTGCGACAGGCCGTACCGGCCGGGAATCCGCATGCCCCGGGCCACCAGCGCCCAGAAGCCCGTCGCGAGGAGGAAGGCGGTCACGGCGGCGGGGCCGGGTGCCGCCACCAGCCAGGCGGCGGGTGCGATCCAGAACACCGCGGCCCCGGAGGCGGCGACGGGGACCAGGGCCCGCCACACGGGCTCGTCGGGGAAGGAGGCGCGTCCGCCCAGGTAGAAGTTCTTCGACCAGCCCTCCACGATCTGGCCCAGCCCGGTGTACATCCGGGTCCGCACCAGGTCCTCGGCGAAGGCGATGTACGACCGGAAGCCCTTCCGGAACCAGACCTGGGACAGCATCAGGTCCTCCGCCACCTCGCCCCGCACCGCCTCGTGGGTCCCCGCGGCGAGGTAGGCCTCGCGCTGCACCAGGATGAACTGCCCGTTGGCGATCACGTCGCGGGCGTGCCGGGCCCGGTTGATCCGCTGCGGGTGGTAGCGGATGGCGAGCGGCACCAGGAACATCGGCATCGCCACCCGCTCCCAGAAGGTGAGGCAGTCGAGCCCGGTGATCACGGTGACCATGCCGGCGTCCTCGCGATGCATGGCGCCCACCGCGTGCTCCAGGGCGTCGGGGGCGTGCCAGGTGTCGGCGTCGGTGAACAGCAGCAGCTTCCCCCGCGCGGCCCGGAACCCCTGGACGCAGGCCCAGGGCTTCCCGAACCAGCCCGACGGCAGTTCCGCCCCGGCGAGCACCCGGACCCGCGGATCCGCTCCCGCGACCCGGCTCGCGATGGCGAACGTGTCGTCGGCCGACCGGTCGTCCACCACGAGGATTTCCAGGTCGGGATAGGTGGAGGCCCGCAGGCTGGTCAGCACCCGCTCGATGTTCGCGGCCTCGTTGCGGGCGGGGATGATGACGCTGACCCGGGGCGCGCGGGCGCGCGGCGCGTCGGTCAGCTGCGGCGAGCGGCGCTGGAGCAGGGGAAGCGCCAGCCAGGCCAGCGCCCAGGGGAGCGCGGGCAGCAGGTCGGCGAGTTCAGCCACGCCCGGTCACCGGGCGTCCTTGCGCGCGACGATCTGGGCGAGCGCGTCGGCGAACTCGGTGAGTTCGTGCCCCACCGTCCCGGGGTCGAGCGTGAGCGGCTCGCGCGGGGGACCGTCGTCGGAAGGGGGCAGCATGGACTGCACCAGCGCGTCGGTGTATCCCACCACGGCCTGCCCCACGCCCCGGTCCACCAGGCGGTTGAGCCGGAGCAGCAGCGCCATCCCCTGGCGGGGCCGCAGCGCGGCGATGGACGGCGCCAGGAAGCGGATCAGCAGTTCCCGCAGGTACTGCATCTCGTCCACCACCTCGCCCGCCGCCAGCCCGCGCGCCGCGGCCAGCCGCCCGTAGTGCCGGGTCACCCGGGCCCAGATAGTTTTGGTCTCCCGGCGCAGCGGACCGACCTGGGTGATGAGGACGTCGAGAATGAGGCCAAGCTGGCGCTCGACCAGTTGGCGGTCGATGCTGCGCGAATGGGTGGCGCGCTCGCCGAGCCAGGTGCTCCACTGGGATACCACGGCATCGCGCTGCGACGACATGGCCCGACCGGCGGCGACCAGCGTGGGGTGGGAGGTGCGCAACGGCGGGCCCTCCGGAGGAGAAGCGGTGGGGAAACCTAACGGGCGGCCCGGCGCCGTCAACGAACCGCCGGCTTAAGGAACCCTCAGCATGGCCACGCCCACCCTCAGCAAGCACGTCCTGCCGGGCGCCCTCGGCGAGATCCTGGTGGACGTGCGCGCGGGAGACCGCCGCCACCCCCTGCCCGCCGCAGTCATCCTCCACGGGTTCAAGGGGTTCAAGGACTGGGGAATGTTCCCTCCGCTGGCCGACCGGCTGGCCCGGGCCGGGTTCCTGGCGGTCGCCTACAACGCCAGCGGCTCGGGAGTGGACGACGAGGGCAACTTCACCCGGGCCGAGCGGTTCGGACACAACACCTTCTCCGCCGAGCTGGAGGATTCGGGGACGGTGCTGGACGCGCTCGCGGCCGGGGCGCTGGGGACGGCGCCGCCCTCCGCGGTGGCCCTGGTCGGCCACTCCCGGGGCGGCGGCACCGCGGTCCTCCGCACCGCGACCGATGCACGAATCGGGGCGCTCGTCACCTGGGCGGCCATCTCCAGCACCGGGCGGTGGTCGGCGGAGGTCCGCCGGCGGTGGCGGGCCGCGGGCCGGCTGGAGGTGACCAACCAGCGGACCGGCGAGGTGCTGCCGCTCTACCCCGACGTGCTGGACGACCTGGAGGCGAACCCGGACCGGCTCGACGTGGACGCGCACGCGGCGCGCATCCGGGTGCCCTGGCTGATCGTGCACGGCACCGGGGACGAGACCGTGCCGGTCGTCGAGGCGCGACGGCTCGCCGCCGCCGCGCCCCACGCGGAACTGCGGCTGATCGAGGGAGCCGGCCACACCTTCGGGGCCGCGCATCCGCTCACCGCCCGGCCGGCGGCGCTGGAAGAGGTGACGGGCGCCACGATCCGGTTCCTTTCCACGGCGCTGCCCTGACACCGGACCGGGCTTGACCGCCCGGGGACGCCTCGCGAAGCTCAGGGTCATGCCGCTCTTCGACTATCGCTGCTCCGCCTGCGACGCCCGGTTCGAACAGCTGGTCCGCGACGACACGCGGGTCACCTGTCCCTCCTGCCGTTCCGGACGGGTCACCCGCCTCCTCTCGGTTCCCGCGCCGCCGGCCACCGCCACCGCCGGGTCGGCCCCGCCCGGTCCCTGCGGCGCCCCGATCGGCCCGGCCGACGGGTGCTGCGGCGGAGGATGCGGCCTCAACTGAGCCGCCTCGACCGGCTCGCCCGCCGGCTCGCCGGCCGGGCGCCCACCGTGGCCAGCGACACCGGGCTGATCGAGTCCGCGGTAGCGCTGGTCTTCGCGCCGGGACCCGAGTCCCTCCTCCTGATCCGCCGCGCCCGGCGCGAAGGCGACCCCTGGTCGGGGCAGATGGGGCTCCCCGGCGGCCGCCGCGGCGGTGACGATCCCGACCTCCTCGCCACCGCCATCCGCGAAACCGGCGAGGAGGTGGGGCTCGACCTGTCGGCCGCCTCCCTGCTGGGCCCCTTCGACGATCTGGTCCCCGGCACGCCGCTCCTCCCGCGCATCATGGTCCGGCCCTTCGTCTTCCGGCTCGACCGCCCCCGGGCACTCCGGCCGAACCACGAAGTGGACGCGGCCGACTGGATCACCCTGGACGAGCTCTTCGCCCCGGGGGTCTTCGGGACCTACGAGGTCACCGGCCGGGGCCTCCGGCTCACCCGGCCCGGCTACCGGGTGTCCCACGGGATCGTCTGGGGGATGACCGAGCGGATCCTCACCCCGCTGCTCCGCCTGTCGGATCCCTCCGATATTGACAATTAGGTAAACCTAATTTACTTTTGCTTCTGTCCTCAATGTCCCTGGGGAGGGGCTCACCGTGGTGCATCCCGGTCTTGCGCTTCTGCTGTTCGCCCTCGCGGCCACGGTCGGGTATTTCGCCCTCCGGCCCCGGCGCGGATGGGTGCCCCGGCTGATCCGGCTGCTCCGGATGAGCGACCGGGTGCGCCTGGAGGACGCCCTCAAGCACCTGCTCCACTGCGAGTCGATGGGTCTGCCGAGCACCACCGAGAGCCTGGCCGGCGCGCTCGAGGTGTCCCGCGGGCAGGCCGTGGGCGTGCTGGCCCGGCTGGACCGGATGGACCTGGCCCGGAGCGATCCGCAGGGCCATCGCCTCACCGAGGAGGGCCGCGCCTACGCCCTCCGGCTGCTGCGGACCCACCGGCTGCTGGAGCGCTACTTCGCCGACCGGACCGGGATGCCGGCGGGCGAGTGGCACGAGCAGGCGGAGCGGATGGAGCACCGGCTGAGCGCGGCCCAGACCGAGCGGCTGGCGCGCCG
>JBFILX010000208.1:0-3997 GCA_041612035.1 Gemmatimonadales bacterium | reverse complement strand
GGGAGCCGGTGCGCCCCGCGGCCCAGCTGCTCATCTATCCCGCCACCGACCGCACCCGGGCGTGGCCCTCCGACCGGCTGTTCGACCTGGGGTTCCTCACCCTCCAGGATCGCGACGCTTTCTTCGAGCTCTACGCGGGGGGCTCGCCGGACCCCGCCGACCCACGGATCTCGCCGCTCCAGGCCACGGCCCTCTCCGGGCTCCCGCCGGCCCTCTCGGTGATCGCGGGGTTCGACATCCTGCGGGACGAGGGCGAGGCCTTCGCCCGGGCCCTGGCGGAGGCCGGCACGCGGTCCGAGGTGATCCGGGAGCCCCGGCTCTGCCACGGGTTCGCGAACCTGGCGCCGGTGAGCCGGGGCTGTCACCGGGCGCTGGTGAACGTCGGCCGTCGCTGGCGGGCGATGGTCTGACCCGAACCGGGCCCCGGCTGTGGGATTGGCCGGGCCGGGGGCGTCTCCTGAGGGCGGACCCCTGGTGTGCTATGATTCAAGGCTTATGGCCGGATCCGGACCCTTCGTCGCCCTCGTGTTCGTGGCCGCCCTGGCGGGCTGTGCCGGGGCCGCGGCCCCGGCGGTGCAGCCGGCGCCGGCGGGGATGAACCCGTCGGACCTGGCCGCCATCGCCCGGGCGCAGGCCGACAGCGCCCGCCGTCCCTGGACCGCGGCGGACGCCCGGTTCATGACCGGGATGATCCACCATCACGCCCAGGCGGTGGTGATGGCCCGGATGGCCGAGTCCCACGGGGCGAGCCCGTCGGTGCAGGCGCTGGCCGCGCGGGTGATCAACGCGCAGCAGGACGAGATCCGCACCATGCAGCGGTGGCTGGGCGACCGGCGCCAGCCGGTCCCGGAGCCCGACCCGGCCGGGATGCGGGTCGAGATGGAGGGCCACGTCCATCACGAACTGATGCCCGGGATGCTGAGCGCCGGGCAGCTGGAGCAACTCGACCGGGCCCGGGGGCCGGTCTTCGACTGGCTGTTCCTGTCCCTCATGATCCAGCATCACCGGGGAGCGACGGTGATGGTGGAGGAGCTGTTCCGCACCGACGGCGCGGCCCAGGACGAGTCCGTCTTCCGCTTCGCCACCGACGTGCACGTCGACCAGACCACCGAGATCGCCCGGATGGAGCAGATGCTCGAGGCCATGCTGGTCGCGTCCGCGCCGTCCGCCCCACCCGAGTCTGCCCATCACGACCTGTTCACCACTTCATAGAGGACACGGTATGCGCATGATCCCCCTGACCCGCCGCATCGCGGGCCACCTGAACCGGCCGCGCCCCGCGACCGCCCTGCCGGGCCTGGCGCTGGGCCTGCTGGTGCTGGCCGGCTGCGGCTCCTCCATGGCCCAGCCCGGGGCGACGACCCCCGCGCCGGCGATGTCGGCCCAGCCGCCCAGCCCCGATCCCCGGGTGGGGCTCCGGGCCGGGATGTACGACGCCGGCGAGGCCTTCTGGAACATGCGGCTGGTGTCCACGTCGCCGTCGCGGGCGCCCTTCTCCGAGACGATGAACTCGGACCTGGCGTTCACCGGGCCGTACGTGATCCAGGGGAACTTCAACGGCTACCAGGTGTGGGACATGTCCGATCCGGCCCGGCCGGTGCGGACCAGGGAGTACTACTGCCCCGCCTCGCAGAGCGACGTGTCGGTGTACCGGCACCTGCTCTTCGTCTCGGGTGAGGACCTGGCGGCCCGGATCGACTGCGGGGCCCAGGGGGTGCGGGAGGCGGTGAGCAAGGACCGGCTCCGCGGGCTCCGGATCTTCGACATCAGCGACATCCGGAACCCGAGGAACGTGGGCAACGTGCAGACCTGCCGCGGGTCCCACACGCACACGGTGGTGGAGGACCCCAAGGACCCGGCCCACGTCTACATCTACATCTCGGGCTCCTCCAGCGTACGGCCGGCGGAGGAACTGCCCGGCTGCGTGAACGCCTTCCCGGAGGACGATCCCAACACGGCGCTCTTCCGGATCGAGGTCATCAGGGTGCCGGTGGCCAACCCCGAGCGGGCGGCCATCGTGAGCTCGCCCCGGATCTTCGAGGACCTCGATGCGCCGCCCCGGCACGCCGCCACGTCGGCGGACCGGGCCGCCGCCGAGGAGGCCCTGGCCGAGGCCAGGGCGGCGGGCGCCTTCGTGGTGACCATCGGCGGCACCGACCGGGTCCTGCCGTCCAGCATGGTGGACCAGATGCTGGGGAACATCGTGCGCTCCCGGGGCGGCAGCGGCGCCCCCACCGCGGCGGACAGCGCCTCGCTCCGGGCCATGCTGCCGCAGGTCTCGGCCCAGATGGGCGGGGGCGGCGGGCCGCCGCGGCGGCCGCGGGACCGGGGCCCGACCCAGTGCCACGACATCACCGTGTACCCCGCGCTGGGCCTGGCCGGCGGCGCCTGTGAGGGCTACGGCCTGCTGCTCGACATCAGCGACCCGGTGAACCCCGTCCGGATCGATGCGGTGGCCGACTCGAACTTCGCCTACTGGCACTCGGCCACGTTCAACAACGACGGCTCCAAGGTGCTCTTCACCGACGAGTGGGGCGGCGGGACCCAGCCCAAGTGCCGGGCCAGCGACCGGCCCGAATGGGGGGCCAACGCGGTCTTCACCGTGAAGGACCGGAAGATGGCGTTCGGGAGCTATTTCAAGATCCCGGCGGCCCAGACGGAGCAGGAGAACTGCGTGGCCCACAACGGCTCGCTGATCCCGATCCCCGGGCGCGACGTGATGGTGCAGGGGTGGTACCAGGGCGGGGTCTCGGTGTTCGACTTCACCGACGCGGCGAATCCGGTGGAGATCGCCTACTTCGACCGGGGCCCGGTGGACTCGCTCCGCATGGTGCCGGCGGGCTCCTGGTCGGCCTACTGGTACAACGGCTACATCGTGAGCTCGGAGATCGCGCGCGGGCTCGACATCCTGGAGCTGACGCCGAGCGCGCACCTCTCGCGCCACGAGCTCGCCGCGGCCAAGTCGGTGCGGTTCGACTACCTGAACGCCCAGGGCCAGCCCAGGCTGGTCTGGCCGCCCAGCTTCGCCCTGGCGCGGGCCTACGTGGACCAGCTGGAGCGGTCGGGCGGGCTGCTGCCCGGCGTGGTGGCCAGCACCCGGAACTCGCTGGACGCGGCCGAGCGCACCTTCATGGGCGGGCGGGAGCACGCGCTGCTGCAGCTGGCGCAGGCGCTCGCCCTGGAGGCGGGCCGCTCACGCGACGCCGCCAAGGTGCGGACGCTGGTGGTGGCCCTGCAGGACCTGGCCGCCGAGGCGGTGAAGTAGCCCGGGCGGCGTCCGCCCTGCGGGAAGAGCGCCCGCCGTGCCGATCATCGGCGCGGCGGGCGCGTCGCGTCAGGGCGTCTTCGGTGTCTTCAGCTCGACCAGGATCACCACCGCCCGGGCCGACCCGGTGTTCCGGGGGTTGTGCTTCGTGGCCGGGGTCCAGAGCACGTCACCGGTCTTGCCGGGTGGGACGTCCTCGACCACGCCCCCCGGCATGCTCATCCGCCAGGCGCCGTCGGTCATGAAGATCGCCACCGCGTCGGGGTGGTCGTGCATGATGGACGTCTCGCCCGGGCCGTACTCGATCCGGAGCACCCGGACGTGCTCGTTCTCCAGGATCACCGCATAGTGCTTCGCATCGACCTGGACGGGGTCCTGGGCCGAGGCGGCGCCGGCGCTCAGGGCGAGCACGGCCAGGGCAAGGCAGAGGGTGCGCATGGGTCCTCCTGTGAGGTGGGAGACGCGGCCCGGGGGCCGCTCCGGAGATGATACCCGCCGGGGCCCGGGGCGCCACTCCGCCGGCGCAGGTGGCGGACGCTCCCCGGCGGGGTACCTTTCGTGGTTCCTTCCCTTCATCCCGAGGTTCCGAATGCCCAGATTCTCCGCCCTCTCGGCCTGCGCCGCGATTGCCCTCACGATGGCCTGCGCCCCCGCCGAGGCCCCGGCGCCACCCGCTCCCGACCTGGAGGCGCTCCGGTCGGAGGTGGCCACCACCGAGCAGGCCTGGAGCGC
>JBFILX010000207.1:0-4056 GCA_041612035.1 Gemmatimonadales bacterium | reverse complement strand
GCCGCTGGACGGGGCCGGCTGGCCGCTCTTCCTGGCCGCGCTGCTGGCGGTGGGGGCCGGGTTCGGGCTCACCAGCCCCGCCGAGGCGGGGTACGTGAGCCGGGCCGCGGGGCCGGACGACCAGGGCCGGGCGATGGGCGCGCTGCAGAGCGTGAACGCCACCGCCCGGATCGCGGGCTCGCTGGCCAGCGGCGTCGTGCTGCAGCTGGCCGGCGGCCCGACGGCCTTCGTCGCGGGCGCGGTGATCGCCCTGCTGGCCACCGGGGCCGGGTTCCTGATGCGCGACGCCCCGGGAGCCGCTCGCCCCCGGGGCGCCACCCCGCCCGGCCCGACCGCGGCTACTTCGGAACCGTGAAGAGCCGGCCCCAGCGCACCGCGGTGAAGAACGGCAGGGGCTTCCAGCTGGTCGGGTCGAAGCTGAAGTAGACCACCAGGGGCCGGCCCCGCACGTTCAGCCGCGGCAGGAACCCCCAGTAGCGGCTGTCGTAGGAGTCGTCCCGGTTGTCGCCCATCATGAAGTAGCTCGACTCCGGCACCACGATCGGCCCCCAGTCCTGCAGGTCGGGGCGGTAGCCGCCGGTGTCGCCCGCCAGGTGGGGCAGCTGCCACTCGCGCATCCGCGCCCGGTGGTACGCGTCGGCGAACGCCGCGGGGTTCCCGTGCCGGGCCCAGGGCTCGTCCACCTTCTGCCCGTTGCGGTAGAGCTGGCCGCCCTCCATCGCCAGGGTGTCGCCCGGGATGCCGACCAGCCGCTTCACCACCTTGAGCCCCTCCTCCTCCACCGAGTCGAACACCAGCACGTCGCCCCGTTCCGGCTCCCGGATGGCCGGCAGCCGGGCGCCGACCACCGGCACCTCGGCCCCGTACAGCAGCTTGTTGACGAAGAGGAAATCCCCCACCAGGAGGGTGTTCTCCATGCTCCCGGAGGGGATCCGGAAGGCCTCGACCAGGAAGGTGCGCAGGAAGAGCCAGACCACCAGCGCGAAGGCGATGGACTTGACCCACTCCCAGATCCAGGCCCCGAATGACCGCGTGTTCCCCATGCCTCAGTCGATCCAGTCTGCGATGAACAGGTTCGTCTCGCCCGTCTCCCGCTGATGACGGTTCGAGGCCCAGACGAGTTTCGACCCGTCCGGGCTGAACATGGGGAAGCTGTCGAAGTCGGGATGGGTGGTGACCCGCTCCAGTCCCGTGCCGTCGAGCCGCACCAGGTAGAGATCGAACGCCCCGCTGCGCGGGTTCTCGTGGTTCGACGAGAAGATGATCCGCCGGCCGTCGGGGTGGAAGAACGGCGCGAAGTTGGCACCGCCCAGCCGGGTCACCTGGCGCGCGTTGCGCCCGTCGGCGTCGGCCACCCACACCTCGACCCGGGCCGGGCGGACCAGCCGCGCGGCCAGGAGGCTCCGGTAGTCGGCGGTGTCGGCCGCGGTGACCGGATACGCCGCGCGCCAGACCAGCATCGTGCCGTCGGGCGAGAAGAAGGCCCCGCCGTCGTAGCCGACGCGGTGAGTGACCCGCCGGACGTCACTCCCGTCCACGTTCATCGTGTACAGCTCGATGTCGCCGTCCATCGTGCTGGTGAACACGACGCGCCGCCCGTCGGGCGACACCGTGGCCTCCGCGTTGTAGGCCCCGTTGTTGGTGAGCTGGCGCAGGTCCGACCCGTCGGCCCGGGCGCTGTAGATCTCCAGGTGGCCCAGCGGCCAGACGTACCCGCGGGACATGTCGGGCGCGGGCGGACAGTCCGGGTCGTGCCGGAAGGTCGAGCTGTAGAGGATGCGCCGGTCGTCGTCGTAGAAGTAGCCGCAGGTAGTCCGGCCCAGGCCGTTCGACACCCGCCGCATCCCGGACCCGTCGATGTGCATGACGTACTGCTGGTCGCACCCCGCCGAGACCTGCTCCTGGCGCTGGAAGATGAGCCGGTCCCCGGCCCGGCTGAAGTAGGCCTCCGCGTTGTTCCCCCCGAAGGTGAGCTGGCGGATGTTCCGCAGGTGCCGCTCGCCCGGCTCCGGGGCGTGGAAGACGGTGGAGGCGGCCGTGGTGCCGGGCTCCGGCGCGGCGCCGGTCCCGGCGGCGGCGCCCGCGCACGCCGCCGCGCCCAGCAGGGCCGCCCCGGCCCCGATCCGGACCAGCGTCACGGACCTCACGCGAGCTCCTTCAGGGCCGCCAGGACCTCCGCCGCGTGGCCGGCCGGCTTCACCTTCTCGAACACCTTCGCGATCCGCCCCTCCCCGTCGATCAGGAAGGTGGTCCGCAGGACGCCGTGGTAGGCGCGGCCGTACATCCGCTTCTCCCCCCAGACGCCGTACCGCTCCGCCACCGCGTGGTCGGGGTCGGCGAGGAGCGGGAAGGGGAGCGCGTACTTCGCCTTGAACCGCTGGTGGGACGCCACGCCGTCCGGCGAGACGCCCAGCACCACGGCGCCGGCCCGCCTGACCTCGTGCCAGTGATCGCGGAACTCGCAGGCCTCGGTGGTGCAGCCGCTGGTGTCGTCCTTGGGATAGAAGTAGAGCACCACCGGCCGTCCGGCGAGCGAGCCCAGCGACACGGTGGTCCCGTCGTCGGCCGCGAGCGTGAACTCCGGCGCGCGGGTGCCGGGGGTGGGAAGACTGGCGGTGGGAATGGTCGCAACTCCTTGCAAACGCACGATGTGGGTGACACGAGGCCGGGGGCCGGTCGGCCGGCGGCGCGCCGCAATCTGGGGCGGGGGCGGGGCGATCGCCACCCCGTCAGGGCACCAGGGTGACGGGCACCGCCGGGACCGCGCGCACACGGAGGACCGGCGCATCCCGCCCGCGGCGGAGGTCCCGGTCGAGCAGGTTCCAGGTCACGAAGCCGTCCTCGGACGCCGGCTCCAGCAGGTACGCCGCCAGGATCCCCAGCCGCTGGCGCACGGGCACCAGGAACCACCCCGTGGCCGCCTCGCCCGGTTCGCTACGCCACGCCCCTTCGACCCGTACCTCGCGATGCCCCTCGAACACCGTCGGGCTGGCGGCCAGGCTGTCCACCCGGAACCGCTCCACCTCGCCCCGCCAGGCGGCCTCGAGCCGCTGCACCACGACCCCGTGCCGCCGGAGCGCCTCCACCAGATGCGCGTGCGGCGGCGGAAGCAGGTAGCCGGCGGGGAGCGCCTCCGACCGCACCGCCCGGAAGCGGTCGTACACCGGCATCTCCACGCGACGGTACTCCCCCGTGCGCCGGCGCCGGGCGAAGGGGCCCGCCCCGGCACCGGCCGGCTCGGTCAGCTCCGCGGTCACGGTGTCCCGGCGCGGGGGCGCCAGCGCGGAGCGCACCGCCACCGAGTCGGGAACCTCCGCCCAGAGCGCCAGGGCCCTGATGGCGGCCCGCTCTTCGGCGGCGAGCCGGAGGATCTCCGTCACGAACCGGTAGGTGGCGCCCACCCGGGTGCGGAAGTCGGCGTTGGAGTAGGCCTCGCTCAGGATCCCGATCCGGCCCCGCATGGCGTACCAGTTGACCCCGAACCGGGGACGCGGGTCGTAGGTCTCCCAGCCCGCGGCCAGCGAGTCGCGGTGCTGGTTGCGGAAGTTGCCGTACCAGTAGACCTCGTCGCCGTGCCGGGCCCGCATCCGGCGGCGCACCTCCGGGAGGAAGCGGTCGTAGGCGTACGCGGTGGCGGCCGGGGCGTTGGGGTTGAGGCCGGTGGCGTAGGTCAGGACGTACCCGTGATAGCTGCCGTTGGTGGTGTGCAGGTCGATGAACAGGTCGGGGTCCCAGGCGTCCAGCAGGGCCGCGGCGGCCCGGGTCTCGGGGGCCTCCTGCTTGACGTAGTCCCGGTTCAGGTCGAGCCCCTGCCCGTTGGGCCGGAGGCCTACCACCGCCGGCCCCTGCTGCCCGGGCCGGTTCCGCTCGGCGGGGCCCAGGGCCTCGTTGCCGTCGGCGTTGTAGACCGGCACCACGATCACCACCAGCGAGTCCAGCAGGGGGGCCAGGGGACCGCGCACCAGGTCGCGGAGCACCATCTGCGCCGCCTCTTTGCCCTCCACTTCGCCGCCGTGGATGTTCCCCTGGATCCAGAGGACGGGCTTGCCGGTCCGG
>JBFILX010000206.1:0-4094 GCA_041612035.1 Gemmatimonadales bacterium | reverse complement strand
TCCCTGCTGCTGCCCGCCGTCCTCCTGCTCGTCACCGCCTGCGCCCGCGGCGAGGAGGTTGCGTCCCGGGCGATCGACGCCGCCGACCTGATGCGGCTCACCACCACCCTCGCCTCCGATGAGTTCGAGGGCCGGGCCCCGGGTACGCCGGGCGAGGAGAAGACGGTCGCCTTGCTGACCGCCCGGTTCCAGGAACTGGGACTGGCGCCCGGCAATCCCGACGGCACCTACGTGCAGGACGTGGACCTGGTGGGGTTCACCGCCCAGCCCAGCGCCTCGTTCGCGGTGCGGGGCCGGCAGATCGGACTCCGGTTCCCGGACGACTACGTCGCGGTGTCACGCCGCACCGTGCCGGAGGTGAACGTCGTCAACTCCGACATGGTGTTCGTGGGGTACGGCGTGGTCGCGCCGGAATACGGGTGGGACGACTTCAAGGGGGTGGACGTCCGCGGGAAGACGGTGGTGATGCTCATCAACGACCCGGCGGTGCCCGACCCGGCCGACGCGTCGCGCCTCGACAGCACGATGTTCCGCGGACCCGCGATGACCTACTACGGCCGCTGGACCTACAAGTACGAGAGTGCGACGGAGCGGGGCGCGGCGGCGGCGATCGTCGTGCACGAGACCGGCCCGGCCGGGTATCCGTACGAGGTGGTCCGGGGCAGCTGGGGCCGGGAGAACGTGGACATCCGCCGGCCCGACGGGAACGCCGGGCGCGTGGCGGTGGAGTCGTGGATCACCCTCGACAAGGCGAAGGAGCTCTTCGCGGCGGCGGGGATGGACTTCGACGTCCTGAAGGACGCCGCGCGCCGCCGCGACTTCCAGCCGGTGGCCCTGAACGCCAAGGCCACCTTCCGGATCCGCAACACCCTGCGCGACATCAGCTCCAAGAACGTGGTGGCGAAGCTGGAGGGGAGCGACCCGGCGCTGCGCGACCAGCTGGTGGTCTACACCGCCCACTGGGACCACCTGGGCCGCGACACCACCGCGGCCGGCGACCAGATCTTCAACGGCGCGCTCGACAACGCCACGGGCACGGCGGGAGTGCTCGAACTGGCCGAGGCGTTCACCCGGCTCTCCACCCCGCCCAGGCGCTCGGTGCTCTTCCTCGCGGTGACCGCTGAGGAGAAGGGACTGCTGGGGGCGAAGTACTATGCCGCGAACCCGCTCTATCCCCTGGCGAAGACGGTGGCCAACATCAACCTCGACGGCCTGAACCAGTGGGGTGAGACCAGGGACCTGGTCGTGGTGGGGTACGGCAACACCACCCTGGAGGACGTCCTGGCGGAGGCGGCGGCGGAGCGGGGCAGGGTGCTGGCGCCCGATCCCGAGCCGGAGAAGGGCTTCTTCTACCGCTCGGACCACTTCGAGTTCGCCAAGATGGGAGTGCCGGCGCTCTACACCGACAACGGGGTCGAGTTCATCGGCAAGCCCGAGGGCTACGGCAAGCAGAAGCGTGAGGAGTACACCGCCAACGACTACCACAAGCCCTCGGACGAGGTGAAGCCCGACTGGGACCTGGCGGGCGCCGTGGCCGACCTCCGGCTCCTGTTCGCCGTCGGCTACCGGGTGGCCCAGTCGGACACCTGGCCGGAGTGGAAGCCGGGCACCGAGTTCAAGGCGATACGGGAGGCGATGCTGGCCGCGCCGTAGACCGGGGCGGCGGTTCGAACCGCCGTCGTTCGCAGGACAATCCCGAGAAAGACACTCCGGTCAGTCGTCGCGCGCTGGCTTTCGAAATCGTCGTCGCGAAGTCAGTTTGCGGTTGATGGCTGACGTGTCCGGCCGTCTGGCCGCCGCCCTCGCCGACCGCTACGAGATCGTGCGCGAGATCGGCAGGGGCGGGATGGCGACGGTCTACCTCGCCGGGGACCTGAAGCACCACCGCCAGGTGGCCCTGAAGGTCCTGCGCCCCGAACTGTCCGCGACGATCGGGGTCGACCGGTTCGTGCGCGAGATCGAGATCGCGGCCGGCTTCACCCACCCCCACATCCTTCCCGTCTTCGATTCGGGCGAGGCCGACGGTCTCCTCTACTACGTCATGCCGTACGTGGAGGGCGAGTCGCTGCGGGAGCGGCTCGCCCGCGAGGGGAAGCTGCCGGTGGAAGAGGTTATTCGGCTGACGGGGCAGATCGCCTCCGCGCTGGCCCACGCGCACGACCGCGGCTACGTGCACCGTGACATCAAGCCGGAGAACATCCTGCTGGCCGACGACCAGGCGATCCTCGCCGACTTCGGGATCGCCCGGGCGTTCGCGGCCGTGGGGGCCGAGCGGCTCACCAGTACCGGGCTCGCGATCGGAACCCCGGCGTACATGAGTCCCGAGCAGGCGCTGGCGTCGGACGGGGTGGATGCCCGGACGGACGTTTATGCACTCGGATGCGTGGTGTTCGAGATGGTGACGGGGCGGCCTCCCTACCAGGGGGCCACGCCCCAGGCGACCCTGGCGCAGCACCTGGCCGGCAAGGCCCCCACTCTCCGGACGATCGAGCCCGCCGCGCCGCTCTTCCTGGAGCGCGCGGTGGCCCGGGCGCTGGCGCCCGATCCGGAGGCGCGGTTTTCGTCGGCCCGGGACTTCGCCGACGCGGTCACGACCGGGACCGTCGTGGCGCGGCCCGGGCTGCGCCGGTGGCGCCGCCTCGCCACCCGGGCCGCCCTGGGGGCCGTGGCCTTCGGGGGGCTCGCGTGGGCCACGGCGGCGTTCCTGCGGGAGCCGGACATCCGGCGGCTGGCGGTGCTGCCGCTCGCGAGCCTCTCCGCCGACACGGCCGAGCGCTACCTGGTGGACGGGGTCCACGAGGCGCTCATCGGCGAGCTGGGCCGGCTCGGCCTCACGGTGATCTCCCGGACGTCCATGATGCGCTACCAGGGGACGGACAAGCCGATCCGCCAGATCGCGAGCGAGCTCGGCGTGGACGGGGTGATCGAGGGGTCGTTCTTCCGGGCCGGGGACAGCCTCGAGATCGCCGCCCGACTGTACCACGGCACGAACGAGCGCGAGCTCTGGTCTGGCCGGTACGACGGCAGCCTGCCGGACGTGGTGGCAATGTACCGGGGCTTTGCGCGCGCCATCGCGGACCGGGTCCATCTCGCCCTGAGCCCGGAACGGGAGGCGCGGCTCGCCACGACCGCCCCGGTGAACCCGCGTGTCTACGAGGCCTACCTCCGCGGCATGTACCTGCTGACGAAGCCCGACGGGGAGGATCCGGAGCAGGCCCTCTCGTTCTTCGAACAGGCCGTCGCGGAGAACCCCGCCGACCCGCTGGCCTATACCGGGCTCGCCTTCGCGTACATCACCCTCGGCCACGGCCCGGCCCCGCCTTCCGACGCGCTGCCGCGGGCCCGGGCCGCCGCTGAGCGTGCCGTGCGCCTCGACTCGACGCTCGCCGAGGCGTGGGCGGTGAGGGCCGAGGTCAAGCTGTACTACGAGTGGGACTGGGAGGGCGCCGAGCAGGCCTTCAAGCGTGCCTTGGCCCTCAACCCCAATCTCGCGGGGACCTGGTACCACTACTCCTGGTTCCTCGTGCTCCACGGGCGCCTCGAAGAGGCCCTGGTGGCGCACCGGCGGGCCGCGGAGCTGGACCCCCTGACCCCGCTGAACACCGTCTGGATTCCGGGGCTGTACCTGTTCGCCGGAGAGCCCGAGCGGGCGCTGACGGAAGCGCGCGCGATGCTGGAGCGCTACCCGGATCACCCCATCGTGCTCTACGTGCTGGGGACCGCGGCATCGGTGCTGGGCCGGCACCAGGAAGCGGTGGCGGCCCACGAGAAGATGGCGGCCGGCAGCCGGTTCTGGCTCTTCCGGCTGGGCTGGACCTACGCCCGGGCGGGGCGGACCGAGGACGCGCGACGCGTCCTGGCCGAACTCGAGGCGATGCCCGACGGTCCCTGGCGGGCGTTCGGGCTGGCCGAAGTGCAGGCCGGCCTCGGCAACGCGGACGAGGCGTTCCGGTGGCTGAACTACGAGCCGCACCACGCCTGGCTGGCCTGGAGCGGCGGCAACCACGCGCTGCGTTCCATCATGGACGACCCCCGGTTCGACACGCTCATGGCCCGGATCGGCGTCGGCACCCGGCTGGCCCGGCGCTGAGGAG
>JBFILX010000205.1:0-4107 GCA_041612035.1 Gemmatimonadales bacterium | reverse complement strand
TCCAGGGTGACATGGGTCTGCCGGTTCACCAGCTTGTGCCGGCCCTCGAAGCGCACCCGGGCGTCCTGCAGCAGCAGGGAGTACTCGAGCAGCAGGACGCTGGAGGTGGCCCACGGCTGGCGCCGGAACCCGAAGGTGCGCCGCGCGAGCCGGAATCCCGGGGTGAACCCGACATCGGACGAGGCGCTGAAGCGGGGGCCCGCGAGGGTCATCGCCCCCCAGTCGCGCTCCCGCCCCAGCGTCGAGGCCTCGCGGTCGACCCGCTCGTAGCGGCGGCGGTCCACCGGCGCACCGGCGGCCACGGTGTGCTCGCCTACGTCGTAGAACCGGGTGTGACGGCTGGTGGACCCGTCGAGCAGCGTGTCGCGACCGGTGCCGGCCACGATCCGGAGCAGCGGCCCGCGGCCCGTGCCGCGCACGATCGCGTAGTCGTCGCCTCCCCGGAGGTGAATCCGGACCTCGTCGGTCTCGTCGGGATTGAAGATCCGCCAGTAGTAGGGCGTGGTCCGGCCGCGGCGATACAGCCGCACCTCGGTTTCGCCGCCGGGGTTCCGGATGGCTTCAACCAGGTCGTCGCCGTCCCCGCCGAACAGGGTCACCTGGCGGGCCAGAATCCGGTACCACTCGGCGGCGGCTTCGGGGAGCCGGTCGCGCCGGACCTGGAGGGTCCGGAACAGCCGTTCGCCGTCGGCGGCCCGGTAGGCCTCGGGCAGCCGGTCCACCCCCGCCCGGATCACCGAGTCGGTCAGCCGGTCGCGGAGCCCGGTGGCGATCGAGTCCCAGACCGGGCGCTCGAGCGCGGTGAGCAGCCGCCGGTCGAGGTAGCGCCCGTTCCAGGTGGCGGCGTCGGGCGGCGCGTAGTCCTCGCCGAAGTTGAGCAGTCGAGGCGCCACCTGGCGGGCCAGCTCCATCAGCAGGCCGTCGTACCGGGCGAAGGCCTGGTCCCGGTCGCGCGGGATGGGGCGCCAGACCGCGTTGTCCTCGGTGCCGATCAGGGCCCAGCGCCACTGGTCCTCGTGCCGGTCCCAGTCGCCCACCAGCAGGTCGAGCAGCCGCGCGGTCAGGAACCCCCGCTCGTCCACCCGGGCCCACGGGTGCCGCTCCAGCTCCCGGATCAGGGCCTCGGTCCCGTCCACGTCCAGCGCGTCCGCGAACCCCGGCGCTCCCTCGTCGGACTCGGTCGGGCGCTCCTCCAGCAGGCCCAGCATCCCGGCGAACTCCGCCCGGTGCTCCCCCAGCGCGGGGTGGTCGGGCATGAGCCGGAGCACGGGGGTGACGTGCAGGACGCCGGCGGCATCGAGGATCGGCGGAATCACCAGCGCGCCGGCCGGGTGGATGGCGCTCACCTGGTCCCGCACCACGCTCTCCACGAAGGTGCCGCGAAGGTCGGCGGGGACGATGCTCTGGGGATCCTTGCGCACCGAGCGGAAGACGAACTGGCGGCCGTCCCCCGCCTGCAGACGGAGCGACGCGGTCTGCCGCCCCCCGCCCCGCCGGATCGGCCGCAGGCCTCCCGCGAAGGCGTCGAGGTCGAGCACGTCCACCCGGATGGGCGTGGCCCAGAGGTCGCGGTAGTCGGGGCCGAAGAGGAGCCGGTGCAGGCCGCCCCGCACGAAGGAGGAGTCGGCGACCACCGTGACCGCGCCGGCGGCGGCGGACTGCCCGCCCGCCGGTCCCGCGAGCCCCGCCACCGCCGCGGCCAGTGCGGCGGCCCGACGGATCAGCGAAGCCACCCCGACCAGCCCTCGCGCCCCGACCCGTCGCCCGCCACCACCATGACGCCCAGCCGGACCCGGCCGTCCGCGAGCGCGTCGAGCCGCATGAACCCGGATGCCGCCGCCGCGAACCGCGTCCGGTCGAGCCACCCGACGGGCGTGGTATGGCCGTAGTACCCCGTACCGCTCACCAGCAGCCACCGGGCGCTCTCCCCTTCGATGACCTGGAGGGTGTGCTCGTGGCCCGCGGCGTAGACCAGCGGCGGCGCGGCCAGCATTCCCCGCTCGATGGCCTCGCGCATCTCCCGGTTCCGGCGGTTCGACACGTCCTGCCGGGTGATCCCGTTCGACCGGGCGAAAGGATACAGCGACCCCAGCACGGGGAGCGGCACCCAGAGCCACGACTTGACCTCGCGGAGCGGAAAGAGGTGGTGGCCCAGGTTCCACCGCCCCCCGTGCTGCCCGCCGGACCGGAGCGGATGGTGGGCCGCAACCACCACGTGCCGGCGGTCCGCGGTGCGCACCGCCTCCGCCAGCGCGGTTTCCACTTCGTCTTCCCGGTCGGCGGGACAGGGGGAGGCCGGGTGCAGGGGCCGCTCGTGCTCGTGCAGCCACCACTGGGTGTCCAGCAGCACCAGCCGGAAGATGGTACCCAGGTCGCGCACGGCCGGCCCCGGGCAGCCGTCGCCCGGGAGCTGCTCGGCCAGCCCCCCACCATGCGCGGCGATGAAGCCCTCCGCCCGGCGGACGCTCGCCCACCCGTCCGGGGCGTGGTGGGCCCAGTCGTGGTTGCCGGGCACGAAGACCGCGCGTGCACCGACCCGGGTCACCGCCTCCACCTGACGGAGGAGCCGCCGTTCCGCCTCCGCCCGATCGGGGGACGCGCTGTCGGGGAGCCCGGCGGGGTAGATGTTGTCGCCCAGGAAGACGACCGTGGTGCGGTCCGGGGCCTCGGCCGCCGCGGCGGAGAGGGTGCCCAGCACCGGATCGTCGTCGGTGGGCGCCCCGGCGTCGCCCGCGAGCAGGATCGTCCAGACCACATCGGAGCGTGCGGGGGTGGGCACCGGAGCGCTGACCGGGCGGGCGCCCCCGGCGCACGACCCGACCGACATGGCGGCGACGGCCACCGCCAGCGTGGCGCCGAGAAGCAGGCGGCGGGTCATGGGTCGCACCGGTACCCGGTGAGCGTGGCCGGGCGACCCTGGGCGCCCTCGTCCCCGATCAGCATCATCCCGTTCATCATCGTGATCGCCTCGGGTTGCGGGTGGACCCGCGGGTCCAGGATCGCCCCGCCCTGCACGGCGCCGGCGCTGTCCACCTCCAGCACCGCGGGGGGCCGGGACGACAGGATCAGCAGGTGGCGCGGGTCCGGCAGCCACTCGACGGCCGTGGCGCGAAACACGGGGCCGCCAAGAAGCCGGGCCACCGTGCTCGCCGGCACCACGATCCGGGGCGGGTCGGCAGCGGTTCCCCCGGCCATCGCCCAGCGGTGCACCACGAGGCCACCCCTGGCCCTCGGGTCGAGCGCCTCCTTGCAGGGAAGGAAGAGCACGTCCGAGACGGCATCATAGGCCAGCCCTTCATGCTCGCAGACCCCGCCCAGCCCCGTCTCGACGGACCGGGGTTCCGGCGGCTGACCGGCGGTGAGAGGAGCCAGCAGGAGCCGGCCGGTGCTGGTCATGAGCGCCACCCCGTCGCCGGTCACGGCCAGGCCCTCGAAATCGTCGCGCGGATCGCCGGCGAGGGGGAACGAGTCGGTCAGCGTCCCGACCGTGGGGCTGACCACGTAGATGGTGGCCCGCTCGTCGCCGTGGGCGAGGAGCCGACCGTCCCCGGTCACCGCCAGGCCGGACACCTCGCGCAGTTCCGCCGGGAGTTCGAGGCGCAGCTCGGCCGGGCGGCCGAGGTCACACCGGAAGCCCAGGGCGGGCGGGGGCTCACAGGCCACGAGCAGGAGAATTCCGGCGGGGAAACCCGCGCGCCGCAACGCGAAGCTCGGCATCCCCTAACCTATCAGCCCTGCCAGCCCCTTTCCCACTGCCGTTGGGGTCGCTGGTGAAGGGCCTAAGGCGCCCTCACGGTGCATTGACACCCTCGCCATACCGTGTGAGTCGTCTGTCCCTGATGGGCCGGAACCTTCGAACCGGAGCACTTATGTTGCGCACCAGCCACAGACCAATGCCTCGCAGGGCCGCAGCCCTCGTACCTCTCATCGGACTCGTTCTGGTCGCGGCGTGTTCCGACCTGCCGGTGACGCCGGATCTCGATCCCGCCAAGGGCGGAGAGAAGGGACCGACCAAGTTCCCGTTCGCAGCCGTCGTGGTGACCCCAGACGCCGGAACCATTCAGGTGGGGGAAACGATCCAGCTGACGGCGGTGACCGTAGACAAGC
>JBFILX010000204.1:0-4158 GCA_041612035.1 Gemmatimonadales bacterium | reverse complement strand
GACCGGCTGGCCACCATCCTGCACCGCACCGAGGCCCTGCCGGCCCCGCCGGTGGAGGCCCTCACCGCGGCCGCCGCCGTGCTCAGGGAACTCGCCGCGGAAGGGGACATGGTCGAGGTCCCCGAGGGCGGCGACCCGGCCGCCGCGGTGGCCCAGGCCCTGGCGCGCCTGGGGCGGGCCTTCGGCGCCGCCCACGTGGTGGCGGTCGCCCGCTCGGGGCGCTACGACCCCGTCACTCACGAGCCGTGGCTCCGGAGCTATCCCTTCCGCCGCTGGACCCGCCGCGAGCGGCGCCTCGCCCCGCCCCTCATCCTGAGCGTGGCGGGCGAGGACCTGCACGCCGGCGGGCTGAGCCAGTACCTCGACGGCCGGGTGAAGGTGGTCCTCCTGGTCCGGGGCGACGCCGCGCCCCCGGCTCCGCTGGTCCGGGCCGTGACCCCGGGCACCTTCGTGGCCCAGTCACGCGACGGGGCCGAACTCGAGGCCTTCGCGGCGTGGGACGGTCCCGGGGTGCTGGCCTGGGTCCCCGCCACCGCCGCCAGCTTCGTCCACGACCCGGCCGGGGCCGGGCGCATCCGGCTGCTCGAGGTCCCGGCCGAGCCCCGGCGCGGCCTGGGCGGCCGGAGCGCGGCCCAGCTGACCGAGGAGCTGCGCCAGCTCGAGGCCATGGCGGCCTCGTCCGGGCCCGCCGCCACGGCGACGGCCCCGGCGCCCGGTGCCGCTGTGGCGGCGGCGGCCGCGGGGGCGCCGGCCGACCCGGCCGACACGCTGGCCGCCTGGCTGCTGCGCCAGGCCGACCTCGACCCGGTGGCGGAGCGGCCGTGACCGCCGGGGCCCTCCTCCTGTCCGCCGGCATCCTGGGCGGAGTGGGGCTCGCGTTCGCGGGGCTGATCGCCCTGGCGCACCGGCGGTTCTACGTGTGGGAGGATCCCCGGATCGACGCCGTCACGGGCCTGCTGCCCGGCACCAACTGCGGCGCCTGCGGGTTCCCCGGGTGCCGCGGCTTCGCCGAAGGGCTCGCCCAGGGCCGGACGACGCCGGCCACCTGCACCGTGATGGGCGAGGAGCAGCGGCTCGAGGTGGCCGCCTACCTGGGCGTGGAGGCGGGCGCCGCGTCGCCCCGGGTCGCCCGCCTGCTCTGCGCCGGCGGCCTCGACGTGGCCGCCCAGCAGGCCCGCTACCTCGGCCTGCAGACCTGCGCCGCGGCCGCCGCGGTGGCGGGCGGGGGCAAGGGCTGCACCTGGGGGTGCCTCGGCCTCGCCGACTGCGTGCGTTCCTGCACTTTCGACGCGATGTGGATGAGCGACACCGGGCTTCCGATGGTGGTGCCCGAGAAGTGCACCGCCTGCGGCGACTGCGTGGACGCGTGCCCCAAGGACCTGTTCGTGCTGATGCCCCGGGAGCACAAGCTGCTGGTGCAGTGCCGGAACCTGCTGGACGGCGACGCCGCCACGGCCTGGTGCCGGGTGGCCTGCAACGCCTGCGGCCGCTGCGCGGCCGACGCGCCGGGCCTGATCACGATGCGTGACGGGCTCGCCGTGGTGGACTACGACCGGAACGCGCTGGCCACCCCCGCGGCCACCGCGCGATGCCCCACCGGCGCCATCGTCTGGGTGGAGGGGACCCAGTTCCCCGGGGCCACCCGGCCACTGGAGGGAGTCTTGTCATGAAGTTCGGACGCCGCACCCCCGATCCCGTCGCCGCACCCCCCTTCCCCGGCATTCCCAGCGCGCTGGACGGGAGCCAGGCGGTGGTGGAGATGGAAACCGCGGCCAGCGACGCCGCGGGGGCCTACCCGATCACGCCGTCCACCCAGATGGGCGAGGGATGGGCGGTGGCGGTGGCGGAGGGGCGCCCCAACGTCCACGGCCGCCGGCTGCTCTTCTTCGAGCCCGAGGGCGAGCATGCCGCGGCCGCGGTGACCGCGGGGATGAGCCTGGTGGGCCTCCGGGCCACGAACTTCTCCAGCGGCCAGGGCATCGCCTACATGCACGAGTCGCTGTACGCGGCGGTGGGCAAGCGGCTCACGTATGTGCTGAACGTCGCCTGCCGGGCGATGACCAAGCACGCCCTCAACGTGCACGCGGGCCACGACGACTACCACGCGGTGGACGACACCGGGTTCTTCCAGCTGTTCGGCAAGAACGTGCAGGAAACCGCCGACCTCAACCTGATCGCGCACCGGATCGCGGAGCTGTCGCTCAACCCGGGCATCTGTGCCCAGGACGGGTTCCTCACCAGTCACGTCATCGAGTCGGTGCTGCTCCCCGAGCGGGAGCTGGTCAAGGCCTTCCTCGGCGACCCGGCCGACCTCATCGAGTCGCCCACCCCGGCCCAGCGGATGGTGTTCGGGGAGCGCCGGCGCCGGATCCCCGAGATGTTCGACGTGGACTACCCCGCCATGCTGGGCACCGTTCAGAACCAGGACGCCTACGCCCAGGGCGTGGCGGCCCAGCGGCCCTTCTACTTCGACCACATCGCGGAGATCACCGACCAGGCCTTCGAGGAGTACGCCCGGCTCACGGGGCGCCGCTACGCCCGTACCACGGGCTACCGCACCGACGACGCGGAGTACCTGATCGTCGGGCAGGGTTCGATCGTGTGGAACGCCGAGGCGGTATGCGACCATCTCCGCCAGCAGGGCGTGAAGGTGGGCGTGGTGAACGTCACCATGTTCCGCCCGTTCCCGAGCGACCTGATCGCGGGCCTGCTCCGGGGCAAGAAGGCCGTGGTCGTGCTCGAGCGGGTGGACCAGCCGCTCGCCGCCGACCCGCCGCTCCTCCGGGAGATCCGGGTGGCCCTCGCCAAGGCGGTGGAGAACGGCCGCACCCGGGACCAGGTCCGGCACGCCGGGGTGCCGCCCTGTACGCCGCCGGAAGTCCCCGACTGCTTCTCGGGCTGCTTCGGCCTGGGCAGCCGGGACGTGCAGGCCGGCGACCTGGTGGCCGCGGTCCGCAACATGCTCCCCGGGGGCCGGCGGCTCGCGCACTTCTACCTGGGGGTGGACTTCATCCGGGCCGGCACCCGCCTGCCCAAGCTGGAGCTCTGGCAGGAGCAGCTGCTCGAGGCGTACCCCCGGCTCCCCGACCTGACCCTGCCGCCGGAGGAAGGGCTCAATCTCCTCCCCGAGGGCTCCGTCGCCATCCGGATCCACTCGGTGGGCGGGTGGGGCGCGATCACCATGGGGAAGAACCTGGCGCTCACCGCCGCCGAGCTGCTCGACCTGCACATCAAGGCCAACCCCAAGTACGGCTCCGAGAAGAAGGGCCAGCCGACCACCTTCTACGCCACCCTGGCGCCCTCGCCCCTGCGGCTCAACTCCGAACTGAAGCACGTGGACGTGGTGCTCGCCCCCGACCCGAACGTCTTCCGGCACTCGAACCCGATCGCCGGCCTCGCGGAGGGCGGGGTCTTCGTGATCCAGAGCGACCAGGAGGCCACCGTGGTGTGGGACGGCCTCCCGGCCCATGCCCAGCGCGACATCCGGTCCCGCCGGATCCGGGTCTTCACCCTGGACGGGTTCGCGATCGCCGCGGAGGAGGCCTCCGAGGCGGAGCACCGCTACCGGATGCAGGGCGCGGCGTTCATGGGGGCCTTCTTCCGGGCCTCGCCGATGATGACCCGGGGAGGACTGGACGAAGCCCGGCTGTTCGAGGGGATTCGCAAGCAGCTGGTGAAGAAGTTCGGCCACCTGGGCGACCGGGTGGTGGAGGACAACCTCCGCGTCATCCGCCGCGGTTTCGCCGAGGTGCGGGAGCTCGACTACTCGGCGCTGCCCGACCGGAAGGCCGAGCGGGGGGCCCTCCCCGTCATGCCGCGCGCCCTGGAGGGCCACGCGGGGGACGGGATCGGCAACCAGGGCCGCTTCTGGGAGCAGGTGGGCTTCCTGTACCGGACCGGCGAGGACGGGATCGCCGACCCGTTCGCGGCCATCAGCGCCATCCCGGCCGGCACCAGCACCCTGCGCGACATGACCGACGTGCGGTTCGAGGTGCCGGAGTTCATCGCCGAGCACTGCACCGGGTGCGCCCAGTGCTGGGTGCAGTGCCCGGACGCGGCCATCCCCGGACTGGTGAACACGCTCGACGAGCTGCTCGACGCCGCGGTGGCCGCCCGGTCCAACGGCCGGACCTTCGACCGGGTGCGCCCGGCGCTCCG
>JBFILX010000203.1:0-4189 GCA_041612035.1 Gemmatimonadales bacterium | reverse complement strand
CGGTGGTCGACCACCCCGTCGGCCGGGTAGCGGTTCACGTGCACGTTGAAGACGTTCATGAAGATGCTCACCCGGGTGGAAGGGCCCTTCAGGAAGACGGGCTCTTCCAGCGTGATGACGCTCACCACCTTCCCGTCGGCCGGCGCGATGACCAGTTGCTCGCCCCGGGGACCGTCCCGGACCGGGTCCCGGAAGAAGGCCACCACCCAGAGCAGGAGCGGGACCCAGACGGCGAGCGGGATCCAGAGCCGGAAATACCAGAGCACGGCCGCGACCACCGCGGCCGCGAGGATGAAGGGCCAGCCCTCCGGGGCGATGCGCATCAGGCGTCCTCGAGTGTGTGCCCGGTGAGGCGGCGGTAGGCCTCCAGGTACCGGGTCGTGGTCGCCGCGATCACCGACGCGGGCAGGGGCGGGGGCGGGGCCTCGCCGTTCCATTCGCCGGCCCGGCGCAGGCCGTCGAGGTAGTCGCGCAGGGGCTGCTTGTCGAACCCGGGCGGGGTGCGGCCCGGGGCGTAGGCGTCGGCCGGCCAGAAGCGGGAGCTGTCGGGGGTGAGCACCTCGTCGATGAGCCGGAGGGTGCCCGCGGCGTCGGTGCCGAACTCGAACTTGGTGTCGGCCAGGATCAGGCCGCACCCTTCGGCGTGGTCGCGCCCCGCGGCATAGACCGCGAGGCTCAGCGCGCGCAGCCGCCCGGCCAGCGGGGCGCCGACCGCCTCGATCATGGTGGCGAACGGGACGTTCTCGTCGTGGCCCGCCGCCGCCTTGGTGGCGGGCGAGAAGACCGGCGGCTCCAGGCGCGCGGCCTCGACCAGTCCCGGGGGGAGGGCCTCGCCGGCCAGGGTCCCGGTGGCGCGGTACTCCTTCCAGGCGCTCCCCGCCAGGTAGCCGCGCACCACGCATTCGAAGGGCACCGGCACGGTGCGGCGGACCAGCATGCTCCGGCCCGCCAGCTGGTCGCGGTGCCCGGCCAGGCCGGGGACCGCGGCCACGATCTCGTCGGCGTCGGCGGTGAGCAGGTGGTTCGGCACCAGCGGGGCCAGCCGGGCGAACCAGAACGCGCTCAGCTGGGTGAGGACCTGGCCCTTCCGGGGCACCGGGTCGGCCATGACCACGTCGAAGGCGCTGACCCGGTCGCTGGCGACCAGGAGCAGCCGCTCCGCGTCCACCCGGTACACCTCCCGGACCTTGCCGCGGTGGGCCAGGGGGAGGGGGAGCGCGCTCGCGGCCAGCACCGTCATACCATGACCTCCACCGGTTCCACCTGCGAGGCCACCGGCCGGGCGCGCGCGAGGAGGGGCTCCAGGTACTCGAGGAGGAACTCGCCCACCTGCTCGGCGGCCCGGCCGGTGTAGTGGATCGGGTCGAGGTCCTTGCGCAGCTCGCCGGCGCCCATGCCGGCGAAGGCCTCGTGCCGGGCCAGCCGGTCGAGCAGGTCGTTGGGGCCGCCGGCGCTCACCTGCTCGTGCACCGCGAGGCTCTCGCGCCGGATGACCTCGTGGAGGGCCTGCCGGTCGCCCCCGGCCCGCACCCCCCGCATCAGCCACCGCTCGGTGGCCATGAACGGCATGTTGGCCTGGACCCGCCGGGCGATCACCGGGTCGCGTACCTCGATGCCGGCCGCGATGTTCTCGATCAGCACCAGCATGGCGTCGGTGGCGAGGAAGGCCTCCGGCAGGGTGAGCCGGCGGTTGGCGCTGTCGTCCAGGGTGCGCTCCAGCCACTGGGCCGCGGCGGTGTGGGCGCCGTTGGCCTGGAGCGAGATCACGAACCGGGCGAGCGCGCCCACCCGCTCGGCCCGCATCGGGTTCCGCTTGTAGGCCATGGCGCTGGAGCCCACCTGCTCGGGCTCGAACGGCTCCAGCAGCTCGCCCTCGTGCTGCAGCAGCCGGAGGTCGGCCCCCATCTTGGCGGCCGACTGGGCGATCCCGCTCAGCGCGTCCAGCACGCCGCTGTCCGCCTTGCGCGGGTAGGTCTGGCCGGTCACCGGGTACGACTCGGCGAACCCCATCCGCGCGGTGAGCCGCCGGTCCAGCTCGCGGACCGTGGCGTGGTCGCCGTCGAACAGCTCCAGGAACGAGGCCTGGGTGCCGGTCGTGCCCTTGCACCCGCGGAACCGCAGGGTCTCGATCCGGCGCAGCAGCTCCTCGGCGTCGAGCGCGAAGTCCTGGGCCCAGAGGGTGGCCCGCTTGCCGACGGTCGTGAGCTGGGCCGGCTGGAAGTGGGTGTAGGCGAGGCAGGGGTGGTCGGCCTGGGCCCGGGCGAACCGGGCGAGGAGCTCGAGCACCGCCACCAGGCGGCCGAGCAGGAGGCGGAGGCCTTCCCGCACCAGGATCAGGTCGGCGTTGTCGGTGACGAAGGCGCTGGTGGCGCCCAGGTGCAGGTAGGGCCGCGCCGCGGGCGCCTGGTCGCCGAAGGCGTGGATGTGGGCCATGACGTCGTGCCGCAGGCGGCGCTCGTGCTGTGCCACCGCGGCCAGGTCGGCGTCGTCGAGGTGGGCCCGCATCTCGACCAGCGCCGCCTCGGGGATCGTCACCCCGAGCTCCCGCTGGGTCTCGGCGAGGGCCAGCCAGAGCCGGCGCCAGAGGCTGGCCCGGTGGCGGGGCCCCCAGAGCCGCTGCATGGCGGGCGAGGCATACCGGGTCGCGAGCGGAGACTGATACCGGTCGATGGTCATCGGAAGGAGAGGTCGGTGAAGGCCAGCTGCCCCTGGCGTTCGAAGTAGAGGCGGAAGGCCTCGCCGGGCCGGACCGCGTTGAGGAGCGACGCCACCTGCTCGGCCGAGCTGACCTGGGTGCGGTTCATCCCGATGATCACGTCCCCTTCCGCCAGGCCGGTCTGCCCCGCGATCTCGGGCGCGATCCGGATCACCAGGGCGCCCCGCTCGGTCCGGAGGTTCCGCTCGGCGCGCACCCCCGGGGTCACGGTGACCAGCTCGATGCCGCGGAGCACGCTCACCCGGGTGGCGGTCACGCTGGGCAGGTCGCCGGTCACGATCCGCACCGTCGCGGTGCCGGTGCCGCGCCGCACGGTGAGGCTCACCGGGTCGCCCGGCCGGAGGTCGAGCTTCACCGCCTCCCAGTCGAGGAAGTTGCGGAGCCGCCGGCCGTTCGCCTCCACCAGCACCGTGCCGTCGCGCAGGCCGGCCCGGGCCGCCGGCCCGTCGGGCGCCACCCGGCGGACCACCACGCCGCCCTGCGACTTCCACTCCCGCATCGCCTCGGGGCCCGCCACGTCCAGCCCGGTCCAGGCCCGCCGCACCGCCCCGGTGCGGATGATCTCGCCGGCCACCCGCACCACCCGCTCGATCGGGATGGCGAAGCCCAGTCCCACCGAGGCGCCGGTGGAGGAAAGGATGGAGCTGTTCATCCCCACCACCTCCCCGAGGGCGTTGACCAGCGGCCCGCCCGAATTGCCGGGGTTGATGGCCGCGTCGGTCTGGATCATGTCGAAGTAGAGCCCGGTCTGCTCCCGGGTGGGCAGGATGTTGCGGCCCGTGGCGCTCACCACCCCGGCGGTGACGGTGGGCTCCGCGTTGCCCAGCAGGTAGGTGTAGGGGTTGCCGAGCGCCACCACCCACTCGCCGGTCATGAGGTCGCCGCTCCGGCCCAGGGGCGGCACCGGGAGGCCGGTCCGCGCGACGCGCAGGACCGCCACGTCGGTGGTGGGGTCCTCGCCCAGCAGCCGGGCCTCCAGTTCCGCGCCGTCGCCGAGGGAGACGGTGATCCGTTCGGCGTCGGCCACCACGTGCTGGTTGGTGACGATGGTGCCGTCGGCCCGGAGCACGAACCCGGTGCCGAACCCCTCCACGGTCTCCTCCCGGGGGCGGGGCAGGAAGAAGAAGTCCCAGGGGGCCAGCTGCGACTGGACCCGCCGGCGCGAGGTGACGTGGATGGAGACCACCGAGGGGGCCACCCGGGCCGTCGCCTCGACGATCGCGGTGCGCCGGGAGGCGGTCACCGGGTCGGGAGCGGGGCGGGCCGGCTGCGGGGCGGCCTGGTCGGCCCGCGCGTCGGTCACCAGGCCGCGCGTCTCCGCCGGCCGGCAGGCGGCCAGCGCGAGCAGGACGGCGAGGGCGCTCAGGGGGCCGGCTTGGGTCATGGGCAGTCGTCCGCGGGGTCGAACCAGTGGGCGGGGTACTCCGCCCGCACGAAATAAAGCCCCTCCGGGGGCGCCGGAGGACTGGCCCG
>JBFILX010000202.1:0-4215 GCA_041612035.1 Gemmatimonadales bacterium | reverse complement strand
CGCGCATAGGCCTCGAGCGCGGCCGTCACGTCCGCGTCCTGCGCCGCAACGGACTTCGCTGCCACACCGTAAAGGTCGAGCCGCCGCATGAGCTCGTCCGTTTTCACCGTTTTCGCGCCGAACACCTCGGAAAGCCGGCCCCTTCAGGACCTCGGTCACGGCCTCGTCGAGCCGCCTGGCCCGGTGCGCCTCGATGGCGGGGGCGGTCACCGTGAAGACGAACACGATCAGCGCGCCGGCCGCCGCGCCCGCCCCGCCCAGGGTCGCGAGCAGCCGCCCCGGGGCGACCCGTGCCGGACCGGGCGGCCCGGCCCCGCCCTGGCCGGGCGCGTGCGGCGCGCTCATGCGGCCTCCCGCAGCCGGGTGCCGAACACCCGGGGCCGGGTCATCCGGTTGATGAACGGCACCAGGGCGTTCATCAGCAGGATGGCGTACATGACGCCCTCGGCCAGACCGCCCCAGAGGCGGATCACCACGACCAGGGCGCCGATCCCGGCGCCGAAGATCCAGCACCCCGCGTTCGTCACCGGCGAGGTCACCATGTCGGTCGCCATGTACCAGGCGCCCAGCATGAGCCCGCCGGAGAACAGCATGAACACGGGATCCGGATACCGGCCCGGGAGAAGGAGATGGAGAACCCCGGCGAGAACTGCAACGGAGAGGAATATGCTCGCCGGAATCCTCCAATTGAGGTAGTTGCGCACCGCGAGGTAGAGCCCGCACAGCATGATCAGCAGGCCCGCCGTCTCCCCCAGCGACCCCGCGGTGGTCCCCATCATCAGCGCGACGGCCTCGGTCCCCGCCTGCTCGAACTTCATGAGCCCGAGCGGGGTGGCGCCGGTGACGACGTCGGGGGCCGAGGCGCTCATGAGCGGCAGCGCGAAGTTGTCGCCCCGCAGGGCCCACCAGCTCGCCTGCGCGACCGGCCAGGTGGTCATCGCCACGGGGAAGGCGGCCTGCAGGAAGGCCCGGCCCAGCAGGGCCGGGTTGAAGACGTTCTGCCCCAGCCCGCCGAACAGCAGCTTGCCGAACCCGATGGAGAACGCGCCCCCCGCGAAGGCCATCCAGATCGGGAGGCCGGCAGGGAGGGTGAGCCCCAGGAGCAGGCCGGTGATCATGGCCGACCCGTCGCGCAGGGCCCCCGACGGGCCGAACAGCCGCTCGGTGAGCAGCGCGCCCGCGGTGGCGCTCCCCGTGACGAGCAGGGCGCTGGGCCCGAAGAACCAGACCGAGGCGGCGACGATCGGGACCAGGCTCCCCACCACGTTCCACATGATCCGCGGCGTCGAATCGCGCGACCCCAGGTGGGGAGAGGCGGTGACGATCCGGTCCATCGCGGGGGCGGTCACGACGCCGCCTTGAGCCGCCGGAGCTGGGTGCGGGACGCGGCGAACATCTGCGACAGCGGGATGGCGGACGGGCACACGTAGCTGCAGCAGCCGCACAGCATGCAGTCCGCCAGGTGGGCCGTCTCCATCTCCTGGTAGCGGCCCGCCCGGGCCAGGCTCCCCAGCAGCTGGGGATCCAGGAAGACGGGGCAGGCGTCCAGGCAGCGGCCGCACTTGATGCAGGGCAGGGCCCGCTCGGCCCGGACCTCCTCCGCGCCGAGCACGACCACGCCGGTGGTCCCCTTGGTGATCGGGACGTCGAGATCGGCCTGGGCCTGGCCCATCATGGGGCCCCCGAACACGATCTCCCGGGCATCCTCGGTCATCCCGCCGCAGGCGGCGAGCAGGTCACGCAGCCGGGTGCCCACCGGCACCAGCAGGTTGGCGGGCCGGCGGATGCCACGCCCGGTGACCGTCACGATCCGCTCGATCAGGGGAAGCCCCGTCTCGAACACCTCCGCGATGGTGGCGAGCGAGGCGACGTTCTGGACCACCACGCCCACGTGCATCGGGAGCCGCCCCGACGGGACCTCGCGCCCGAGCACGGCCTTGATGAGCATCTTCTCCGCGCCCTGCGGGTACTTCACCGTGAGGTCGAGCACCGACACGTCGAGGTCGGCCGGCAGGGTGTCGCGGATGGCGGCCACGGCGTCGGGCTTGTTCTTCTCGATCCCCACCACGGCCCGCCGCGCCCCCAGGCACTTCATCATGATCCGGATCCCGAGCTGCACCCGGCCGGGGTGCTCGACCATGGTCCGGTGGTCGGTGGTCAGGTACGGCTCGCACTCGCACCCGTTCACCACGAGCGTGTCGATGGGGAACTCGGCCGGCGGGGCCAGCTTCACGTGGGCGGGGAAGGCCGCGCCGCCCAGTCCCACCACGCCGCCCTCCTTCACCGCCGCGATGAGCCCGTCGCGGTCGAGTCCCTCCCACTCGGGGATGATCCGGGGGCGGACGGCCTGCGGAGAATAGCGCTCCACCGCGATGCGGACCGCGGGCGAGTGGCTGCCGTCCGGGTGGGGCCAGAGTTCGATCCCGGTCACCCGGCCGGCCGCGGAGGCGTGCACCGGGGCGGAGACGTGGCCGTCGGCTTCCGCCACCGTGTCGCCGCGTTCCACCCTGTCCCCCTCGCGGACGATCGCCCGCGCGGGCTTCCCGGCGTGCTGGCGGAGGGGAAGCACGACCTCGTCGGGAAAGGGCATCCGCCGGACCGGCAGTCCGGAGGTGAGGTCCTTGAGGTCCGGGGGATGGACCCCGTGGCGGAAGGTCCGGCCGAGCAGCTTCACGCGGCCCTCAGGCGAACCGGGCCGCGCGGGCGAGCAGCTTCTCCAGGTGTTTCTCCTTCGGATTCCTCGGCGTCCCCGGGTGGATGATCGCCACCGGGCAGCGCTCCGCCGCAATCACCAGGTCCTTGAAACTCCCGGCCTCGGGGTCGCCGATGACCGCCTGTTTCTTGTCGTTGTACAGGAACAGCTTGCGGTTGATGTTGATGCACTCGTCACAGCTGGTGCACCGGGCCGTCTCGATCCACGGGTCGATGACCAGGTCGTCGGGCTCCTCGACCGCCGTGGCCGCGGCGGGAGCCGCCTCGACCGGAGCGGGGGCCTGTGCGGTGGCCACCGCAGGCGCCGGGGCCACCGCCGTGGCCGCGGGAGCCGCGGCCCCCACCAGCAGGCCGCCGTCGCCCGGAGGGATCGGGGTCAGTCCCGGGGTGCCCTCCGCTTCCGCGAGGAGCTCGCGCACGGTGCGGTCGCCGTTGGCGCGGAGCAGCCCCTCCGCCAGCCGGCGGGCGATCACCTGCGGGTACCGGGTCCGGAGCTCCGCCATCTGGCGCTCGTAGTCGGCCCGGATCGCCTCGGCCCGCTGCCGGTACTCGGCCTCGAGGGAGGCGGTCAGCGTGTCGCGGACGTCGTCGGGCACCTCGAGGCCGGCCATCTGGCGCAGCTGGTGCCAGAGCCGGAGCCGGTCCTCCGCCAGCTCCACCATCTCCTTCGTCGCCGCCATCCGGATCAGACGGCGCTGGCGGTCGAGGCCGTAGATGAACGGGGTCCGGCCCTCGCGGTCCTCCGGGGCCAGGGTCAGGAACTCGTGGAACGGCGCCAGCTCCTCGTCGGGCTGGTCGGCCGGGACCCGGGAGAAGTGCTTGCGGAACCGGGACTCCGACGCGGCCCAGTCGGCGATGGTGACCGGCAGGGCCATGCTCTGCTCGGCGCCGTCGGGGTCGAGGTAGGAGAGCTCGTAGGTGGGCCAGATCTCGTCCAGGGCGGGGTTGCCGTCCAGGTCGAGGCATTCCGCCATCGACTCGCCGGCGTCGGGGTCGAACACCAGCACCGGGAAGGCGCGGCTCTCCAGGGTGAACCGGGCCGCCCGGTTGGCGGCGTCGTCGGCCAGGCCGTGCTCGGGCGGGCAGGGGCAGTGGAGGGAGAAGATCGCCGGCCGCCGGGAGCGGAGGCCGCGGATCACCCCGGCCAGGAGGTGCGACGGGTTGGCCTGCGAGGCCTGGAGCACGTAGGCCCCCCGGTGGGCCATCGCCAGGAGCGCGATCTCCTTGCGGGTCTCCTCCTTGCCCCGCTGTGCGCCGCCCCAGGCCGCCATGTCGGACACCTGGCCGGTGAAGCCGCTGGTGCAGGCCTGGCCGCCGGTGTTCGAGTAGACCTGGGTGTCGAGCACCACCACCCGGAGCGGCTTCCCGGAGGCGAGAAGGCGCGAGAGGTTCTGGAACCCGATGTCCAGCATGGCGCCGTCGCCGCCCACCGCGAAGATGGGCGGGCAGAGGGCGAACTCGTCCTCGCTGAACCGGCGCCAGTCGAACTGCCGGAACTCGGCG
>JBFILX010000201.1:0-4256 GCA_041612035.1 Gemmatimonadales bacterium | reverse complement strand
CGAGCGGCCCGGTAGCCCGAAAATAGACGAGCCGCCCCATGGGGCGGCTCGGCTTCGTCAGGGAGTGTCCGTCAGCCGGACGTGCCGGCCGGCTGCCGGCTCACCACGGGCTGGCAGAACCGCTCCCCCAGCACCCGGAGCTTCTCGTGCTGCTCCTCGTCGAGATCCACGTAACGCTCGGCCACGTACTGCATCGTGTCGTCCATCCACGCCTTCTGCTGCTCGGGCTCGGCCTCGATCACGCCGCACCGGAGGATGTGGCTGAAGAGCTCGTCGCGGGCCTGTTCGAATGTGGAATTGGATGCGGACTGCCTTGAGGATTGCTTGCGGTTGCTTGCCATGCCCCTTCCCGGTGAATGCGCCGTGTCGTCGGTACGCCTAAGCGTGTAATATAGGCACCCTCCCCGGTGCGCCGCAAACCACGAAGCCACACGAACTTTGCCCCGTCGGCGCGGGCATTAGATTAGGGCCCGCATGACCGACGACGACGAGGTATACGGCGAGGCCAGGGCGCGGCGACTCGAGGAGCTCCTCCGTTCCATTGCGGAACGACTGATGGACCTGGACGACCGTGGCGAGCTGCTGGATCATGCTGCGGACCTGATCAGACTGTTCGGCGAGGCGCGGTCGGAGCTGTTCCGCTACGAGGTGCGCTCCACCTACGACTCGCCGGAGCTGGCGGAGCGGCGGCGCCTGGTGGAGGACGCCAAGGCCCCGCCCGATTTCCAGACGACCGACGACGAGGACGACCAACCATGGCGGGGGGATCGATGAACCGGTTCTATCTCCTGATCGCGACGCTGGCCGTGGTGGGCGGCGGCGTGCTGTACTACCTGAGCCGGCAGTCGAAGGCGCCGGCGGTGCCGATCCCGGTGTCGGTGCAGCCGGGCGACACGGCGGGGTTCCGGGGCTACGTGCTGGGGCCCGACAGCGGGGCGGTGGAGATCGTGGAGTATGCCGACTACCAGTGTCCCGCCTGCCAGACGTTCGGCCTGGTGGAATGGCCCTACGTCCGGGAGCGGCTGATCGCGACCGGGCGGGTCCGCTTCGTGTATCGCGATTTTCCGCTGGACGGGCCGCACCGCTGGGCCCGGCTGGCGGCGCACGCGGCGGCCTGCGCCGACGAGCAGGGAAAGTACTGGGAGATGCACGACCACATCTACGAGACCCAGGGCCAGTGGTCGCCCAGCCGGAACGCCGGGTCGATCTTCCGGGAGCAGGCGGGGAAGTCGGGCCTGGACCTGGGGGCGTATGACGCCTGCATGAGCAGCGGGAAGTATGCCGGCCGCATCCAGGCCAGCTTCGAGGAGGGGGCCCGGCTGGGGGTCAACTCGACCCCCAGCTTCATCATCGGCGGGCGGCTCTACGCCGGGGTGCAGCCCTACGACCGGATCCGCGCCCTGGTGGACTCGCTCAGCCGGACCCCGTGACCCTCCGGATGGGCGTCGCCCTCGCCAGCCTGGCCGGGGTGTTCGTCTCGGCCTACCTGTGGCTCTACAAGCTCGGCGTCATCGGCACGCTGAGCTGCGGGGCGGGGGGCTGCGCCACGGTGCAGCTCAGCCCCTACAGCGTGTTCCTGGGCGTTGACGTCCCGCTGATCGGGCTGGCGGGGTACCTCGGTCTGCTGGCCCTGGGGCTGCTGGCGGTCCACCCGCGCTTCGTCGCCGAGCGATGGCCGGTGCGGACCCTCATGGTGCTGAGCGCCATCGGGGTGGTCTTCGCCCTCTACCTCACCTACCTCGAGCTGTTCGTCATCCACGCCATCTGCCGCTGGTGCGTGGTGTCGGCGGTGCTGATCACCCTGGTGTTCGTGCTCTCCCTGCTCGAGGACCGGCGGATGCGCCGGGCCGCCGGCTGAGCGACGTCCCGCCGGGCAGCGCCCCTCCGCGCGGCCGGGCCCTGGCGGTCCTGTCGCTGGGGGCGCTCGGCGTCGTGTACGGGGACATCGGTACCAGTCCCCTGTACGCCCTCAAGGAGTGCTTCGAGGGACTCTACAGCGTTCCCCTCACGCGGGAGAACGTGCTCGGGGTCCTGTCGCTCATCTTCTGGTCGCTCAACGTCGTCGTGTCCTACAAGTACGTGGGCCACATGCTGCGGGCCGACAACCGGGGCGAGGGCGGGATCCTGGCCCTGATGGCGCTGGTGGGGGCCCGGGCGGGCACGGGACGGGTGGGGGCGCTGCTGTTCGGGGTCGGGCTGTTCGGGGCGGCCCTGCTGTACGGCGACGGGGTCATCACCCCGGCGATCTCGGTGCTGGGGGCGATCGAGGGGCTCTCGGTGGCGACCCCGGTCTTCACCCCCTGGGTCCTCTGGATCAGCCTGGCGATCATCGTGGCCCTCTTCGCCGTGCAGAGCCGGGGCACCGCGATGATCGGGGCGGTGTTCGGGCCGGTGACCTCGGTCTGGTTCGTCTGCATCGCGCTCCTGGGGATCCGCGGGATCGCGGGCGCCCCCGAGGTGCTGGCGGCCCTCAATCCCTGGCACGCCGCCCAGTTTTTCGGGCGCGAGGGGATCATGGGGCTGGTGATCCTGGCCTCGGTGGTGCTGGTGGTGACCGGGGGCGAAGCGCTCTACGCCGACATGGGTCACTTCGGGAAGCGGCCCATCCGGACCGCCTGGTTCGTGGTGGTGCTGCCGGCCCTGGTGCTCAACTACTTCGGCCAGGGGGCCCTGCTGCTCCGGAGCCCCGAGGCGGCCCACAACCCGTTCTTCTCGCTGGTCCCCGGCTGGGCCCTCTACCCGATGGTCGTCATCGCCACGGGCGCCGCGGTGACCGCCAGCCAGGCCCTCATCTCGGGGGCGTTCTCGCTCACCCAGCAGGCGGTCCAGCTGGGCTACTGTCCCAGGGTGACCATCGTCCACACCAGCCGCACCCAGAAGGGCCAGATCTACATCCCCGAGGTGAACCTGGCCCTGGGGATCGCCTGCGTGCTGCTGGTCCTCGGGTTCCAGAACACCGGCAACCTCGCCGGCGCCTACGGAGTGGGCCTCACCGGCACCATGACCGTCACCACCATCCTGTTCGGGGTGGTGCTCCGGCGCCGGTGGCACTGGCCGCGCTGGCTGGTGGCGCTGGTGATCGTGCCGATGCTGGTGGTGGACCTGGCCTTCCTGTCGGCCAACCTGATCAAGATCCCGAGCGGCGGGTGGTTCCCGCTCGGCGTCGCCGCCATGGTGTTCGTGGTGATGAGCACCTGGAAGCGCGGGCGGGGGATCGTGCAGGCCCACTTCCGCCAGGTGGCGCTGCCGCTCCAGGCCTTCGCCGACGACATCGGACAGCGCCAGCCGGTGCGGGTGCCGGGCACCGCGATCTTCATGACGTCGGACCCGTCGGGGGTGCCCCCGGTCCTGCTGCACCACCTGAAGCACAACAAGGTGCTGCACGAGCGGGTCTTCATCATGTCGCTGCTGACGGAGGAGGTGCCCCACGTGGCGGCGGCGGAGCGGCTCCGGATCACCGACCTGGGGCACGGGCTCTGGCAGGTGCTGGGCCACTACGGCTTCATGGAGACCCCGACCATGCCCGAGCTGCTGACCGACATGGCGGCGGCGGGGCACCAGACCAAGACCCTGGAGACCTCGTTCTACCTGGGCCGGGAGACGCTGCTGCCCACCGGCAAGGCGCCGCTGGCGCGGTGGCGGAAGCGCCTGTTCATCCTGATGTCGCGCAACGCCCGGTCCGCCTCGGCCTACTTCGAGCTCCCGCCCAACCGGGTGGTCGAGCTGGGCGCCCAGGTTCAGCTGTAGGCCCTACTCCTCCCCCTCGTAGGTCTCCCGCAGCCGGGCCACCACGGCCGGGTCGGCCAGGGTGGTGGTGTCGCCCAGGGCGCGGCCCTCGGCGATGTCCTTCAGCAGGCGGCGCATGATCTTGCCGCTCCGGGTCTTGGGGAGATCGGCCGCGAAGAAGATGTCGTCCGGCCGCGCGATCGGGCCGATCTTGGCCCCCACGTGCTCCTTGAGATCGTCCTTGAGGCCCGGCGAGCCGTCCCGGCCCTCCTTCAGGGTCACGAAGGCGGCGATCGCCTGGCCCTTGAGGTCATGGCTCCGGCCCACCACGGCGGCCTCCGCCACGGCCGGGTGATCCACCAGGGCGCTCTCCACCTCCATCGAGCCGATGCGGTGGCCCGCGACGTTCATGACGTCGTCCACCCGGCCCAGGATCCACCAGTAGCCGTCGGCGTCGCGCTTGGCGCCGTCGCCCGCGAAGTAGCGGCCCGGAAACCGGCTCCAGTAGGTCTGGCGGTAGCGCTCGTCGT
>JBFILX010000200.1:0-4282 GCA_041612035.1 Gemmatimonadales bacterium | reverse complement strand
GGCGAGCCGGCCGGCGCGGACGCAGTCGTCGAGCGCGATGGGAATGGTGGCGGCGGTGGTGTTGCCGCGGACCTGGATGTTGTTGTAGACCTGGTCGTCGCGGAGCTCGAGCCGGCGCTGCACCATCTCGGAGATCCGCAGGTTGGCCTGGTGCGGGATGAGGAGCCGGATGTCGGCGGGGGCGAGGCCGGTGGCCGCGAGCACCGCGGTCACCGACTCGGGCATCCGGGTCACCGCGTGGCGGAACACCTCCCGCCCCTCCATCTGGAGCCAGTAGCGGCCCTGGGCCACCTGGTCGGCGGAGATGGGCGGGTGGTAGATCGCCCCGGGGCCGTCGGCCCAGAGCTTCTCCGCGTGGGCGCCCTCGCTGTGCAGGTCGAAGGCGAGCACGCCGCGGCCGGGGTCGTCGGTGGGGCCCAGCACCACGGCGCCGGCCCCGTCGGCGAAGATCACGGCCACGTGGCGCCCGGCGTCCGACAGGTCCATCCGGGTGGACTGGATCTCCTGGCCCACCAGCAGCACGTGGCGGAAGGTGCCCAGCCGGATCATGGCGTCGGCCACGGCGAGCCCGTAGACGAACCCGCTGCAGGCGTTCACCACGTTGAACGCGGCGACCTCCCCCATGCCCAGCTCGCGCTGGAGAAAGAGGCTGTTGCCGGGGATGAAGTGGTCGGGGGTGGAGCTGGCGTAGACGATGGCGTCGATCTCGCCGGGGCCCAGCCCCGCCCCTTCCAGCGCGGCCAGGGTGGCCGTCTTCGCCAGGGCCACCCCGGTCTCGCCCTCCCGCACCCAGTGGCGCCGCTCGATCCCGGTCCGCTCCCGGATCCATGCGTCCGAGGTGTCCACCATGGCGGCCAGGTCGTCGTTGGTGACCACCCGCTCGGGCAGGGCCTGGCCGGTACCGAGGATCACGGTGCGGGGCACGGACGACTCCGGACGGGGGGACGGCCGGAAAGGTAGCCCCGAAACGACGGGGGCGGCCCCGATCCTCCCGGGCCGCCCCCTGGTCCCCCGCGCTGCGGGCGACCGGCTACTCGTACCGGAGCGCGTCGATGGTGTTCAGGGTGGCCGCGCGGCGGGCCGGCCACAGGCCGAAGAAGAGCCCCACCAGGGCGCTGAAGGCGAAGGCCACCCCGACCGCGGTCGGGGAGATGAGGGTGTTCCAGCCGAAACGCTGGGACATGACCGTGGAGGCGCCCCAGCCCACCGCGACGCCGATCATCCCGCCGGCCAGGCAGAGGGCGAGCGACTCCACCAGGAACTGGAACATGATGTTCCCCCGGGTGGCGCCCAGCGCCTTCCGGATGCCGATCTCCCGGGTCCGTTCGGTCACCGACACCAGCATGATGTTCATGATCCCGATGCCGCCCACCAGGAGGCTCACGGCCGCGATGCTGGCGAGCAGGACGCCGAAGGTCTGGGTGGTCTGCTGCTGGGTGGCCAGGATCTCCTGCTGGTTGCGGATCTGGAAGTCGTTGTCGGCCCCGGGCCGGATCTTGTGCTCCCGGCGCATGATCCGCTCGATGTCCACCATCCCCGCCTCGAGCGTCACGTTGTCCTTCACCTGCACCGCGATGGACCGCAGGCGGTCGGTGCCGAAGATCCGGTACTGGGCGGTCTTGAGCGGGATCAGGATCTGCTCGTCGGGGTTGATCCAGCCCTGGGACCCCTTGGGCTCCAGCACCCCGATGACCTCGAACGGCAGGCCCCGGATCTGGATGGTCCGGCCGATCATGGCGGCGGGGTTGATGTCGAACATCGTGGGCACCGCCGACCCGACCACCGCGTAGCGCTGGCGGCCCTCGTCCTCGCCCTCGGTGAACATCCGGCCGTGGGTGACCTTGGTGTTCCGGACCGCGGCGTAGTTGGCGGTGGTGCCGATGATGTTGAGGTTGGCGTTCCGGTTGACGTAGGCCACCTGCAGCGAGCGCTGCAGCTCGGGCACCACGGCCGCGATCAGGGTCCCGTCCCGGGCCAGGGCCAGGGCGTCGTCCACCGTGAGGCTCACCCGCTGCTCCGAGGCCCGGCCGCCCATGAACGACTGGCCCGGCATGATGGAGAGCAGGTTGGCGCCCAGCGCCTGGATCCGGTCCTCCACCGCGCGCTGGGCCCCGGTGCTGAGCGCCACCACGGTGATGACCGCGGCCACGCCGATGATCACGCCGAGCATGGTGAGGCCGGCCCGGAGCTTGTTGGCCCGGATGCTGGCGAACGCCACCCGGATGATCTCGAAGATCATCATCTCAGCGGTTCCCTCCGGGGGCCCGGGCCGCGGCGGTCTGCTGCCCGCCGGTCTGGGTCCCCTGCTGCCGCATCCCCGGCACCCCGCCGCCGGTGAAGCGGGAGACCCGCTCCCGGAACTCCTCCTGGGAGCGCACCAGGCTGGCGCTGGGCAGGATCACCACCGAGTCGGTCGGCTCCAGCCCCCACATCACCTCGGAGTAGTCGAGGTCGGTGAGGCCGGTGCGGATGTGCACCGGGACCACGTCGGCGCCCCGCTTCACGAACACGATGTAGCTGCCCCCGAACTGGTAGTCGGCGCCCTGGGCCCGGGGCCGCCCGCCGGTCCCGCCGCTCCCACCCATCCCCCGGCTCGCCCCGCCGCCGCCGAAGCTCGCCATCACGCGGGAGACGACGGCCTGCTCCGCGGCGGTCAGCTCGCCGCCGGAGAACCGCTTCCGCATCAGCTCCCGCACCTGGGCCTCGGTGACCCCGGCGGGCAGCTCGACGGTGCGGCCGTCCTGCATGGTCATGGTGTTGCCCGAGGCGGCCTGGGGCGCCGGGCGGGCGGTCGCGGCCTGGGTCACCCGGGTGGTGCTGTCGGGCCGGGGCTGGGCCGCCACGATGGAGTCGCGGCGGGTGTCGGCCAGGGCCATCATCTCCTGGAGCTGCTGGTCCCCGATGCCCAGCACCTGGGCCGCGGAGCCGAGGTCGCGCGGGGTGCGCAGGGCGGCGTTGGGCACCGCGAGCGCGCTGTCGCGGCGGCCCACGTGGATCTGGACGTCGGTGTTCATCCCCGGCTTGAGCAGGCCCTGCCGGTTGTCGATCCGCACCAGCACCGGGAACATGGTCACGTTCTGCTGGGTCTCCGCCTGGGGCTCGACCTTCAGCACCTCGCCCTGGAAGGGCTGGTTGGGATAGGCGTCCACGGTCACGGTGGCCCGGAGCCCGGACCGGATCTTCCCGATGTCGGTCTCGTCCACCAGGGTGCGCACCTGCACCAGCCCCAGGTCGGCCATCTTGAGCAGCACCGTGCCCCCGCCCACGTCGCGGGTGGGCGAGCTGATCACCTGGCCCCGCTCCACGTTCTTGGCGATGACGGTACCGGTGATCGGAGCCCGCACGTCGGTGTCCTCCATCGAGATCCGGGCGCTCTCCACGCTCACCTCGGCCCGCACCACCTCGGCCTTGGCGTTGGCCAGGGCCAGGAGGGCGTTCTCGTGCTCCTCCTGGGTGATCGACTGGGACTTGAACAGTTCGTCCGACCGGCGCTTCTGCGACTCGGCGTTGGCCAGCCGGGCCCGGGCCACCTCCAGGGTGGCATCGGCCTGGGCCAGTTCGTTCCGGGCGGTGCGCTGGTCGATCCGGACCATGAGCTCGCCGCGGCGGACGTCCTGGCCGGTCTCGACCTGGATGTCCAGGATCTCGCCCGAGGCCTTCGATTTCACCTCGACCACCGTATCGGGCTGGACCATGCCGGCCGCGCGGACCGAGACCACGATGCTCCGGCGCGAGACCGGAATGGCCTGGTACACCGGCGCCGGGGCCTCCTTGGCGCAGGCCGCGACCAGCATCACGAGAGCGGGAATGCGAATGGACGTCACCGTGTCTTCTCCGTTACGACGTCGCTCTCCACCATCCCGTCCTTCAGGTGCAGCTGCCGGCGGGCGTGTGCGGCGATATCATGTTCATGGGTCACGAGGATGATGGTCTGGCCCTCGTCGTAGAGCTGCTCGAACAGGCCCAGGATCTCCTCGCTGGTCCGGGAATCCAGGTTCCCGGTCGGCTCGTCGGCCAGCAGGATGCTGGGGTTGTTCACCAGGGCCCGGGCCACGGCCACGCGCTGCCGCTGCCCGCCCGAGAGCTCGTTGGGGCGGTGGTGCATCCGGTCGCCCAGGCCCACCCGGCCCAGGGTCTGTTCCGCGGCGGCGTGGCGCTGCCTGGCCGGCATCCCCGCGTAGAT
The DNA here is from genome assembly GCA_041612035.1 of Gemmatimonadales bacterium. Taxonomy (GTDB): domain Bacteria; phylum Gemmatimonadota; class Gemmatimonadetes; order Gemmatimonadales; family GWC2-71-9; genus SZUA-320. The sequence continues at coordinate 99 of JBFILX010000200.1, read as the reverse complement.
CATCGGCAGCTCCACGTTCTGGAGCGCGGTGGCCCGGGGGAGCAGGTTGAAGGTCTGGAAGACGAAGCCGATCTCCCGGTTCCGGATCCGGGCCAGCTC
>JBFILX010000199.1:0-4334 GCA_041612035.1 Gemmatimonadales bacterium | reverse complement strand
GCGGGAGGCCGAGCTGTTCGACGCCCTGCGCGGCGCGGCGGGGGCGGAGGTGGCGCGGCTCCAGGCCACCGCGGGGGTCGTGGCCCGGCTCGACGTGTGGACCGCCCTGGCCGAGGTGGCCCAGCACCACGGGTATGTCCGGCCGGTGGTGGACCGGGGGTTCGACCTGGAGCTCCGCGCGTCCCGGCACCCGGTGCTCGAGCGGCTGATGCCGCGCGAGCGGTTCATCCCCAACGACGTCCGCTTCACCGAGGCCGAGCGGCTCCAGCTCGTCACCGGACCCAACATGGCCGGCAAGTCCACCATCCTGCGGCAGATCGGGCTCTGCACCGTGCTGGCCCAGATGGGCGCGTTCGTGCCCGCCCGCTCGGCGCGGGTCGGCGTGGTGGACCGGCTGTTCACCCGGGTGGGGGCGAGCGACAACCTGGCCCAGGGACAGTCCACCTTCATGGTGGAGATGAGCGAGACCAGCGCGATCCTGCACAACGCGACCTCGCGAAGCCTGGTCCTCCTGGACGAGATCGGCCGCGGCACCTCGACCTACGACGGCGTGGCGATCGCGTGGGCGGTGAGCGAGCACCTGCACGACCACGTCGGCTGCAAGACGATGTTCGCCACCCACTATCACGAACTCACCCAGCTTCCCGAGCGGCTGGAGCACGCCCGCAACCTCAACGTGGCCGTCCGCGACACCGGCGACGCGGTGGTCTTCCTGCACCGGCTCGAGCCGGGGGGCACCGACCGTTCCTACGGGATCCACGTGGGGGAGCTGGCGGGGCTGCCGGGCCCGGTGGTGGCGCGGGCCCGCGAGGTGCTCCGGCTGCTGGAAGGGGAGCACCGGGTGGTCCCCGGCGTGCCCGAGGCGCCGGACCCCACCCAGTTCGGGCTGTTCGGCGTGGCCGCGCCGGCTCCCCCGCCCCCCGACCCGGCGCTCGAGGAGCTGCGGGACCTCGACCTCGACCAGCTCACGCCGATCGAGGCCCTCAACCGGCTGGCCGCGCTCCAGCGCCGGGCCCGGGGGCCCCGGCCGACGGCCGACGACGAGCCCGCCGGCTGAGATGCGCCGGTCCCCGGCCCCGGATACCTTCAACCCCATGACCGCCCGACCCTGGCTCGCCGCGGCGCTCGTCCTCCTCACCGGGGCCGCGGGCGCCGGATGCGGCGGGGGCGACGCCGGCGGGGACGCGGCCCCCGCCGTGCCCGGCGCCGCGCTCCGCGACCAGCCCCCGGTGCCGCTCGACGTCAACACGCCCGTCGAATATCCGCCCGACCTCTTCGCCCAGGGGATCGAGGGCACGGTGGTGCTGCGCCTCTTCGTGGACGAGGAGGGCGTGGTGGTCGCCGACTCGGTCCGGGTGGAGGAGTCGAGCGGACAGCCCGGCCTCGATTCCGCCGCGGTGGCCGCAGCCCCCCGGCTCCGCTATGCGCCCGCGGTGCGCGGCGGGAATCCGGTGGCCGCCCCCTTCCGCCAGCCGATCCACTTCCGCCGCCCCGGGGGCAGCGCCCCATGACCCCTCCGCATCCGCGGCCCTACGACAACGTGCTGGAGACGATCGGATGGACCCCGCTCATCCGGCTGGCCCGGATCGGCGCGGGGGTGCGCACCCCGATCTACGGCAAGGCGGAGTACGCCAACCCCGGGGGGTCGGTGAAGGACCGGATCGGACTCGCGATCATCGAGGCCGCCGAGCGCGCCGGCGAGCTGGGGCCCGGCGGCACCATCGTGGAGGGCACCTCGGGGAACACCGGGCTGGGCCTGGCCATCGCCGCGGCGCTCAAGGGCTACCGCTGCATCTTCACCATGCCCGACAAGATGTCGCAGGAGAAGGTGCGGCTGCTCAAGGCCTACGGGGCCGAGGTGGTGATCACCCCCACCGCCGTCCCGCCCGATCATCCCGAGAACTACGTGATGAAGGCCAAGCAGATCACCAGGGATACCCCGGGCGCGGTGCTGGCCAACCAGTTCTACAACCAGGAGAACCCCGAGGCCCACTACCGCACCACCGGGCCCGAGATCTGGGAGCAGACCGGGGGCCGGGTCACCCACTTCGTGGCGGGGGCGGGCACCGGGGGGACGGTGAGCGGCGCGGGCCGCTACCTGAAGGAGCAGAACCCCGCCGTCGTGGTGATCGCCGGGGACCCGGTGGGGTCGCTCTACACCGAGTACAGCCGCAGCCGGACCCTGGGCGAAGGCGCCCCCTACAAGGTCGAGGGGATCGGGGGCGACAAGGTGCCCACCACCATCTGGTGGGACGACGTGGACGAGTTCCGCCAGCTCGCCGACCGCGACGCGTTCGCCATGGCGCGACGGCTGGCGCGGGAGGAGGGGATCCTGGTGGGCGGGTCGGCCGGGCTCAACGTCGCCCTCGCCCTCCAGGTGGCCCGCGAGGTCGACGACCCCGAGGCCTGCGTCGTCACCATCCTGTGCGACACCGGGGAGCGCTACCTGTCGAAGCTGTTCAACGACGAGTGGATGCAGGAGAACCAGCTGCTCGACCCCGAACGGTCCACGGTCGAGGAGCTGCTCGGCCGCCGGATCCGGCCCGGCCCCGCCATCGTGAGCGTGGCCCCCGCCGCCGCGGTGCGGCAGGCCCTGAACCTGATGCGGACCTGGGACGTGAGCCAGCTGCCCGTGCTGGACGGCGACACCAACGTGGGCACCCTGGTGGACGGCCCCCTCATGGCCCAGGCCCTCGCCCAGCCCGCCCTGCTCGACCGCCCGGTGCGGGAGGTGATGGAACCCCCGCTCCCGGTGATCGAGGCCTCCCTGCCCACCGACCGGCTGCCGCCCCTCCTCACCCGGGACAGCCCCGCCGCGCTGGTGCGCAAGGACGGAGCGCTCATCGGCATCGTGAGCCGGTTCGACGTGCTCGAGCAGCTCATCGGCACCCGCTGAGCATGCGGGTCACCGTCCTCACCGGCGGCACCTCCGCCGAACGCGACGTGGCCATCGCCTCCGCGGCCCAGGTCGTGGCCGCGCTCCGGGGCCGGGGCCACCAGGTCTCGGTGGTGGACACCGCGCGCGGCTACATCGCCCAGGCCGACGAGCCCCAGGTGCTCCGCGGCTCGGTCGGCACCACGCCCCCGCCCATCGAGCAGCTGGTCGCGCTGGAGCGCGGCGTGCTGCTCTCCGGGCTCGGCAACCTCCCCGCCGTGCGCGACGCCGAGGTGCTCTTCCTCGCCCTGCACGGCGGACGGGGCGAGGACGGCACCCTGCAGGCGGTGCTCGACGTGGTGGGCATCCCCTACACCGGGAGCGGCGCCCTGGGGAGCGCGATGGCGATGGACAAGGACATCGCCAAGCGGCTCTTCCGGACCGCCGGGGTGCCCACCCCCGACTGGCTGATGACCCCGGTGACCGCCGCCGAGGCGGGCGAGCGGCTGGGCTGGCCGCTGATCGTGAAGCCGAGCAAGCAGGGGAGCACCGTGGGACTCACCCTGGTCCGGGCGCCCGAGGCGTTCGACGCCGCGGTGGCGCTCGCCGCCGCCTACGACGACGAGGTCCTGGTCGAGGCGTTCGTCCCCGGCCGCGAACTCACCGTGGGCGTGCTGGACGGGGAGGCGCTCGCCGTGGGGGAGATCATTCCCCGGCACGAGATCTTCGACTACGAGTGCAAGTACCAGCCCGGGATGGCCAAGGAGATCTTCCCCGCCGACGTCCCGGCCGCCCTGGCCGACGAGTGCCGGCGGCTGGGCCTGCTGGCGCACCGGGCGCTCAAGCTGGGCGGGTACTCGCGAGTGGATTTTCGCTTGACAGCCGAGGGCGGGCTGTCCTGTTTGGAGGTGAACACCCTGCCCGGCCTCACCGCCACGAGCCTGCTGCCGCAGTCGGCCCGCGCGGCGGGGCTGGATCTGGGCGCCCTGTGCGAACGCATCTGCCGGGCCGCCCACCGGACCGCCGGAGCATGAGCCGACCCACCCCGTCCCCCGTCCCCGCCCGCGTGATCGGACCGCTGGTCGCCCTGACGGCCGCCGTCTGGGTGGCGATCCACGCCCTGCTCACCCCCGCCGCCGGCCGCGCCCTGCAGTTCGTCCCCGAGGGGACCGCCACCCGCGTCTGGACCCTGGTGAGCTACCCCTTCGTGCACGGCGGGCCGGTCCACCTGGCGCTCACCATGGGGCTGCTGGCCCTCACGGGTCCGGCGGTGGTCCGGCAGATGGGGGCGCGACGGTTTCTCCTCTTCTATCTGTACTGCGCGGTCGGGGCCGGCCTCTTCGCCTTCCTGTTCTCCGGCCTGGCCCCGGTCCAGCCCCTGCTCGGCGCCCTCGGGCCCGCGCTCGGGGTGACCGTCGCCTTCGGCTGGTACGCCGACGACGCGGCGCTGAGCCTGCAG
>JBFILX010000198.1:0-4356 GCA_041612035.1 Gemmatimonadales bacterium | reverse complement strand
GGCGCCGGCAGTGCCGGCGGCCACCAGGACGTGGAGCAGGAGCATCGGTGGGTCCTCGGAGGTCGGGGTTCACAACAGCGCACCCCGGCACCGTGAGGCGCCGGGGTGGTGGTCGGGCTGTAAGCCGAGTTCTGTGCCCCCGCGAGGGGGGACGGTCATCTCTCTGGGACGGCCGTCGCCGGCCGCCTCGAGCAGCCTACCCGCGGCTTCCCTCGGACCCTCGCGGATCGTCGGGATGGGCGGTGTGGGTCACACCTCGCCGCCTATTTGGCCTTGCTCCGACTGGGGGTTGCCGTGCCGCGGCTGTTGCCAGCGCGCGCGGTGGGCTCTTACCCCACCGTTTCACCCTTACCCCAGGGTTGCCCCTGGGGCGGTCTGTTTTCTGTGGCCCTGTCCGTCGCCTCGCGGCGCCCAGGCGTTACCTGGCAGTCTACCCGATGGAGCTCGGACTTTCCTCGCGCGGCGAACCGCGCGCGACCGTCCGCCCAACCACCCCCGGAAAATAGCACCCCGGGGCCCCCGGGGGGTCAGCCGCGGGCGCCCCGGATCCGCGCCAGCCCCGCCCGGGCCTCCTCCACCACCGGCCGCAGCCGGGAGTCGGCGCCCTCCCACTGCCCCAGCACCAGCTGGTACTGGCCCCCGGCCTCCGTCAACCGGCCCAGCTTTTCGAGGGCCAGTCCCCGGAGGAGCCGGACCCGGGCGACCAGTCCCCAGCGGGGGTCGAATCCCCGGCTGTCGAAGGCGTCCGGTTCGAACCCCTCGAGCTGGTCCAGGGTCTCGCCGAAGTTGCCCAGGCGGAAGTGGGTCTCCGCCACCACCGGCCGGGGGTCCCCCATGGCGAAGGCGGCGGAGGCCGGGAGGGCGCCCCGCTTCTCGGGGTCGGCGACCTGGGCGAGGACCGACCGGGCGGTGGCCCGATCGCCCCGGAGGACCGCGGCCAGCGCCTGGAACTCGGCCGGGGCCGGGCGGCCGGTGATCGCCTCCAGCTCGGCCAGCGCCGAGGGGTCCGCCGCGTCCCCCACCAGCAGGCCCTGGGCCGCCGCCGCGCCGGCCAGCGCCAGCCGGGGCCGCTCGGGCCCCTCGGCCCCCGCCGCGATCCGGCTGACCCGGCGCCAGAGCTCACGCAGCTCCTCGGGCGGGGCGCCGACGGCCGCGTAGAGGGCCGCCAGGCGACCGCTCTGCCAGACCCGTCCATCGCCGGACGCGGCCACCGGCGCGGCGGTGGCGGAGTCCGCCAGCTGGCGGAGCCGGTCGGCCAGGCGGATCACCTCCTCCGCCCCGGGCAGGTCGCCCACGAAGGCGAAGGCGTTGGCCCCCGAGAGCACGTCGAGCACCAGCTCGTGGCCGACGTCCTGGGGCGTGATCGCCCCCGGGTCGAACCGGGTGAGCGCCTGGCGCGCCGCGTTGACGGCGGCGCGGGCGTCCCCCATGACGAGCCGCACCCGCGCCTCCAGGAACTGCGCGAGGGGCTGGGCCGCCGCGGGGTACACCTCCCGCACCCGGGACACCTCGCCCAGGGCGGCCGGGTAGTCGCGCCCGACCAGGTGGGCCTCGAGCAGCGCCCGGTGGGCGCGCGGCGCGGCGGGCTGGTACTCGGTCCAGGCGCGGGCGCTGGCGACCGCGGCCTGCCGGGCCCGCGCCACCGCCGCCTGGGCCACGTCAGCGCGTGCGCCCTGGGCCGGCACGAATCGGTCGCCCGGCATCAGCAGGAACTCGGGCTTGTCGGCCGCGGCCATCGCGAGGAGATGGCTGGCGTGCTCGTAGGCCAGCCCGAACCGCGGGTCGAGCGCGAGAGTCCGGCGGAACGCCTGCAGCGACCGGGTGATCGCGAACGCCCGATCGGGCCGCCGCTCGTCGTGGAACCAGGCGTCGCCCAGGCCGTACCAGGCGTCGGCGTCGGTCGAGTCCTGGGCCACCAGGTCGCCGTAGAGCGCCTCCGCCCGGCCGTACTCCCCCTCGATCATGGCGCGGTACGCCTCGATGCGCCGGCGCTCGACCGCGGGCAGCCGGTCGGCGAACCGGGTGGCGTTCGCCAGGGCGGCGTGACTCACCGAGTCGCTCGCCGCGGTGCGCCACCCCCGCGTCACGGCCAGCCGGAAGAAGGCGAGGCTGAACGTGGTGTCGACCGTCACCGCCTCGCGGAAGAACTCCTCCGCGTCGGCCAGCTCCCACCGGTTCAGGTGGTCGAGCCCGCGGAGATACGCCCGGTACGCCTCGAGCGACGAGCTGGTGACCGCGGTGAGCGGGGCCCGGAACGCCGGCGGCGCGCCCGACAGGTCGAGCAGCTTCGCCGCCAGCGCGTCGAACACCTCGCGGACGTCGTCGCCCAGGTGCGCCCACGCTTCCGCCACCTCGAGCCGCTGCCCGGTGGCCACGTCGTAGGCCCGGGCCACCAGGTGCAGCGAGTCCCTGGTGCGCTCGTACTCGCCCATGACCACGGTCCAGACGCCGGCCGCCCGGGCCGCCCGCCGGGCGTTCTCCAGGCTGAGCGGGTCGGCGCCCGCCCGCAGCACCAGGTCCGCCACCTGCTCCTGCCCCACCACGGTGATCTCCCGCCACTGGCTCAGCGCCAGGTCGAGCATGCTCACGCTCCCCTGCGACAGCCAGCCGAGGGTGACGTCGTCCCGCAGGTTGCCGAACGGCATCACCAGGAACGAGTGGCGCGGGTTCACGTGGTCGGGCGGGCCGCCCCGGCCGACCATCCCCCAGGCCGCCGCGGCGAGCACCAGGGCGGCGGCCGCGGCCGCCGCGGGCCAGCGCCGCCGCCGCCCCGGAGCGGCCGGGAGGGGCGTGACCCGGTGGCCCAGCAGCGCCTCCCGGAACTCCGCCCCGGTCTGCCAGCGCGCGGCCGGCACCTTTTCCAGCGCCCGCCCGACGGCGGCCACGAGCGCCTCCGGCGCCTCGGGGCAGTGGCGATCGAGGGGTGGGGGCGGATCCACGATCTGGCGCGAGATGACCGCGCGGCGAGGCCCCTCGAACGGGGGGCGGCCGGTCAGCATCTCGTACGCCACGACGCCCAGCGAGTAGAGGTCGCTCCGGCCGTCCACCGCGTCCCCCGACGCCTGCTCCGGGCTCATGTACGCCGGGGTGCCCATGGCGATCCCCGGTCCGGTGGTGCCGTCCTCGGCCGCGACGGCGTGGGCGATGCCGAAATCGGCGAGCAGCGCCCGGGGGAGACTCCCCGACCGCTCGATCAGGATGTTCTCCGGCTTGATGTCCCGATGCACGATGCCGGCCCGCGCCGCCGCATCGAGCGCCTCCGCGATCTCCGCCACCAGGCGACAGACCAGGTCGGCGGGCAGCCGGCCCTCGCGCAGGAGCAGGTCCCGGAGCGTCTCGCCCGGCACGTCGTCCATCACGTAGTAGAGCAGCCCGTCCGCGGCCCCCGCGCCGTAGACGGTCACGATGTTGGGATGGCGGAGCTTGGCGATGAGCCGCGCCTCCCGGATGAACCGGTCGGCGAGGGCCCGGTTCAGGGCCAGCTCGGGGTTGATGACCTTGACCGCGACGCTCCGCTCGAGCGCCAGGTCCGTGGCCTGGAAGACCACGCCCATTCCTCCCCGGCCCAGTTCCCGGCCCAGGCGATACTGGGGCCCGAGAGCGGCCTCCAGGACGGGAACGATGTCGGCGGTGGCGCTGCTCACCTGGGACTCCTAAGCGACGGTGACGCAAGGAAATAGGTGGCACGGCCGCGGTCCGGCACGGAGCCGGGCCGCGGGTCGCCCTCTCTACCTAGGACGAGCGAGAGGGCAAATCCGTTGCAACGAGGTCGGGAATGATGCCCCCGACGGGTTCACCGGCGGGTGAGCGGCCTCCCCCACCCTGCCCCGCGTCACCGCCCAGCGAGGTCCGATGCCCCCCTCGGAGGACCCAGCCCCCACCGTCGCGACGGTGCTCCTTCCCGCGGAGCGTTCCCGGGTCGAGGCCGCGGGGAGCGGCTGCTTCGCCGTGCTCCACCGCGACTCGATCCCCGATGCCATCTCGGCGGTCCGGGAGCGGCCCGTGGACGCGATCCTGGTCTCGGTGCACCGATGCGAGCCCACCGACGGTCCGGCCGTCCGGAGGCTCGTGCGGAGCTTCCCGGGCCTCCCCGCCGTCGCCCTGCTGAGCCGTCACGACGCCCAGAGCCCCGGGGCGCTCCTCCGGCTCGGCGCCTCGGGCGTGAGCGACGTGGTGGACGTGACCCAGTCGGCCGGCTGGGGGCAGCTGCGGCTGCTGCTCACCCAGCCAACGACCCGCCCCGCGGCGCGGATTCTCGCCCCGACCCTGGCGCGGCTTCCCGACATCGGCCCCGACGCCCGCCGTTTCCTCGACGCGATGGTCCGGCTGGCGCCCACGACCCCGACCGTGCGCGGC
>JBFILX010000197.1:0-4390 GCA_041612035.1 Gemmatimonadales bacterium | reverse complement strand
GGCCGCGGCGCGCAGCTTCTCCGCGGCCCGCCGGTGGTGGTCGGCGAAGGCCACGTGGTAGGGAATCGCCACCAGCGACCCGGCCTCCCCGCGCCGCACCAGGGCGTACTGGTCGGCGAGCACGGCCGCCTGGTCGGGATGCGCGGACAGGTAGGCTTCGTACTCCTCGCGGGTGAGATCGGACGGGTAGAACGCCGCGCCGGGCGGCTTCGGGCCCACCCCCGGGATGAACGGCTCGTTCCCCGCCAGCCGGTCCCAGGGGCCGTAGTTGATCTCCGCGAACCGGCGCAGCTCGGGGTCGGCGATGGACGACAGCAGCGAGTCGCGGTTCCCCCAGGCCTGCTGCCAGAAGACCGCGTCCATCTCGTCGGCGGCCTCCATGAGCAGCGGCAGCATCGCCCGCTCGTTGTCGGAGAGCGCGCCCAGGTCGGCGGTGAGCCGGACGGTGGCGTACTTGGCGGTGAGCGGTGGGCCGGACGGCTCGGAGCCGGCCGGGGCGCAGGCGGTGAGGACGAGCGACGGGACCAGGAGCAGGACCGGAAGGCGCATGGGCTGTGAGTCGATGCAGGTGGAGTCCGGGCCGGCCCGCCCGACCGGGACCCCGGAAGCTACATGGCCCGCGCCCGGACTGCCGGGCGGCGGGTGGGCGTGGCGGTGACCGCCCCCGGCGGCCATACTACCGCATGCCCTTTCCCGTCCCAGTGACCAGCCTGGTCGGGCGCACCGCGGAGTGGGCCCGGACCCCGGGCGACCGCCGGACCTGGCAGCTCACCGCTGGCGGCGTGCGGATGGCCACCCTGCGATGGCCGAAGCTGCTCAGCAGCCGGGCCGAGGGGGAGACCGCCACGGGGCGATGGACCTTCCGGCCCCGGGGCGTCCTGCGGCGCCGCTACGTGGCGGAGGCGGACGGGGCCGAGGCGGCGGTGTACGAGATGCACTGGACCCGGGGTCGCGCGGTGCTGGACATCCCGGGGCAACGCCGGTTCCGGCTCGAGCGCGACGGGTGGCTGGGCCGGAAGTGGTGGGTCCGGGCCCAGGACGGCTCGCCCGTGCTCCGGTTCGACGTGCGCATGGGCTGGCGCTTCATGGCCGAGGTGACGGTGCTCGACGAGGCCAGGCGCTATGACGAGCTGCCGCTCCTGCTGGTCATGACCTGGTACGCGCTGGTGCAGCAGCGGAACGAGGCCGCCGCCGCGGCGGGCGGCGGCTGACCGGTTTGCCTCGCCGGCCCCGCCCGACCTAGCTTCCCCTTCGACAACTCGTTGCAGACAGGGCCATCCGGAAGTCCGGTGTGATGCCGGCGCGGCCCCGCCACTGTGAGAGGCAGCAGCTTCCGTCCACCATGCCACTGGGCACGTCCCGGGAAGGCGGACGGCAGGCCTCGAGCCAGGAGACCGGCCCTGTCTGAAGTCCACGCTCGTCCTCGGGGGAGGTCGCCGTGCCGTCCAGCCGCTTCGTCGTCCCATTCGTTCCATTCGCCCTGCTCCTGTCCACGGCGCTGGCCGCTCAGCAGTCTGCCGCGCCGTCCGACACCGCCCGGCTCGGCGACCTGGTGGTCACGGCCACCAGGAGCGAGGAACCGCTCCGCCGCGTGCCCGCCAGCGTATCGGTGGTCAGCGGTGAGGAGCTTCGGGCCCGGGGGATCCGCTTCGTGGCCGACTGGCTGCGCGAGGTGCCCGGGGTAACGGTGGTGCCGAGCGGCTCCTACGGCGGGGTCGCGTCGGTCTTCCTGCGCGGCGGGGAGAGCGACTACACCAAGGTGCTGGTGGACGGCGTCCCGGTGAACCTGCCGGGGGGCGCGGTGGACCTCGCCAACCTCACCACCGACAACGTGGAGCGGATCGAGCTGGTGCGCGGGCCCGCCAGCGTGCTCTACGGCTCCGACGCGGTGGCCGGGGTGCTGCACGTGATCACCAGGCGGGGGGCCGGCCCCGGCCGCGTCCACGCCCGCCTCCTCGCGGGGAACCCGGGCACCACCGACCTCTCCGCCGGCCATTCGGGGGCGACGGGTGCGGCGGCCTGGTCGGCCTCCCTCTCGCGGTTCGGGTCATCGGGCTTCTACGACTTCAACAACCGCTACCGCAGCACCGTCGCCAGCGGGCGCCTGGGGCTCGCCCCCGCACCCGGCACCGACCTGGCCCTGGCCGTCCGCTACGGTGACCACTCCGCCGCCTTCCCGACCGACTACGCCGGGGTCCCCTCCGACAGCAACCAGGTGAACACCGAACGCGGGCTCACCCTGGGCCTCGAGGCGGGGCGCCAGGTATCGGAGGCGGTGGAGCTGCGCGTGGCGGGCAGCCTCTACCGGGCCGACTTCGGCTTCGACGACCGGCCGGACTTCGCGGCGGACACGCTCGGCTTCGCATTCGCCGGCACACGGGAGAGCCGGATCCGCCGGGGGCTGGTCGATGTCCGCGCGGTGTGGGCCCCGACCGGCGGCGTCCGTGCGTCGCTCGGCGTGGAGCTCTCCGAGGAGAGCGAGCGGCAGGTGTCGTTCAGCACCTCCAACTTCGGCGACGGCCGGTTCGACTCCCGGGCGGAGTTCGACCGGAGCCGAGGCAACCTCGGGGTCTACGCCCAGACGCGGGCGGCGGCCACTCAGTGGCTCGATCTTCACCTCGGGGCGCGAACCGACCGGAACGAGGTGTTCGGCTCCTTCCTCACCTGGCGCGCCGGAGCCGTGGCGCTGCCGGCCGGCGGGTGGCGGGCGCACGTGGCCGCCGGGAGCGGATTCAAGCAGCCCACCTTTTCCGAGCAGTTCGCCCGCACCCCGTTCGAGGTCGGAGACCCCGATCTGTCGCCCGAGCACAGCGTGAGCTGGGAGGCCGGGGTCGAACGCGACATCGGCCCGGCCCGGGTCGGCGCCACCTGGTTCGATCAGCGGTTCACCGACCTGGTCCAGTACACCGTGGGGGCGCCCGACGCGCCAACCTACGCCAACGTGGCCCGGGCCACCGCCCGGGGCCTGGAGCTGTCGGCCGGGTGGTCGGCCGATCCGGTCGATCTCTCGGTGCAGTGGACGGCGCTCCGGACCCGGGTGGACGAGGCGGGTGCTCCCGGGGTGGGGTTCATGCCCGGTGAGCGGCTGCTCCGGAGGCCGGCCCACAGCCTGGCGACCCGGGCCGCGTGGCGCGCGGGCCCCGGGCTCCGGATCTCGGCCGACCTGGTCTGGACCGGGGCGAGAGACGACGTCGACTTCGGGAGCTTCCCCGCGGCACGGGTCCGGCTCGATCCCTACACGCTGGTGGGGCTGTCGGCCGACCTCGAGGTGGCGCGGCTCGCGTCGGGCACGCTGCACGCCGTGGCCCGGGTCGAGAACGCGCTCGGCGAGGAGTACCGGACGATCGTCGGGTTCCCGGGGCGGGGGCGGACGGTCCTGGCCGGCCTGCGGCTGGGTCGCTAGCGGGGACTCGGCGGCCGGGGGAACCAGGGCACGAACGCGGGGGTCCGGCGCACGTAGTCCTCGTATCCCGGCTTGGTGCGGGCCAGCGAGCGCTCCAGCAGGGTGACGCCCGACACCCGGAGCAGGAGCAGGGTCATCAGGGCCGGGCCGAACACGGTCCACCAGCCGCCGACGCTGGCGGCCAGCAGCCAGTAGCCCCACCACAGGGCCGCGTCGCCGAAGTAGTTGGGGTGCCGGGTGTACCGCCAGAGCCCCGTGTCCAGCACTCGGCCTCGACGCGCGGGGTCCGCCCGGTGCCGGGCCAGCTGCCAGTCCCCCACCACCTCGAAGGTGAAGCCGAGCGCCCAGAGGCCGAGCCCGGCCACGGCCGCCCACGGGGCGACGACCGCCTGCCCCCGGAGCCCGGCGAAGAGCGGCATGGCGATCACCCACGCCAGCACGCCCTGCAGGGCGAACACCGTCACCAGGCTGGTCCAGGCGAAGACGGGGCCGGTCCGCTCCCGCATCGCCGCGTAGCGCGGGTCCTCGCCTAGGCCCCAGTTGCGCCAGGTCAGGTATACCGACAGCCGGGTGCCCCACACCGTCACCAGGGCCAGGAGCGCCAGCCCGGGCCAGGGCATCGGGGCTGGGCCGGTGGCGGCGTACCACCAGGCCAGGAGGACGAAGGCCATCCCCCAGAGGCGGTCCACCAGGGAGACGTCCCGCTGGACGAGGCTGGCGAGCCAGACCCCGGTCATGAGCAGGAGGACGGCCAGGAGGCCGCCGGACAGGGCGAGCGCGGGTGGATGGGGCATGGCAGGCTCTGGAGTACGGGTCGGTCTGTCCAGTATACTGCAGGTTCCCCCGGAGTTCCCGTCCACCGGAGCTGTCACCGTGCGCCATCCCCCGGTTTCCCTGCTGCTGCCCGCCGTCCTCCTGCTCGTCACCGCCTGCGCCCGCGGCGAGGAGGTTGCGTCCCGGGCGATCGACGCCGCCGACCTGATGCGG
>JBFILX010000196.1:0-4416 GCA_041612035.1 Gemmatimonadales bacterium | reverse complement strand
GCCGGCAGTTCGGCGGCCTGCCGTTCCAGCACGTCCAGCACGTCGGGCTCGGTGACCAGCGCCACGTAGGGCTGGTAGAAGGGGTTGTACTCGGTGGCGTCGGGGGGCGTGACGGGGGCGGGCATGCGACCTCCTGGCTGGAGCCACGCGGAGGGTAGCGCCGGGAGGGGGTGACCGGCAATCTCGCCGGGTTTCGATCCCGGCCCCGGGAGGATACCCTATGGGGCGGCACCCCGGAGGACCCCATGGCCCGCTATCGCCACAATCTGCCCCAGCTGGGCGGGGACCTGTTCCTCGCCGACGGCGGCATCGAGACCACCCTCATCTTCCTCGAAGGGCACGAGCTGCCCCACTTCGCCGCCTTCGACCTGCTGCGGCGGCCCGGCGGCCGCACGGCACTGGAGAAATACTTCCGCACCTACGCCCGGATCGCGACCCAGCACGGGGTCGGCCTGGTGCTGGAGAGCGCCACCTGGCGCGCCAGTCCCGACTGGGCCGCCAAGCTGGGCTACACCCCGACCGACCTCGCCGACGCCAACCTCGCGGCGCTGGACCTGCTGCACGCCATCCGCCAGGACTGCGAACGGGGCCCCACCCGCATCGTGCTGAGCGGCTGCATCGGCCCCCGGGGCGACGGCTACCGGCCCGAGGCGCTCATGTCGGAGGCGGAAGCGGAGGACTACCACGCCGTGCAGGCGGGGCTCTTCCGGGACGCGGAGGCCGACCTGGTCACCGCCATCACCATGACCTATCCGGCGGAGGCGATCGGCCTCGCCCGCGCGGCCAGGGCGGCCGGGATGCCGGTGGTCATCTCGTTCACCACCGAGACCGACGGCCGGCTGCCCACCGGCGAGACGCTCCGCGAGGCGGTCGAGCGGGTGGACGAGGCCACCGGCGGGGCCCCGGCCTACTACATGGTCAACTGCGCCCACCCGACCCACTTCGCGGGGGCGCTGCCCCCGGGCGAGGCCTGGGTGGAGCGGATCCGCGGGCTCCGGGCCAACGCGAGCACCCGGAGCCACGCGGAACTGGACGCGGCGACCGACCTGGACGACGGCGATCCGGCACAGCTGGCCCGGGAGTACCGGGCCCTGGGCGACCGGCTCCCGTCGCTCAACGTGCTGGGCGGGTGCTGCGGCACCGACCACCGCCACATCGAGGCGATCTGCCGCACCTGGCTCGCCGCCTGATCCGGCGGCCGGCGGCTAGGGCCGCCGGCTGGATGGCGGCACCACCCCCCGCATCCGCAGGTAGGTGATCAGGTTCCCGTAGTGCTCCCCGTTGTGGGTGGCGTTCAGGGTGAGGGCGTAGAACGCCGTCCCCTTCGACCCGAACAGCTCCACCTCCCGCCCGAGCGCGGCGTCGGTCCTGGCGTAGGCGGTCGCGCAGTAGGCACTGGACTCCTTCAGGGCGGCCACCAGCGCGGCCTTGGTGGTGGCGGAGCGCTCGATGGCGTCCTCGTCCCGGGGCGGATCGCCCAGCGCCGCGGCGCAGATCAGGTACTGCGCCCCCGCCACGTGGCCGATCATCTCCCCGATGCTCCGGACGCTGCTGGTGGGCCGCCAGGCGTAATCGGCCTCCGCGGTCTCCTCCGCCACCTGGGTGATGTAGCCGGTGATCTGCCGCCAGAGCGTCTCCACCGCGGCGATGCTGGCGCGGTCGCCCGTCATCCCCTGGGCCTGGGCCAGGGACGGGGCGGCGAGGGACACGGCCAGCAGACCGGCGAACAGTCTACGCATGAGGATCCTCCTGGGATCGGGTCGGGGTGTACCGGCCAATCTACCCGTCCCTCACCGGGCGGGCTCGATCTCCACCCGGATGCTGCGCCAGCGGCCCTGGCGGAACCGCCCCACGCTCAGGGTGCAGCGGGTCACGTGGCCCAGCAGGATGGCGAGCCAGATGTCGGCCGCGGTGAGGCCGCGGATGGCCTGGATCAGGGCGCACATGCCGAGCGGCACCACCAGCTGCGAGATGACGGAGATGTAGAAGGGGCCCTTGGTGTCGCCGGTCCCCTGCAGGCCGCCGGTGTAGGTGAGCGCCACGGTGATGAAGAACCCCGACACGCTCAGGAACCGGAGCAGCAGCACCCCCACCTCCACCACCGCCGGGTCGGTCATCCCGAACGCCGCCAGCAGCAGCCGCGGGATCGCCAGGAACATCGCGGCCACCACCGCGGCCACCACCATCCCGATCCGGGCCGCCACCCAGGGCGCGGCGGCGGAGCGGTCGGGGTGCCCGGCCCCCAGGTTCTGGCCCGCCACCGCGGCGGTGGCGCCCATGAGCCCCACCGACGTCCAGGTGATGAGCGAGAACAGCTCGGTGTAGCCGATGGCGTAGGCGGCCTGCGCCTCCGCGCTCTCCGGCAGCGAGCCGATGAACCGGAGCAGCAGCACTCCGCCCACGTTCATCGCCACCCCCTGCAGCCCGGTCGGCAGCCCGAACCGGAACAGGGCCCGGATGATCCCCCAGTCGGGGCCCCAGCCCAGCCCCGTCGGGAAGCCCACCACCCAGCGGCGGCGCACCAGCCGGTGCAGCGCGAGCCCGCTGAGCAGGATCCCCGCCAGCACGGTGCCCATCGCGGCGCCGGCGGTGCCGAAGGCGGGGATGGGGCCCAGTCCCCGGATCAGGACGACGTTGAAGACGATGTTCAGGACGGTGAGCGCGATGCCGTAGCGCAGCGGGGTCTTCGCGTCCCCCGCCGAGCGGAGCGCGCCTCCCAGCATGAAGAAGGTGAGCATCCCCACGCTGAAGACGAACATGATCCGCAGGTACGGCAGCGCCTCCGCCTGCACGTCGGCCGTGGCATTGATGAACCGGAGCAGGGCGGGCGAGGCCAGGTAGCCGATCGGCGCCAGCACCAGCAGCGAGAGCGCGGTGGAGGTGAGGAAGGCCTGGTAGACCGCCCGGTCCGCCTTGGCCCGGTCGCCCGCCCCCGCGAACCGGGCCACCAGCACGCCCATCCCGGTGAAGAGCGAGCTGACGAAGACCATGACCACCAGGAAGATCTGCCACGACACCCCGATGGCGGCGTTCCCGGTGTAGCCCACGTAGTGGCCCACCATGGCGTGGTCCACGATCCCCTGCAGCCCGCCCAGGACGTTCTGCAGCATGGTGGGCCAGGCCAGCTTCCAGACCGCCCGGGGGATCGGACCCTCGACGATCGAACGGTCGAAGCTGCGGGCGGGGCCGGCCGTCATGCCGCCCACGCCCCCGGAAACGACGTCGGCGCCCGCCGCGCCACCGAGGGCACGACGGGCGCCGGAACGGGCGCCGCCCGGTCGCGGGCTACTTCGCCCCGCCCTCCACCACGGTAATGGCGAACGGACCCTGCCCGTGGAGCTGGATCACGGTGGGCCCCCTGGCCCCTCCGAAGTGGGCCATCCGGGCCGGAATGTGCAGGTAATCGCCCACGCCGTAGGCCTTCAGCTTCCCGTCGTCGACCCGCTCCCCCATGCCCAGCAGCAGCGTGCCGGAAAGCACGGTGAGGTTCTCGGCCATCGGATGCCAGTGGGGCGGGAACCGGTAGCCGGCGGGGAAGGCAAGGCGCAGGGTGTACGGCCCCTCCGCGGAGGGATCGCCGTCGATCACCGCGCTCGTCATGCCGGAGTCGAAGCCCGGCACCTCGATCGGGGCGAAGACGAGGGCCTTGGCGGCGACGGCCTTCATGCCGTCCTTGGCCGGATCGCTGTACTGGGCGACCGCCGGGGAAACCGCGGCCGCCGTGAACGCGGCGGCCAGCACGAGGGAGATGAGGCGGGGTCCGAACATGGCGGGTCCTCCTGAGGTGATGGCGAACCAGGGCGGCCGGCTCCCCGTCCGTCTCACCACACCGGACGGACCGGCCACCGGCGAGCGCTCCGGCCGGCCGCCCCTCCAGTCCCGGACGGCCTCTCGCACCGGATACGTCTGGGCTCAACCTACCGCCGATTCCCGACGTGGCAAGTCCCGTTTCCGGGTGGCCCCGGATCACGCCGGGAGCCCCGACTCCTCGTAGTCCAGGGTGGAGGCCACCCGCCGGAACTCCGCCTCCACCGCCAGGAAGGCGTCCACGATCACGGGATCGAACCGGCTCCCCCGCCCCGCCCGGATGGCGGCCACCGCCTCGTCGTGGGGCAGGGCGTCGCGGTACACCCGGTGGCCCACCAGCGCGTCGTAGGCGTCCACCACCGCCATCAGCCGGCCGGGGATGGGGATCGCTTCCCCCCGCAGCCCCTGCGGATACCCCTTCCCGTCCCACCGTTCGTGATGGGTGTGCACCAGGTCCTTGGCGATGGCGAGGAGTTCGTCATCCGCCGCGCCGGTGAGCCCGGCGTCGAGCTGGGCCCGCTCCAGCGCCTCGAAGCCGAGCTGCGGGTGCTTGCGGATCTCGGCGAACTCCTCCTCGGTGAGCGGCCCCGGCTTGCGGAGCACCGCGTC
>JBFILX010000195.1:0-4465 GCA_041612035.1 Gemmatimonadales bacterium | reverse complement strand
TCCGCCGGACCGATGCGGACGGGATCATCTGGGCCAAGGAGGTGGAGGACTACCAGCGGTTCGGCGTGGTCGTCACGGACGCCGACGGCTACATGACCCGGATCGTGGAGAAGCCGTCCGAGCCGGTCTCCCGTCTCGCCAACATCGGGCTGTACTACATCCGCGACACGGCCACCCTGTTCCAGGGGATCGACCACGTGCTGGCCGCGCCGGCCAACCGGGGCGAGTTCTTCCTCACCGACGCCTTCCAGTTCATGATCGACCGGGGCCGCCGGATCCTGACCGCCCGGGTGGACGGGTGGTTCGACTGCGGCACCCGCGAGGCCCTGCTCGAGACCAACGAGACCCTGCTCCGGAAGGGCGCCGCCCGACGACCCGAGCTGCCCGGCGTCACCATCCGCGAGCCGGTCTACATCGAGGACGGGGTGCGCATCGAGCGGAGCGAGATCGGGCCCAACGTGAGCCTGGAACGGGGTACCACCGTGACCGACAGCCGCCTCGCCCACACCATCGCCGGGCAGGACTGCCGGATCACCGGCGCCGCGCTGACCGGGTCCCTGCTGGGAAACGCCGTGACGGTGGAGGGGGTCCGGGGCAGCGTCAGCCTGGGAGACCACGCGGAGTGTCGCGGTGTCACTGAGTGACGAGCTCTGCCGCTCGTACCTGGACCTGCGGTGGCACTTCGATCCGGCCGCGGCCACCGCGGCCGGGGTGGCGACCGAGGACGCCCGCCTGGGCCGGTTCGACACCGACTCGGTGGGGGAGCACCTGGCCGCCTTCCGCGCCCTGGAGGCAGGGGTAGAGGAACTGGACGTGGAGGGCCCGGCCGACGAGATCGACCGGACGGCCCTGCTGGACGACATCCGGGTCGCCATCTTCCGGCTGCAGCACGAACGCCCCCACCGCCGCAACCCCGCCTTCTGGCTCCTCCATCTCGCCGAGGCCCTCTACGGCCTGCTCCCCGGCATGCCGGAGGACGACCGCGCCGCGCAGGCCCAGGCCCGGCTGGAAGCCACCCCTGGGTTCCTCGACGCGGCCGTGACCACGCTGCACGAGCCGCCGCTCGAACTGATCGAGGTCGCGCGGGCGCTGGTTCCGCCGACCCGGGGTTTCATGACGGCGCTGGCCCGGTCCTACGGCCCGCGCACCCCCGCGATCGGACCCGCCGTGACCGCGGCGGAACGGGCCCTCGACTGGTTCGAGGCCGCCCTCGCCGGGGAACTCGCGGCCCATGAGCAGGAGCACGTGGCCGCGGTGGGGCTGGATCAGTTCGAGCGTCTGCTGCACCACCTCCATGCCGTGACGGCCGGGGCCTCGGAACTGTGGCGCTACGCCCTCCACCTGGAAGAGGAGATGGAGCAGGACCTGGCCGACCTGGCCGCGGATCTCGGGGCCGGTGACTGGCGCGCGGCGCTGACCGAGGCGATCGGGTCGGATGGGCCGATGGACTTCGAGGAGGCGCTCCGTTCGGAGATGGAGCGGCTGGCGCGGTTCGCCGAGGCGGAGGGGATCTGCGATGTCAGCCCCGAGCTGCCGGCGGTGGGAACGCTGCCGCCCCACCTGGCCGTCGTGACCGGCCATGCCGCCTACCGACCCCGGGGATGGCGCGGCCGCGCCCTGCCGGCCCGGCTCTTCCTGCGCGACTCGCCCTCGACCGCGGCGTGGCAGTCGGCCATCCTCGCCGCGCTGGCCGTGCCCGGGCGGCACCTGCAGGCCTCCGTGGCCGAGCGCCTCGGTCCCGAGATCCGGTCGCACCTGACCAGCCGCCTCACCGTGGGCGGGTGGGCCCTCCACGCGCTGGGCCTGGTGGAGGCCGCGGGCTACTGGGAACACCCCGTAGACCGGCTGACCGCGCGGTCTTACCTCGCGCTCCAGGTGGAGCTGGTCAAGGTGGACATCGGCCTCCACACCGGCCGGTTCGGGGCCGCGGAAGCGATGCGGCAGCTGCGCGAGCGGTGGCCCCTGGAAGCCGAGGTGGCCCGGGCCTTCGTCTGGGGCTGCCTGCTCAACCCGACCGAGGCCACCGGCGCCCTGCTCGGCCGCCGGGCCCTGATGGCGCTCGAGGCCGACTGCCGGGCGGCCGAGGGCCCGGCCCACTCGATCCGGCGGCACCACGACCAGGTGCTGGCCTACGGCGGTCTCCCGGTTCCCCTCATCCGCTGGGGCATGGGCCTGGAGGCCTGACCGGCCCATGAGCGAGGCCCGGGTCCCGGTGGTGCCGCGCACCGTCAAGGGGCTGGGGCTCGTTTCCCTCTTCAACGACTTCGCGAGCGAGATGGTCTACCCGCTCCTTCCCGCCTTCGTCACCCGCGGGCTGGGGGCCGGGGCGCTGGCCCTCGGCGCGCTCGACGGTGCCGCCGAGCTGACCTCCGCGGCGATCAAGTGGGTGAGCGGACGGCTGGCCGACCGGCCCGGATGGCGGAAGCCTCTCATCCTGGCCGGCTACGGCACCGCGGTCCTGGTCCGCCCCCTCATCGCGGTGGCCTCCGCCGCCTGGCAGGTGATCGGGTTCCGGGTGCTCGACCGGGTGGGCAAGGGGCTGCGTTCGCCGGCCCGGGATGCCCTGATCGCCCAGATCACCCCTCCCGCCGCCAGGGGCCGGGCGTTCGGGTTCCACCGCGCCGCCGACCACCTCGGCGCCGTGGCCGGATCGCTGGTGGCGTGGCTGCTGCTCAGCGCGGCGGTGGACGTGCGGGACGTGATCGCGTACAGCGCCATCCCCGGGCTGGTCGTGATGCTGGTGCTGTCGGTGGTGCTGCGGGGCGTCGATCGGCCGGCGGCGGCGCCGGAGGCGACCGGATCGGGGCCACCCGCCACCGGGGCCGTTGACGCCCGCGGAGCCGCCTTCTGGTTCCCGGTGCTCTGCCTGGTGCTCCTGGCGGCGGGCCGGCTGCCGGAGACGCTGCTCATCCTCCGGCTCCAGGACGTGGGAGTGCCGGTGGCGACGATCCCCCTGGTCTGGGGTGCCCTGCACGTGGTGCGGACCGGGGCGGCCTATCCGGGGGGCTGGCTCAGCGACCGGATCGGGACCCGGGCCACGCTGTCGTTCGCCGGTCTCCTCTTCGCGGCGGTACTGGCGCTCCTCGCGCAGCCGGTGGGCCCGGCCGCGGCCACCGCGGTCTTCCTGGGCCTGGGGCTCGTGTCGGGGCTGGGCGAAGCCGCCGAGCGTGCGGCGGTGGCGGCGCTGGCGCCGGTGCGCACGGGGACCGGGTTCGGGTCGTTCCAGGGCCTCGCGGGGCTCGCGGCACTCCCCGCGGCCCTGGCGTTCGGCGGGCTCTACCAGGCGGTGAGCGGTCCGGCGGCGCTCGTGACCTCGGCCGTCGCGATGGTGGTGGGGGTCACGCTGTGGTGGATTGCGGCCGGGCGAAGCGGCCCGTAGCTTCGGCCCATGTCTCCCTTCCACCCTGCGCGGCACGGGCCCCTCCGGTCACCCCGCCCCGAGCCCGCCGGCGAACTGCTGACCGAACCGAAGCCGGCCCGCGTCATCCCGGAGGGGTTCCGCGGGAAGACGGTGATGGTGACCGGGGGCGCCACGGGGCTGGGGCGTGCGATCGCTCTCGAGTTCGGTCGCCGGGGCTGCAACGTCGCCTTCAACTTCGTGGACATGCCGGGCCGCGACGTGCGGGAGACGGCGCTCCTCACCGAGGCGACGCTCTCCGCCATGGGGGTGGGCGTCTTCGCCGACGTCTGCGACATCCGCGACCGGCGCGCGGTCAGCGAGTTCGTCTACCGGGTGTGTGACCGGTTCGAGACGGTGCACTTCCTGATCAACAACGCGGGCATCGCCAACGACGGGGCGCTGTGGCGGCTCTCGCCGGCGGCCTGGGCCCAGGTCATCGAGACCAACCTCACCGGGGCGTTCAACTGCATCGGGGCCGTGTCGCCGGTCTTCCGCGAGCAGCAGTACGGCAAGATCGTCAACGTGAGCGCCCACCAGTCGCGGCTGCCGGGGTTCGGAGTGGCGAGCTACGCGGCCAGCAAGGCCGGCCTCGAGGGACTCACCCGGTCGGCCGCGGTGGACCTGGGGTCCTCCAACGTCAACGTGAACGCCGTGGCCCCCGGTTTCGTCCGGACCGAGCGGCTCCAGCAGCTTCCCGACGACGTGATCGAGCGGGCCAAGAAGCGGTCCCTGCTGGGCCGGCTGGCCGAGCCCGGAGACGTGGCCAACGTGGTGGCCTTCCTCTGCACGGAGGAGGCGCGCCACATCACCGGGCAGGTGCTCACGGTGGACGGAGGGCTCTCCCTGGTCTGACCCGTTCCGTCTGCCGATTCCCGGGCCGGTCGGTTACCTTCCAACTCCATGTCTCCCACACGGTTCCGGCGCCTCGCGGCGCTTGGCGCGCTGCTCGCGCTCACCGCCGTCCCGGTCCTCGCCCAGGAGCGGTCCCGCACCGTCCTGGCCACCGAGGGCCTGGCGGGCCAGATGGTCCCGGCCCTCCCGCTCACGGCCCTCACCCAGGACGGC
>JBFILX010000194.1:0-4467 GCA_041612035.1 Gemmatimonadales bacterium | reverse complement strand
GAAGCCCCGCGAACGACGCCTCCAGCTCCGCCGCCAGCGCCTGGTCCTTGATCCGGACCTCGCGCTCCACCCGCTCGAAACTCAGGTAGGCGTCGAACGCCACCCTCCGCGCGTCCTCGGTCTCCCCCGCCCGGGCCCGCGCGACCGCCGAGTCGATGCGGGCACGCACCTCGGCGAAGGCGGTCCCCAGCCCGGCGCGACGGGCGTCCTGCCCCAGCTCGGTGGTGCGGACCGCCGCCACGCCGGCCAGCGTGGCCCCGGGACCCATGGCGGTCAGGAGGTCGTCATCGCTCATCGAGGCGGTGGTGGCGAACGCCGCGAGCGCGGGCGCCACCGAGCCCGCGGGGGCGGGCAGCCGCAGGGTGGAGGCGTAGAGCGCCACGGCCCAGCGGTCGTCGGTGGTGAGCATCGTCTCGAAGCCGGGCATCGCCGTGCCGGCGATCCCCACCGTCACCTGGCGGTAGAAGTCGAGCGGGGAGGCCCCCGAGAGGAGCCCGTGGTCGGCCAGGGCGGTGGGCGGCGGGTCGAGCGTCTTCGCGTCCCGCCCGTCACCCGCGCCCAGCGCGCCGTGACAGCGTGCGCAGTGGATCTGGTACAGCGCGGCGCCCCGCGCCAGCGACGGGGTCTCGGCGGGCGTCTCGTCCACCGCCACCCCGAAGCGCTCGGACAGCGAGGCCACCACCCCCTCCACCACCTGGGCCACCGAGTCGGGAGGCGCCGTGGCGTTCACCATCGCCAGCGCGGCCTCGATCCGCTCGCGCACCGGCCCCGCCACGTCGGGCGGGAACGCGCCGACCGCGCGGGCGGCCTCGGTCAGGAAGAGGCGGGCCTCGTCGATCTCCGCGGTGGCCACCACCCGGCCGTTCTGGAAGCCGAGGCGGTATTCCTGGGCGGCGAGCAGGACGGTCGCCGCCACGCGACGCACCAGCGGGGCGTGGTCCTGGGCGGCGATCTGCTGGGGCTGGGCCTGGGTGACGGCGAGGAGGGCGAAAGCCGTCAGGGTATTGATGAGAATCATTCTCAACTAGTTTTCGGCGTCAGGTCAAAGCTAGACCCGCTCAGTCGGAGATGGAAGACTCCGACTCGAGCACCGCCATCGCCCCCGCCGTCTTCGCCGTGTGGGTGAGGGTCAGGTGGAGCCGGTAGTCGCCGAGCCCGCTCGCCACCTCCAGCGCGCGCCCGTGCAGGCGCACGGTGGGCCGGCCGTTCGGTGCCCGGTGGACCTCGATGTCCCGCCAGGTGACCCGCTCCCCGCCCGGCACCCGGCTCAGCGCCTTGTACACCGCCTCCTTGGCGGCCACCCGCACCGCGAAGTGGCGCGGCGGCGCCGGCCCCGACACGACGTAGGCCCGTTCGGCGGGGAGCAGGAAGCGGTCGAGCGCCCGGTCGCCGTGACGCTCGAGGATCCGCTCGGCCCGGTCGATGTCCACCAGGTCGAACCCGAGCCCCGCTATGGCCACGGCAGCCTCCACCACGCGTCGCGCAGCGCGCCGAGCGGCCCCGGCGCGGGCAGGTAACCGCCGAGCGACAGCCCGAGGGTCAGCGCCCCCGCCAGCACCAGAACGGTGATGACCCAGAGCCGGGCACGCGACCGCCTCCAGCCGGCCACTCGCGCCACCCCGGTCTCCCCCCGGGCCAGCTCCTCGGCCACGACTTCCCGCAGCCGTTCCCACCCTTCCTCCGCCGCCATCGCCGCGCGGAGAAGCCCCTGCTCCCAGTCGTCGGCCTGCTGCGGGGGCGCCACCCGCTCCAGCGGGATCGCGGCGCCCAGGCACCGGTTCCGTACCACGCGGTGCAGCTCCTGGTCGGGACGGTGGGGGGCCACCAGTCGGGACGGCATCAGCGAGAGGGCCGCCGCGGCGGTGAGCCGCCGGTCCATCTCGGCGAGACAGCGCCGGGCGGCCTCTTCGGCCGCACGCCGGAAGGCACCCAGCCAGGCCTCGTCGGAGAGCGCGGCCCGGGCGGCCGCCGGGGCCGGCGCGGACCGGGCGCGGGCCGCGAGGGTGAGGAGGTCGTCGAGCAGGGCGACTCGCACCGGGGCCAGCAGGGCCTCCACCGGGTCCTCGGTCGCCGTCCGCAACAGACGGCCGAGCATGGGGCCCAGCTCGGGCACGGGGGAATGGGGGGCCGCGGCGGTCAGCCCCAGATCGCCTCCCACACCGCCTCCCCGTCGCTCAGGTCGTCGAACGCGGCCCAGGCGCCGGCGGCTTCCAGTTCTTCCCGGGCGTAGGCGCCGGTGGCGACGCCGATGGCGCGGGCGCCGAGGGCCTGGCCGCAGGTGACGTCGGCCGGGGTGTCGCCCACGATGACGAGCTCGGCGCCCTCGGGGGCGCGACCGAAGAGCGGCACCGCGCGGGCGGCCGCGACCGCCGGCAGCTGGCGGCGATCGGAGTGGTCGGAGCCGAACGCGCCCACCGTGAAGCGGTCGGGGTCGAGGGCCGCCGACCGGAGCTTGAGCCGGGCGCCGGGCTGGATGTTGCCGGTCAGGAGCCCGAGGACCGCGTCGGCGGTCCGCTCGACCCGTTCGAGCAGGGGGAGCACCCCGGGCATCACCCTGGTGCGGTGGTCGGGCCGGGCCAGCTCGCGCTCGAGGTGGTGCACGTAGCGCTCCAGCACCAGCGCCACGCGGTCGAGGTCGTCGGGATGCTCCACGCCCGCCGCCGCCAGCAGCTCCACGACGATCTGGGGATCGGTCTTCCCGTCGAACCGCACCCCGCGGAGCCGTTCGGGCTCGGGGAGCAGGTCGGCCATGGCGGCCACCACGGCCCGGCGCCCGGCCCCGTCGCTGAGCAGGAGGGTACCGTCGATGTCGAACAGCACCAGCCGCCGCTTCACCGCGCTTCCGCCCCCGGGGTGCCTCCGGCCTGGCAGTCGGCGCAGATCTCGATGCCGCGGAAGAAGCAGATCAGGCAGATGAAGGTCCCGCACCGCTTGCAGGGATATCCCTCAGAGGCCCGCTCCTCGTTCCCGCAGGACCGGCAGACCATCGCGTCCTTTTCCTTCAGCTCCTTCGGGGCCATGGATCACTCCGTGATGCCGTAGCGTTTGATCTTGTTGATCAGGGTGGCCCGCGAGATACGCAGTTCCTTGGCGGCCCGGGTCCGGTTGCCCCCATGATAGCGCAGGCTGCTCTCGATCTGCCGCTTCTCCACCTCCTCCAGGCTCATCACCTGGTGGCGCCGGTCGCCGAGCCCGGGCCGGGCCCGCAGCTCGCCCGGCAGGTGCTCGACCGCGATGGCCAGCTGTCCGCGGGCCAGCAGGACCGCGCGCTCCAGGACCTCGCCCAGCTCGGTCACGTTGCCGGGCCAGATGTGACCCAGCAGACGCTCCATCGCCTCCTCGGAGAGGGGGGGCGGGGTCACGGCCCAGCGCCGTCCTGCCCCGGCATGCAGCCGCTCGATGAGCCGTCGGCGGTCGGACTCGGCCCGTTCCCGCAGCGGCGGGATGGCGAGCACCTGGGTGCCCAGCCGGTACTGCAGGTCGGCCATCAGCCGCCCCTCGGACACCTCCCGATCGAGGTCGCGGCTGGTGGTGGCGATGAGCCGGGCGCCGGCGCGGACCTCCTCCCGACCTCCGCCGCGCCGGAACTGACGGTGCTCCAGCACCCGGAGGAGGGTGGACTGCAGCTCGCGCGGGAGGCCGGTGACCTCGCGCACGAGCAGCGAGCCCTCGCCCGCCGCCTCCAGCAGCCCGCGCCGGCGCCGCCCGCCGGCGCCCGGGGCGTCGGCCTCGAGACCCGTGAGCGCCGCCTCCAGGTCGGCGGCCGGGGTCCCGACGGTGGAGCAGCTGAGGAAGGGTTCGCCGGCCCGGGGGCCGAGGTCGTGAATGAGCCGCGCCGCCATGGCCTTCCCCACCCCGGGCTCCCCCGTGATGAGGACGGCGGCGCGATCGCTCCGGGCCATGGTCTCGATCTGCTGGACCACCTGCCGCATCGGCGGCTGGGAGCCGACCTGGGCCAGCCGGTCCTCGGGGGGGAGGGCGCCGTCGGTGAGCGCGGTGGCCGCGGCGATCCGACGGGGACGGGTCGCCCGGGCGAGGCCCCGCACCATCCCGGCCAGGACCCCGGCGTCGGCGGGGCGCGGGAGCACCTGGACCGCCCCCGCCTCGAGGGCGGCGCGGGAGGCGGCCGGGTCGGCCGACTCCAGCACGGCGATGACCGGCGCCCCGTTCGCCGTGGCGGCCTCGAGCAGCCGACCGCGCGCGGCCTGGTCGAGCCCGAAGTCCACCACCACGACGTCGGGATCGAGCCGCTCGAGCGCGGCCACCGCCGCCCCGGGTTCCATTTCGCGCGCCACCTCGAACCCCTCTCCCTCCAGGTGCCCGCCAAGGCTGCGGAGCACCTCCACCTCCCGGTCCACCAGCAGAATCGCGTCGCTCATCGCGCAGTCTCCCCTCGGGGGGTCACGACGGTGAGCGCGCCGGGAACGACCTCGGCGGTGAAGGGGGTCACCCCGTCCAGCTCACCAT
>JBFILX010000193.1:0-4472 GCA_041612035.1 Gemmatimonadales bacterium | reverse complement strand
GGGCGTGGCCCAGGGTCCGCGCCAGCGCCGCCCCGATCCGCAGCGCCTCGCCCACCGGCAGCGGCCCGCCTTCGAGCTTTTCCCGGAGCGAGTGACCCTCCACGTGGGGCATGACGTACCAGCAGAGCCCGGTCGCGGCGCCGGAGTCGAGCAACGGCAGGATGTTGGGATGCTGGAGGACCGCCGTGATCCGGATCTCGCGCAGGAACCGCTCGGCGTTGGAGGCGGTGGCGAGCTCCGGCGGCAGGACCTTCACCGCCACCGCCCGGTCGTGCCGCAGGTCGCGGGCGAGGAAGACCCGGGCCATCGCCCCCCGGCCCAGCTCCCGCTCCACCCGGTACTGACCCGCCAGGGCCTTGCGCAGCCCGTCACCGACCGGGTCCGGGGCCCCGCCCGCGCTGCCCACGCCGCCCCCGCCGCCCTGCGGCGGGGTCACTCGAAGCTCACCCGGTCGGCGTGCGGGATCGCCGCCCGCCGCACCGCCTCGAGCACCAGCGGCGGTACCGCCTTCTTCCGGAGGGTCACCCGGTAGCGGAGCGCGATCCGGTCAGGCCCCTCCTCCTGGGTATCGGCGTAGCGCCACTCCTTGGCCTCCCGGCCCAGGACCGGCTCCACCAGGCTCCGCACCTCCTCCGCGTCCCCCGAAGCGACCACGATCCGGACCACCCCCTCGAACCGGTCGGCCCCGTCGTACACCTTGGTCGCCATCTTGTGACCGCGCCGCATGGCCCGCTCCGCCAGCGCGCTCAGCTGCTCCGGGGTCATGGACCGGAGGATCTGGTCGTCGAGGGCGGAGACGAACTCCGCGCCCTCCGTGCCCGGGGCACCTTCGGCCAGGTCCTGTGCCAGCTCCACCCGGCGCCACCCGTGCGCCCCGGACAGCGCGGCCGGCACCCGCCCGAAGTCGGAGTACCAGAGCACCAGGATCACCGCGTTGAAGAAGAGGGAGAGCGCGAACGCCACGGCGTACACCTGCACCCCGCAGGCCAGCCCCACGGCGATGGCGAGGAAGACGTAGACGGCGTCCTTGGGGTCCTGCAGCCGGTTGCGGAAGCTCACCGCGCCCACGATGCCGCCCAGGCTGAACGCCAGGGCCAGGCTGTTCTTCACCAGGATCACCACCCCGGCCACCACCACCGGGAGGATGAGCAGGGTCTGCACCATCGCCTGGCTGTAGCCCCGCTTGGCCCGGGTGCCGGCGAACACCAGCACCACCGGCAGCATCAGGAAGAAACTCATCGCCATCGCGGCCAGCGAGAAACCGAGCACCCGCGTGGAGCTCTCCTGGGTGCCGCCCACCTGGCCCAGCACCCCGGGGTCGGTGAGTCCCGGGAAGGTGGCCGAGCCGAGCCCGCCGCCGTCCCAGAGCACGGCGCGCAGCCACGGCAGGTACGACCCCGCGACGAAGACCAGCGCGGCCAGCGCCAGGTACAGCACCAGCACCTGCACCAGCGGTCTGCCGCGCCACCAGCGGTGGGCCATGGGCGATCCGATCGAAGGGGGACGGGTCCGTCCCAATACTAGCGGCAAACCCGGCATCGGTCGAATGCGGGCCGCGGGGACCCCCGGGGTTGCCGCGAGGCCGCCGCGCAATACCCTACTACGGCATGAGCGACCTGGTCCACCGACTCGTCCTCCCCCCCGACCCGCGGGAAGGGGCTCCGCTGGTGGTGCTGATGCACGGCCGCGGCGCGGACGAGCACGACCTCGCCGGGCTGGCCCGCCACCTCCCTGCCGGGGCGCTGGCCGTCTTCCCCCGCGCTCCTTTCAGCGGGCTGCCCTGGGGATACGGACCTGGATGGGCCTGGTACCGGTTCCTGGAGGGGACCCGGCCCGAGCCCGAGTCGTTCACCCGGGGTCAGCTGGCGCTGGACGCGTTCCTCGAGGCCCTGCCGGCCACCCTCCCCGTCCGCCCGGGCCCGCTGGTGCTGGGCGGGTTCTCGCAGGGCGGGACCAGCGCCATCGCCTGGGCGGTCCGTCACCCCGGGCGGGTGGCGGCCGTGCTCAACTTCAGCGGCTTCGTGGCCACCCACCCCAAGGTGCTGGTCACCCCGGAGACGGTGGGGACGACGGGCTTCTTCTGGGGCCACGGCACCGAGGACGCGTCCGTGCCGTTCGCCCACGCGGTCACCGGTCGGGCCGCGCTCCGGGCCGCGGGCGCCGCCCTCGAGGCGCGCGACTACCGTGCCGGCCACACCATCACCCCCGACGAGCTGGGCGACGCCATGACCTGGCTCGCCTCGGTCCTGGAGGCAGGATGACCTTCGCCACGCAGGGGTTCCACCACCTGACCACGGTCTCCGCCGACGCCGCCCGCACGGTCCGGTTCTACCGGGACATCCTCGGGCTCGGCCTGGTCAAGCGGACCGTGAACTTCGACGACCCGTCCGCCTACCACCTCTACTTCGGTGACGACGCTGGCCGGCCCGGCACCCTGGTCACCTACTTCGAATGGCGCGACGCGCCGCGGGGCACCCCGGGCATCGGTGGCATCCATCACCTGGCCCTCGGCGTGCACGACGTGCCGGTGCTCCTCCAATGGAAGCGCTGGCTCACCGACCACGGAGTGCGGGTCACCGGTCCGCGCGACCGCGGCTACTTCACCAGCCTTTACTTCACCGACCCCGATGGCCAGATCCTGGAACTCGCCACCGCCGGCCCCGGCTACGACCTGGACGAGCCCGCCGACCGGCTGGGCCAGGCCGAGGTAGCCCCGCCCGCGGAACGCCTGCCGGGCTCCGACGCGTACCGGGCGATGGACGAACGGACCCACCCGGACCCGGTGCCGGCCCTCACCCCGGAGATGGCGATCGACGGGATCCACCACATCACCGGCATCACCCGAGACCTGGACGTCGCGGACCGGTTCTACCGGGAGACCCTGGGCCTCGGGATGGTGAAGCGGACGGTGAACCAGGACGACGGGGTCACGCCCCACCACTTCTGGGCCCAGGTGGACGGGGGACGGGTGGTGCCCGGAAGCGCCCTCACCCTCTTCGGCTGGCCGCCCACCGGAAAGCCGGCACGGGGCGGCGCGGGACAGACCCACCACATCGCCTTCCGCGCCCGCGACGAGGAGGAGCAGCTCGCCTGGCGTGAACACCTGCTGGGCCTCGGGCTGAAGGTGACCGCGGTGATGGACCGGACCTACTTCCGCAGCATCTACTTCCGGGCGCCCGACGGGCTGCTGCTGGAGATCGCCACCGACGGACCGGGGTTCCTGGTGGACGAGCCCGCGGGGGCGCTGGGGGAGCGGCTCATGCTGCCGGCCTGGCTGGAGGACGAGCGGGGCCAGATCGAGCGGGCGCTGGTGCCGCTCTGAGCGGGGTCAGTACCCCATCCCGAACCCCAGGTACATCCGGAGGCCTTCCTCTCCGCCGGCGGCACCCGCGCTGAGCACGATGGCGCGCTTGAGCACGGCATACCAGAGCCCGCCTCCCAGACTGCCGTGCCAGGTCTTGTCCTCGTTGAGCCCGGTGAGGACCCGTCCCGCGTCGAGCAGACCGACCACGCCCAACTCGCCCGGGACCACGACGCGCGTGTCGGCGAGGCGCACCCGGACCTCCGCGTTGCCGAACAGCGCATCGTTGCCGGCGAACCGGTTCTGAGGGAATCCGCGGAGGCTTCCCTTCCCGCCCAGGTAGGACGCCTCGAAGTAGGGCACCTCGCCGAAGGTCTGCCGCGCGCCCACCCGGAGGGCGAGGGTCACCCGGTCCAGGACGGCCGGGGTGAGGAAGGCCGACACCTCCGCGGCGAGGGTGGAGAAGGCGCGGTCGTCGTCACCCCAGGTGAAGGGCCAGGCCGCGCCCTCGATCCGGGCCCGGATGCCCCGGGTCGCGAAGGTGCGGCTGTCGCGGGTGTCGACCTCGAAGCGGCCGCCCAGCCCCAGCTGGCCGAACTCGCCCAGCCCCAGCGGGCGCACCTCGCCGATTCGCCCGTCGCGGTTGGCGGGATCGTCGGGGTCCGTGACCGTGTGCCGGAGCCGGGCGGTGAGGTGGAACTTCACCGGCCGGTCCAGTCCCCACCCGATGCCGGGCGCCAGCAGCCAGGTGCGCTGGCGCACCCGGTAGAAGGCGTCGTCGGCGTCGCCCGGGGAGCCGTTGCCGAACCCGTGGAACCGGAGCCCCTCCAGCCCGGACATCATGGCGTCCAGGGTGACATGGGTCTGCCGGTTCACCAGCTTGTGCCGGCCCTCGAAGCGCACCCGGGCGTCCTGCAGCAGCAGGGAGTACTCGAGCAGCAGGACGCTGGAGGTGGCCCACGGCTGACGGCGGAACCCGAAGGTGCGCCGCGCGAGCCGGAACCCCGGCGTGAACCCGACATCGGACGAGGCGCTGAATCGGGGGCCCGCGAGGGTCATCGCCCCCCAGTCACGCTCCCGCCCCAGCGTCGAGGCCTCGCGGTCGACCCGCTCGTAGCGGCGGCGGTCCACCGGCGCACCGGCGGCCACGGTGTGCTCGCCTACGTCGTAG
>JBFILX010000192.1:0-4527 GCA_041612035.1 Gemmatimonadales bacterium | reverse complement strand
CGTCGTGGCGGCCGGGATCTTCGCGGCCGCCTGTGGCGGCGGCCGGCAGCGGCCCGCCGAGGGCCCCACGCCGGCCACCGCCGAGGAGACGCTCAACGAACTCTTCAACCTGACGGGGCTCTACCAGCGGCTCGGTCGGGTGGCGGCCGGGCCACCGATTCCCTTCGTGGGGCAGGTGGCGTTCCTGGCAGGGCGGGGGGACTCCACCATTGCGCTCCTCGGCGTCTCGCTCGACAATCGCGCCCTGGCCTTCCAGCGGTCGGGCCGGGATTTCGTGGCCCGGTACCGGGTGGAGATGTCGTTCCAGCGGCCGGGGGTGCTGCCGGTCCGGTTCTCCCGGGAGGAGACGGTCTCGGTCGCCACCTTCCAGGAGACCCAGCGGGTGGACGAGACGGTCGTGTTCCAGCAGGGGTTCCTGCTGGCGCCGGGCGACTACACCCTGGCGGTGGTGGTGCGCGACCCCGAGTCGGGCGCCTTCAGCCGCGGGGAGCGCAGCGTGAGCGTGCCCGCGCTGGGGCCGGGGTCCACCACCGCGCCGATCCTGGTCTATCAGGCCGACGGGCGGGCCGACCTCTGGGCCGAGCCCAGGGTGGTCCTCAATCCGCGCGGCACCGTCGCGCACGGCGACGACTCGCTGGCGGTCTACTTCGAGTCCTACGGTCCCACGCTGGCCCGGTCGGTTCCGGTCGAGGTGACCGACGAGACGGGCCGGGCGGTCCTGCGCGATTCGCTCCGGTTCACCGGGGGCAGGGCGGTGGAGTGGCGGATGCTCCACCTGGCGGCGGAGACGCCGTCGCTGGGCCGGCTCACGGTCAGCTCGGGCACGGGCGAGTCGGTCAAGCGCACCGACGCGCTGGTGTCCTTCTCGCGGGCCTGGGTGCTCACCAACTACGACAACCTGCTGAGCCTGCTCCGCTATTTCGGCCGGGACGAGCAGCTCGACGCGCTGCGCAAGGCCACGCCGGAGAACCGGGCCGCGCTGTGGCGCGACTTCTGGGAGGCCTCGGACCCCAACCCCGAGACCCCGGAGAACGAGGCGCTCGACCTGTACTTCACCCGGGTCGCGATCGCCAACGTGCGGTTCCGGGACGAAGGGGGCGCCTCCGGCGGCTGGCGCACCGAGCGGGGCGAGGTGTTCATCACGGTGGGCGAGCCCGACCAGATGTACGAGTCGCCTCCCGGGTCCGACCCGCGCTACGTGCAGTGGGTCTACAGCGAGTACCGTGCGGTGCTCACCTTCTCGGGGGCGATGGGCTTCTCGCGGCTCCGGCTCACGCCGGCCTCGCGCGCCGAGTTCGCGCGGCTCCGCGCGCTGGTGCGCCAGCGCTCCAGCCGCTGAGCCGGCCGGCGGGGCCGGATGGCGCACCACGACCCGCCCCGCCTCTTCCTGGTTGACGGCTACGCCCTCATCTACCGGGCGTTCTACGCCCTGATCGGCCGCCCGCTCCGGACCAGCCGGGGCGAGAACACCTCCGCGGCCTGGGGCGTGGCCAACTTCCTCCTCCGGCTGCAGGCCACCTACCGCCCCGACTACCTGGTCTGGGTCCACGACGCGGGCGACTCCGGCCGCACCGAGCGGTACCCCGAGTACAAGTCCACGCGCACCAAGCTGGACGAGGCCATGCAGGCCGACTTCGACCTGGCGCTCGAGCAGGTGCGCGACCTGCTCGCCGCGTTCCGGGTCCGGGTGGTCACCCGGGACGGGTACGAGGCCGACGACGTCATCGGGACCCTCGCCGGCCAGGCGGCCGCCGCCGGGCTGCAGGCCGTGATCGTGTCGGGAGACAAGGACCTCTACCAGCTGATCGGCCCTCGGGTGGCGCTCCTCAACCCGGGGCGGGGCGGGCCGGCGGGGGTGGAGGAGCAGTGGGTGGACGCGTCCAACGCGGACGAGCGGCTGGGGGTGTCGCCGGCCCAGGTGGTGGACTTCCTGGCGCTGGTGGGCGACAGCTCCGACAACATCCCCGGGGTCCGCGGGATCGGCGAAAAGGGGGCCGCCAAGCTGCTCGCGGAATTCGGCGATCTCGACACCCTGCTCGCGCGGGCGGCGGACGTGAGCCAGAAGCGCTCCCGCGAGGCGCTCCTGGCGCACGCCGCGGAGGCGCGGCTCTCGCGTGAACTGGTCACCATCCAGCGCGACGTGCCGGTCGAACTCGAGCTCGAGGCCTTCGCGGTGGCCGAGCCGGACCGGGACGCGCTGATCGAAGTGCTCTCGCGGCTCGAGTTCCACTCCCTGCTGACCCGGCTGGTGCCGGCCGAGACCGACGCCCCGCCGGTGGCGGACGCGGGGGACGCCCCGGCGGTCGCGGGCGACGGGGCAGGGGTGCGGGTGCTCGCGGCGGTGGACGACCTGCCCGCCATGGTCGCCGCGCTGCGGGCGGCGCCTCGGGTGGCGCTCCGCGCCTGGGTGGACGGGCCCGAGCCCCGCGAGTGGCGGCTGGTGGGACTCGGGCTCGCGGGCGCCGGCGCGGGGAGCTGGTACCTGCCCTTCGCGCACGAGCCGCGCGACGGCCCGCTCGCCGGGGAGGACCCTCCGGCGAACCTGCCCGCGCCCGCGGACCTCGACGCCCTGCGCGCCCTGCTCGAGGACGACACCGTCACGGTGGTCGCCCACGACCTCAAGGCCGAGTGGGAGGCGCTCCGGGGCGCGGGGCTGGAACTGGCGGGGCCCGGCGACGACGTGATGCTCGCCAGCTTCGCGCTCGACCCGGGCCGCCGTTCCCACGCGCTCGACACCCTGGTGCCCGATCAGCTGGGCCAGGCGCTGCGGAGCCGGAGCGAGGTGCTGGGGAAGGGGCGGGGGGCGCTCGCCCCGGCGGTGGTGCCGGTGGCGGAGGCCGCGGCGCAGGTGGGGCTCGAGCTGGAGGCGGTCCTGGCGCTCTGGGACCGGCTGGGTCCGGCCCTGGTGGACACCGAGCTGGAGCGGCTCTACCGCACCATCGAACTGCCCCTGGTGCGGGTGCTGCTGGACATGGAATGGGTGGGCATCGCGATCGACCACGCGGTGTTCCGGACCCTGGCGCGCGACCTCGCCCGCGACGTGGAGGACCTGGAGCGGCGGATCGGGACGGCGGCCGACGAGCAGGTCAACCTCAACAGCCCCCGGCAGCTCGCCACCCTCCTGTTCGACCGGCTGGGCCTGCCGGTGCTCAAGAAGACCAAGACCGGGCCCTCCACCGACGCCGAGGTGCTGGAGCAGCTGGCGGCCATGGGGCACGAGATCCCCCGGCTCATCCTGGAGCACCGCGAGCTGCAGAAGCTGCGCTCCACCTACGTGGACGTGCTCCCCGGCCGGGTGAGCGAGCACACCGGGCGGATCCACACCTCGTTCAACCAGACCGGGGCCGCGACCGGGCGGCTCTCGTCCTCCGAGCCCAACCTGCAGAACATCCCGGTCCGCACCGCGCGGGGCGAGGCGATCCGGCGCGGCTTCGTGCCCGGCGAGGGCTGGCGGTTCGTGGTGGCCGACTACT
The DNA here is from genome assembly GCA_041612035.1 of Gemmatimonadales bacterium. GTDB lineage: Bacteria > Gemmatimonadota > Gemmatimonadetes > Gemmatimonadales > GWC2-71-9 > SZUA-320. The sequence continues at coordinate 1,054 of JBFILX010000192.1, read as the reverse complement.
CCCAGATCGAGCTGCGGCTGCTGGCCCACTTCTCGGGCGACGCCGCCTTCGTGCGGGCCTTCGAGGAGGGCGGCGACATCCATCGCCAGACGGCGGCGATCATCTTCGGCGTGGAGGCGTCCGCCGTGACGGCGGAGATGCGGGCCCAGGCCAAGACGATCAACTTCGCCACCATCTACGGCCAGGGCCCCTTCGCGCTGAGCCGCCAGCTGGGCATCGGCCAGGACGAGGCGAAGGCGTTCATCACCCAGTACTTCGAGCGGTTCGCGGGGGTGCGGGCCTGGCTCGACGGCCAGGTGGCCCTGGCCCGGAGCCAGGGATGGGTGGAGACGCTGTTCGGCCGGCGGCGCTACGTGCCGGAAGTGAAGGACCGCAACTACAACACCCGCGCGTTCGGCGAGCGGCTGGCCCAGAACTCCCCGCTCCAGGGCTCGGCGGCCGACCTGATCAAGATCGCCATGATCCGGATCCACACGGCCCTGCGGGACGAGGGCCTCGCCGGCCGGCTGCTGCTGCAGGTCCACGACGAGTTGGTGCTGGAGGCGCCCCCCGCGGAGGTCGAGCCGGTGACGGCGCTGGTGCGGCGGCACATGGAGTCGGCGGCCGAACTGCGGGTCCCCCTGGTGGTGGAGGTGGGGGTGGGCCCCAACTGGCTCGACGCCAAGGGCTAGCCCGGGCCTCCCTCCCGGGCGGCCCCGCGGCCGCCCGGCCACCAGTTCCAGCGCCCCGCCAGGTGCATGAAGGCGGGGACCAGCACCATGCGGATCAGGGTCGCGTCCAGCAGGACGGCCACGGCCAGCCCGAACCCGAGGAACTGCATCACCAGCACCCGGGCGAAGGCGAACGCCCCGAACACCGTGATCATGATCAGGGCCGCGGAGGTGATGACGGTGGCGGTGGCCCCCAGCCCCTCCGCGGTGGCCTCGGTGTTCCGGCCGGTCCGGTCGTAGGCCTCCTTGATGCGGCTCAGCAGGAAGACCTCGTAGTCCATGCTCAGCCCGAACACCACGGCGAAGACCAGCACCGGGATGATCACGAAGATGGCGGACGTCGG
>JBFILX010000191.1:0-4537 GCA_041612035.1 Gemmatimonadales bacterium | reverse complement strand
GCTTATCACATCCTGGGGCTGGAGAAGGTCCCAAGGGTCCGGCTGTTCGCCGGTTAAAGTGGTACATGAGCTGGGTTCAGAACGTCGTGAGACAGTTCGGTCTGTATCCGTCGTGGGCGTGGGAGCGTTGAGGGGTCTCGTCCTTAGTACGAGAGGACCGGGACGAAGTGACCGCTCGTGTACGGGCTGTCCCGCCAGGGGCACCGCCCGGTAGCGATGTCGCGCAGAGATAACCGCTGAATGCATCTAAGTGGGAAGCTCGCCCCAAGATGAACGCTCCTGAGTCTTAAGACTCCTGAAGGGCCCTGGGAGACTACCAGGTTGATAGGGCGCAGATGTACGGGCCGCAATGCCTTCAGTCGAGCGCTACTAATCGCCCGTGTAGTTTGATCTCTCCCCCTTTGCTTCGGTGCCCCAGCGGCATCCCATCCTGTCCCTTCCGTGTCAGCTTTGCTGACGACTAGCGCGCAGGGGCCACACCCGTTCCCATTCCGAACACGGCAGTTAAGCCCTGCAGCGCCGATGGTACTGCCGCCGAGACGCGGTGGGAGAGTAGGCCGTCGTCAGCGTCTTCCTGAAGCCCGGCATCCCCTCGAGGGGTGCCGGGCTTCGTCTTTTCCCCCCCGGCCCCATATTCCGGCACCATGAGCGACGCCCCGCCCCCCGCGCCCGACGCCCCCGCCACCCGCTGCGGCCACGTCGCCCTGGCCGGCCGCCCCAACGTGGGGAAGTCCACCCTGCTCAACGCCCTGGTGGGCGAGCACCTGGCCATCGTGAGCCCCAAGGCCCAGGCCACCCGGCTCCCCGTGGTGGGGCTCCGCACCGAGGGATCGGTGCAGTACGTCTTCCACGACCTCCCCGGGCTGCTCGACCCCGGCTACCCGATGCAGGAACGGATGCGGGCCCTGGCGGAGGAGGGGGTCCGGCGGGCCGACGTGGTGCTCCACCTGCACCCCGCCCCCGAGGCGCCGGCCCCCGACCTCGCCGCCCTCGCCGGGCTCGCCGCCCCGCCGCGCGGCGCGGTCCTCACCGTGTACACCAAGAGCGACCTGGTGGCCCCCGAACGGCGGGCCGAGCTGGTCGCGACCGGGTTCCCGGTGAGCGTCGGCCCCGCCGGGGCGGCCGGGCTCGACCCCCTCCTGGCCCGGATCGCAGGGCTGCTGCCCGAGCGCCCCTTCGACCACCCGGCCGACGAGCTGGGCACCCAGCCGCTCCGGTTCTTCGTGGTCGAGTACCTCCGGGAGGCGGCCTTCGAACTCCTGGGCGACGAGCTGCCCTACGCCTTCGCGGCGGAGGTGGACGAGTTCCGGGAATCCGGCGATCCCGTGTACATTCGAGTGGTCCTGTTCATCGAACGCGAGTCCCAGAAGGGCATCCTGATCGGGAAGGGCGGGCACACCATCAAGGAACTGGGCCGGCGCGCCCGGGTCCGGATGGAGGAGCTCATGGGGCGCCGGGTCTTCCTGGAGACCTGGGTGAAGGTGCTGCCCCGCTGGCGCAAGAGCCCCGAGGCCCTGGCCCGGTTCGGGTTTCCCCCGGCCCCACCCTCCCCGGAGGCGCGATGACGCTGGCCCCCGAACTGCTCGACATCCTGGTCTGCCCCAAGTGCAAGGGCGACCTCGAGCACCGCACCGAGCCCGACGAACAGCTGGTCTGCCACGCCTGCCGCCTCGTGTACCGGGTCGAGGACGACATCCCGGTCATGCTGATCGACGAAGCCACCCCGCTCTGAGATGCCGCCCCCCGACGCAAGCCCCGAGGTCCCCGGGACCGAGCCGGGGCGGCTGCTGGTGGAGGCGGCCCAGGCGGAGGCCCGCGGCCTGGGCCACGACTTCACCGGGGTGGAACACCTGCTCCTGGCCCTCCTCGCCGACCCGGCGCTGGCCCAGGCCGCGGCCGGCATCCGCCCGGTACCCGCCCGGGACGAACTCCGCCGGCGGTTCGCCGGGCTGAGCGGCCCCCGGGGCGCCGCCGACACCCCCTACCGCCTCACCTCGGGCGCCCGCCGGCTGCTGGAGGGCGCGGAACGGGCCGCCCGCGAGGCGGGCCAGGCCGCCCCCGACCGGCGCGCGCTCCTGGAGCGGATCCTCCGGACCCCCCACGGCGCCCTCGCCGCCGCGCTGGAGGCGAGCCCCGGGCGCGGCGAGGCCGCGCCCGCGGTGCCGCCGGGCGGCGCGGAGGCCGCCGGGCCCCGACAGCCCAGGGAGAGACCGTCGGGCGATCGGGGGCCGCACCGCGAGCGGGAGGGCCGACCGGGGCGGGAGGCGGGAGAGCGGGGGGAGCGGGGAGACCGCCCCCGCCGGGGCGACCGGCGGGAGCGCGGCCCCCGGGGCCGCGACGCACCGGCCCAGGTGCCGGCCCGGCCCAAGCCCTCCCGGCCGGTGCCGCCCCCCAAGCCGGCCCCCGGCGTGCCGCTCTGGCGCCGGGTCTCGTGGCGGGACCTGCTGGCCCTGGTGGCGGTGCCGCTCAGCCTCTACCTGGCGTGGAGCCACGCCTCGGGGGTGCTGGTCTTCGGGGTCGCCTGCCTGGCGGTGATTCCGCTGGCCGGCTACATGGGCGAGGCCACCGAGCACCTGGCCACCCGCACCGGGCCCGCCCTGGGCGGGCTGCTCAACGCCACCTTCGGCAACGCGGCCGAGCTCATCATCGCCATCGTGGCGCTGCGGGCGGGACTGATCGACCTGGTGAAGGCGAGCATCACCGGGAGCATCCTGGGGAACCTGCTCCTCATCCTGGGGCTCTCCCTGGTGGCCGGGGGGCTCGGCCGGCGGACCCTCACGTTCAACCGGGTCTCGGTCGGGGCCAGCGCGGGGATGCTGGCGCTGGCCGTGGTGGGGCTCGTCTTCCCGGCGCTCTTCCACCAGCTGCACCCGGAGGCGGGATGGCTCACCGAGCTCTCCTTGACGGAGACCGTCGCCGTGGTCCTGGCGGTCACCTACGGCTTCTCGCTGCTCTTCACCCTGCGGACCCACCACTCGCTCTTCAGCGGCGAACCCCACCCCACCACCCACGGGGTCTGGTCGGTGCCGGTGGCGGTCCTGGTCCTGCTGGCCGCCACGGTGGGGGTGGCGGTCGAGTCCGAGATCCTGGTGCACGCGGTGGAGGAGGTGACCGCCACCCTCGGTCTCTCGCAGGTCTTCCTGGGCCTGATCGTGATCCCGATCATCGGCAACGCGGCGGAACACGCCGCGGCGGTGGTGGTGGCCCGCAAGGGCAAGATGGACCTCGCGCTCCAGATCGCCCTGGGGTCGAGCACCCAGATCGCCCTGCTGGTGGCGCCGATCCTGGTGCTGACCGGCGTGCTGGTGGGCCAGCCGATGGACCTGGTGTTCACCCCGTTCGAGGTGCTGGCGCTGGGGCTGGCGACGGTGATCAGCGCCATCATCACCCTGGACGGGGAGTCGCACTGGTTCGAGGGGGTGCAGCTGCTCGCCACCTACGCCCTGGTGGCGGCGACCGCGTTCTTCCTCTGAGCGATTGACATTCCCGTGGCCGGCTCCGTAAGTTGAAGTTTCACACTGTGTTACGAGGGTAGACCTGGTGCGCACGCGTCCCACGATCCTGTTCTTCGGTCCCGACGGGCGCCCGGTCCCCGACCTGGTGCGGCGCTGGGCCGCGGAGAAGGAGTTCCCGCTGCAGCCGATCGGGGACGCGGACGCCGTGGAGGCGATCGTGCTGCGCGGCCACCCCGCGCTGCTGTTCGTGGACGGCGAGGCCACCGGCGAGGCCGGGGTGGCGCTGGTGGGACGGCTCAAGGCCGATCCGTTCAGCGCGATCGTCCCGGTCACCATCCTGGAGGGGTCGCACGACCCGGCCCGGCTGCAGGGGTGGTTCGCCGCGGGCGCCGACGAGATCCTCACCTCGGTCTTCCCGCCCGGGGAACAGCGGGCCCGGCTCGACGCGATGTGGGTCCGCACCCAGCGGGACGTGGCGGTGCACCCCTCGACCCGGATGCCGGGGACCACCGAGATCGAGCGGGAGATCCGCCGGCGGGTGGAGGAGGGGCCGCCCTTCGCGGTGGGCTATGCCGACCTCGACCACTTCAAGGAGTTCAACGACCGGTACAGCTACTACGACGGCGACCGGGTGATCTTCATCCTGTCCCGCATCCTGCACGACGTGGTGAAGGGGATGATGGGGCGCGACGGGTTCGTGGGCCACATCGGGGGCGACGACTTCATCTTCATCATCCCGGGCGACGCCATCGACCGGGTCTGCACCGAGGTGCTCGACGTCTTCGACACCCTGATCCCCCTGCAGTACAATGAGCAGGACGCGCGGGCGGGTTACTTTTTCGGGAAGGACCGCCGGGGCCAGCTGCACCGGGTCCCCCTGATGACCCTGTCGATCGGGGTGGTGACCAACCGGCACCGGGTCTTCAGCCACCCGGCGGAGGTGAGCGAACTGGCCACCGAGATGAAGAGCTACGCCAAGACCCTGCCCGGGTCGGTGTACGTGGTCGACCGCCGCCGCGCCCGCGACGGCAGCGACGAGCCCGGGGTGCGGTCGGGCCGGAGCGGGGAGGCGCCGTGAACGT
>JBFILX010000190.1:0-4550 GCA_041612035.1 Gemmatimonadales bacterium | reverse complement strand
GGATCACCTTGCCCAGATGACGGGAGAGCGCCTGCGCGTCGTTCCGCCGGCCGCGATCGCCCGTGGTGACGAACAGCGTCCCGTCGCGGCCGAACACCAGCCGCGAGCCGAAATGGAGCCCGCCCGCGGCCTTGGGCTCCTGGCGGAAGACCACCGTCACGTCGTCGAGTCGTCCCTCGCCGAGCCGCGCCCGGGCCACCGCGGTGCCGGCCGTGAGCAGGGCCGGTTCCGCATAACTCAGGTAGACCAGGCGGGTGCGGCCGAAGTCCGGATCCAGCGCCACGTCGAGCAGCCCTCCCTGCCCGCGGGCCGCGACCTCGGGGACGCCGGCCAGCGGCGCGGAGAGGCGACCGGCGCGATCCACGAGGCGGAGCCGTCCGGGGCGCTCGGTGACGAGCATCCGCCCGTCCGGCAGCCAGGCGAGGGCCCACGGGTGCTCGAGCCCCGAGGCCACCGTCACCACCCGGACCGGGCCGTGCCGGGTGACGAACTCCTGGGCCCCCGCGCGATCGGCGGTACAGGCGGAGAGGCCCGGCACCAGCGCGAGCGCGAGCAGGGCGGCCGGCCGGGGCACTCGACGTGGTGTCATGGACATGTCCGGGAGGAAGGGGTCAGACTATTCTGAGACGGAGACCCGCGTCGGGTCGTCCGCATGCACACACCGGGAGGAATCCATCGTGTTGCCCAAGGTCGCCCTGCTGACCGCCGCGGGCAGCGGCATCGGCGCCGCCGTCGCGGCGACCCTGGCCCAGCGGGGGTGGCAGCTCGCGATCCTGTCGTCCTCCGGCCGGGGTGAGGCGCTGGCCCGCCGGCTGGGCGGGGTCGGGGTGACCGGGTCCAACCGGGACCCCGACGACCTGGCCCGCCTGGTCGGCCTCGCGATCGACACCTACGGCGGGATCGACGGGGTGGTCAACAGCGCGGGACACGGCCCGAAGGGCGGGCTGCTGGAGCTGTCGGACGCCGACTGGCACGAGGCGCTGGACACCTACCTGCTCAACGTGGTGCGCGTGGCCCGCCTGGTGACCCCCCACCTCGAGGCCCGGGGGGGCGGCGCCGTGGTGAACATCTCCAGCTACGCCGCCGCCGACCCCGACCCCGGCTTCCCGACGTCGAGCGTCATCCGGGCGGGGCTCGGCAGTTTCACCCGGCTGTTCGCCCTCCAGCACGCCGACCGGGCCATCCGGATGAACAACGTGCTCCCCGGCTTCGTCGACAGCCTGCCCGAGCAGCAGGCCCGCCGGACCCGGATCCCGATGGGCCGGTACGGCCGGGCGGAGGAGGTGGCGGCGACCGTGGCGTTCCTCCTGTCGGACGACGCGGCCTACATCACCGGGCAGGACCTCCTGGTGGACGGGGGGCTCGCCCGCCCGGGCTGACCCCTGGCCGGCGCGCCGCTACATGCTGCTGTTCCAGATGTCGCGGTGGAGCATCCAGGTGTTGCCCACCTTCTTCCAGACCGCGGTGTAGCGTCCGTGGTCGCGGTGCGAGCCGTCGGCCGCCGTTTCCACGAAACTGCCGGTCTCCACCGCCCATCCGTCGCCCTTCATGATCTCCAAGGGCTTGATGCTCATCTTGGAGCCGGGAGACGCCTTCAAGGCGGTCTCGAGCAAGGCCTTGATGGCGGCCCTCCCGGACGCGGGCTCGGCGCCGGGGGCCGCGACCATGGCGTCCTCGGTGTAGAGCGCGGCGATGCCGGCGGCGTCGCCGCGGTTCCACGCTGCCATCCACGCCTCGGTGCCCTGCTTGATCGCGGTCTCGACGTCCATCGCCTGACCCGCGGCGGGGGCGGGCATGGCGAGCAGCGCCGCACAGAGGATGGGAACGAGTACTCGCATGGCTACCTCCTTCTGAGATGGAACTTCCCGGCAGGGGGTTACGGGTGCACGGACACCCCGTCGAGCCCCCGGTCCCGGAGCATGGCATTGAACCTCGGCAGGTCGGTCGTCATCAGCGCGGCGTGCCGGGCCGCCACCCCGTCCAGCCGGCTGGTGAGCAGGGCCGCCACCTCGACCTGCGCGTCGGTGGGCCTGGTGTCGGAGCTCTCCAGCTGGCCCGCCAGGTAGAGCAGCTTCTCCGCCAGCATCGGCGGGTAGCGGATCGCGTCCTGGCCCCGACCGGTGAGCTTGAGCTGGACCACCTCCCCCTCCACCTCCGTGAACCGGCGCTCGAGCGAGTCGGCGGCAGCACGAACGTCGGCCACGGCCACGTCGGTGAGCCGGGCCCGCAGCGCCTGGAGCTGGGCCCGCACCTGTTCCATCCCGTTCACCAGCCCGGCGGCCCGGTTCACCTGCGCCTGCAGCGACCGGAGCAGCGCGTGCTGGGCGGCGATCTCCGCCTCGCTTCCGCCCGAGGCCGGGTCCTTCCGCACCACCAGCGAGCCCGACGCTTCCTCGCCGCCCGCGCTCGCCCGCACGGTGTAGGTGCCCGGCGGCACCAGCAGCCCCCACCGCCCGAAGTCGGGCGCCAGGCGGCCGGTGTCGCCGGGCTGGACCTCGGGCGCGTACAGCGGCGCGGTCCGCAGCCGGACCTCGGTCGTGCGGTCGGCGGTCAGGTCCCACATGACCCGGTTGAGTCCGGCCTTGCCGGCCACCTTCATCGTTCGCACCACCGCGCCCGCGGCGTCGCTCACCGTGAGGCTCACGCTGTCGGACGGGGCCTCCCGGAGCCACAGGTGGAGCGAGGCGCCGTAGGCGGGGTCGGTGCCGGCCGAGGCGTCGTACAGCGCGGCCCACGGGGGTTCGGTCAGCCGGTACCGGTAGGCGGGCCGGGGCGCGAACAGGTGCAGCGCCGCGGCCGAGGTCTGCGCGGTCATCTGCTGCAGCGGGGTCAGGTCGTCCAGGATCCAGATGCCCCGGCCGTAGGTGGCCACGACCAGGTCGTTGAAGTGCTCCTGCACGGTGAGCCAGTGGACCGGGGCGTGGGGCAGGTTGGTCTGCAGGGGCTGCCAGCGCTCGCCGTCGTTGAACGAGACGTAGAGCCCGCCCTCGGTGCCCAGGTACAGGAGCCCGCGGCGCACGGGGTCCTCCCGCACCACGTGGGCATAGCTGAGCGGGGTCTTCTCGAGCCCGCCCACGATCAGCCGCCAGCTGCGGCCGTAGTCCGTGGTCTTGTAGACCCATGGATCGCGGTTGTTCTCCTGGTGGCCGTCCACGGTGAGGTACGCGGTCCCCGCGTCGTAGCGCGACGGCTCGATGTTGCTGATCGTCCCCCACGGGAGCAGGCCCGGGATGTTGGCGGTCACGTTGGTCCAGGTGGCGCCCCCGTCCCGCGTCAGGTGCACCAGCCCGTCGTTGGTCCCGGCCCAGATCAGCCCGCGCTCGAGCCGGGACTCCGCGATGGCGAACACGACGCCGGCGTACTCCACCCCGATGTTGTCGGGGGTGAGGCCCCCGGAGATCTGCTGCCGGCTCTTGTCGTTGCGGGTCAGGTCGGGGCTCAGCTCCCGCCAGGTCTGGCCCCGGTTGGTGGTGACGTGGACGTGCTGGCTGCCCACGTAGACCCGGTTCCGGTCGTGGGGCGAGATGGTGAGCGGGAAGGTCCAGACGAACCGGTACTTGAGGTCGGCCGCCGGTGAGCCGAACGGCGCCTCGGGCCAGACCTCGACGGTGCGGGTGGCCCGGGTGCGGGTGTCGTGCACCGACACGATCCCGCTCCCGCTGCCGTACCCCGACGCGCTGGACCAGACCAGGGTCGGGTCTTCCGGGTCGGGCGTGGCCCACCCGCTCTCCCCGCCGCCCACCGTGGTCCACATGCCGCGGGTGATGCTCCCCGGCCCGAACCAGCTGGCCGTCTTGCTGTTGCTGGGCCCCATCGCGGAGGGGCCATCCTGCCGGTTGCTGTAGACCCAGTAGGGGACCTGGTTGTCCACCGTCACGTGGTACATCTGGGCGATGGGCAGGTTGGTCTGGTGCCAGGTGGCGCCGCGATTCAGCGACACCGACACGCAGCAGTCGCTCGCCACCGCCATGCGGGCCGGGTTGGCCGGGTCGATCCACATGTCGTGATGGTCCCAGCCAGGCCAGCCCGAGAAGGGATAGACGACGAGGCTCTTCCCCCCGTCCAGCGTCTTGCTGAACGAGGCGCTCAGGAAGTACGCCTCGTCCGGGTCGTCGGGGGCGACCGCCATGCGGGTGTAGTAGTGGGTCCGGCCCGCCATCTCGCGGTCGTAGCTCACCAGGGTCCAGCGCTCGCCCCCGTCCTCCGAGCGCCACAGCTCGCCGCGCTCCGGCTCGAACCCGGGCAACGGCACGCCGTCACTGGTCTCGATGAGGGCGTACACCCGGGACGGATTGCTGCGCGACACGGCGAGCCCGACCTTGCCGAACGGCTTGGCGGGAAGCCCGTTGCCGACCAGCCGTTTCCAGGTGGTGCCGCCGTCGGTGCTCTTCCAGATGCCGCTCCCCGTGCCGCCGCTGGTCCGGCCCCAGGTGCGGATCTCCAGCTGCCAGGTGGCGGCGTACAGGATGCGGGGGTTGCCCGGGTCCATCACCAGGTCGATCGCCCCGGTGCTGTCGTTCACGAAGAGGACCCGCTCCCAGGTCCGCCCG
>JBFILX010000189.1:0-4673 GCA_041612035.1 Gemmatimonadales bacterium | reverse complement strand
GAGTTGTGTCACCGGCTCGGACGGGACCTGTTCCATGACCACGCCCAACATCTCCAACAGCTGGAACTCCACCGGGTTCACCCTGTTCAGCCTGTCCGCCACGGGGATGACCTACGTGGATACCAGCAACCACGATCCGGACGACGACTGCATGCCCGGATACCCCGGCACCGCCATCAACGTCCTCCGGCCGTAGCAGCCGCGAGGGAGGGCACGGGACGGGGGACCGGGCCAGCCCGGTCCCCCGTCGTGCGTTCCGGGATGCGGGCACCGGTGTTTCCGGCGTGCGCCGATCCCCTTATCTTGAAGCGACTTAGACCACGACCCGGCCAGGAGCCCCGGAACCATGTCCGCCACCGCCACCACCCCCCAGCCCCTCACGGCCCTCTCCGAAGAGGAGACGATGTTCCGCGAGGCGGTGCGCGAGTTCGCCGCGACCGAGATCGCGCCGCACGTCGGCGCCATGGACGAGGCCGGCCAGTTCCGGCCCGACCTGCTGGCCAAGTTCTACGACCTGGGCCTCATGGGCATCGAGGTGCCCGAGACGCTGGGCGGGGCCGGGGGCTCCTTCTTCATGGCCACCCTGGCCATCGAGGAGCTGGCCCGGGTGGACGCCTCCGCCGCAATCTACGTGGACGTCCAGAACACCCTGGTCAACAACATCTTCCTCCGCTGGGCCAGTGACGCCCAGAAGGCCGCCCACCTCCCCCGGCTCGCCAGCGAGACCCTCGGGGCCTTCGCCCTCTCCGAACCGGGCAGCGGGAGCGACGCCTTCGCCCTCGCCTGCCGGGCCGATGACCGCGGCGACCACTGGGCGCTCACGGGGCAGAAGCTCTGGATCACCAATGGCGCCGAGGCGGGGCTCTTCATCGTCTTCGCCACGGTGGACCCCGCGCAGGGCTACAAGGGAATCACCGCGTTCGTGGTGGAGCGCGACGCCCCCGGCTTCCGGGTCGGCAAGAAGGAGGACAAGCTCGGCATCCGGGCCTCGAGCACCGTCGAGCTGGTGCTGGAGGAGGCCCGGGTGCCCAAGGACCAGGTGATCGGCCCGGTCGGCAAGGGGTACAAGATCGCCATCGAGACCCTGAACGAGGGCCGGATCGGGATCGGGGCCCAGATGATCGGCGTCACCCGGGGCGCCCTCGACGCCACCCTCGCCTACGTGGCGGAGCGGAAGCAGTTCGGCCAGGCCGTCGGCGAGTTCCAGGGGGTCCAGTTCCAGATCGCCCAGGCCGCCACCGACCTCGAGGCCGCCCGGCTCATGGTGTACAACGCGGCCCGGCTCAAGGACGCGGGCCAGCCGTTCACCATGGAGGCCGCCATGGCCAAGCTGTTCAGCTCCCAGGTGGCCAACCGGGTGACGGGCCTCTGCGTAGAACTGTTCGGGGGCTACGGCTACAGCCGGGAATACCCGGTCGAGAAGTTCTACCGGGATGCCAAGATCGGCACGATTTATGAGGGGACCAGCAACATGCAGCTCCAGACGATCGCCAAACTGCTGATGCGGTAGTTCCCGGTCCCCATGCAACTCCTTCCCCCGCAGGCCCTTCGGGGCCTGGTCGTCGCGCTGTCCCTGCTGGGCGCCGTTCCCCGGGCCGCCCAGCAGGCCGCCAAGGCCCCACCCACCCTGCACGACGAGCTCAACGCCTGGTTCCGGACCGCGGCCCTCAGGGCCAAGGGGGAGTGGGGGGTGGCGGTGGCCGACGAGCGGGGCCAGCTGCTCTGGAGCGTCAACGCCACCCGCCCGCTGATCCCGGCCTCGACGGTGAAGCTCTTCACCACCGGGTTCGCCCGCACCGTGCTGGGCGGCGACGCCCGCCAGGTGACCCGCGTGGTGGGGACCGGCTATGTGAACCTCCGCGACGGCGCCTGGGTGGGGACCTGGGCGCTGGAGGTGAACGGCGACCCGACCCTGGAGCGCCCCACCCGGTCGGGGCCCATGCTCCGGGACCTGGCCACCCAGCTGGCCGAGGGAGGCATCCGCAGGCTCAGCGGCCCCCTGATGGTGCAGAGCGCGGCGGGGGCCGCCGACGCCCGCTACCCCGCCGCCTGGTCCGACCGGCACCGGGGGCGCCGCTTCGCCCCCCTGATCGGCACGATCACGCTGAACGAGAACCTGGTGTCGTTCACCGTCGCCCCCGGACCCAGGGTCGGGGCCGCGCCGCGGCTGGTCGGCGCCGTCCCCGACGGGGCCGGGGCCCTGCTGACCGTCCGGGCCAAGACCGTCGAGGGCGCCCGGGACCGACTCCGGTTCCTCCCGGCGGCCGGCGGGCGGTACGTGGTGGAGGGGACGATCGGGGTGCGGGCCCGGCAGCGCACCTACACCGGCACCGCCTCCGACCCGGTGGCGGTGCTGGATGCCGCGTGGGAGGCCGCGCTGACCCGGGCCGGGATCGAATGGGTCCGGAGCCCGGCCATGGCCGCCCAGACGGCCACGGCCGCCCACCTCACGCTGGCCGAGGTGACCTCGGCCCCGCTGGATTCGATCGCCGCAGAGGTCAACACCCGGAGCGTGAACCTGGGTGCGGAGGCGCTGCTGCGATGGGCGGCGCCGGGCGACGACGCCGCGGAGCGGCTCACCCGCCACGTGCAGGAAGTGAGCGGCGAGACCTACGGGGTGCACTTCGCCGACGGGAGCGGGCTCTCCTTCGACGACCGCGCAACCGCCTACTCGTTCGTGAAGTACCTCGCCAACTTCCCCGCCACCCCGGCCGGCCGGAACTTCCCCCTGCTCCTCCCGGCCAACGGCGCCGGCACCCTCCGGAGCCTGAGCACCAGCAGCCTGAGTCCCGGCGTGGTGCGGGCCAAGACCGGCACCCTGGGCAACGTGTCCAGCCTGGTCGGATACCTGGGCCACCGGCAGGGCATGCTGCTGGTATCGGTCCTCTACAACGGCCCCCAGGTCACCGCCGCCAAGCAGCAGCAGTGGCAGCTCTTCCGGGTGCTGGGCGCCTCGGGCAGCAGCATCTTCGGCGAGGTGCCGAGCATCGAGGGCACGATGGGCGGGGACGACCTGCGCGCACCCCCGCCCCAGCCCTGACCACCGCAGCGATCCGTGGTCCGCGCGCCCCGCTCCGGCGGGGCGTCTTCGTTCAGGCGCTGCTCCGGATGCCGCGCAGGCGCTCCGCCGCCTCGCTGAGCAGGTCGTCGGTCTTGCAGAAGGCGAAGCGGACGAACCGTCGGCCCAGCGCGGGGTCGCTGTAGAAGCTCGACCCCGGCACCGGCGCCACCCCGATCTCCGCGGTGAGCCATCGGCTGAAGGCGGTGTCGTCGTCGTCGCTCAGCGCCGAGAAATCGGCCAGCACGTAGTAGGCGCCCTCGGGGGGGACACAGCGGAAGCCGGCCTCCGCCAGCGCCCCGCACAGCAGGTCCCGACGCCCGCGGTAGGCCTCGGCCATCGCCCGGTAGTACTGGTCGGGCAGCGTCTCGAGTCCCACCGCCACCGCCTCCTGGAGCGGCGCCGGGGCCCCCACCGTGAGGAAGTCGTGGACCTTCCGGATCGCGCCGCTCACCTCGGGCGGGGCCACGATCCAGCCCACCCGCCAGCCGGTCACGCTGAAGGTCTTGGACGCCCCGCTGATCGTGATGGTGCGCTCGCGCATCCCCGGCAGCGTGGCGATCGGGATGTGCTCGCCCTCGTAGCGGATGTGCTCGTAGATCTCGTCGGTGACCGCGTAGGCGTCGAACCGCCGGCACAGCTCGGCGATTCCCTCCAGCTCGGCCCGGGTGAGCACCCGGCCCGCCGGGTTGTTCGGGGTGTTGACCACGATGGCCCGGGTCCGGGGCGAGCAGGCGGCGGCCAGGCGGTCGAGGTCCAGCGGGTCGCCCGGGGCGAGCGGGACGTACACCGGCCGCGCCTCGCAGAGGATGGCATCGGGGCCGTAGTTCTCGTAGTACGGCTCCATCACGACCACCTCGTCCCCCGGGTCCACCACCGCCAGCAGCGCCGAGGCCATGGCCTCGGTGGCTCCGCAGGTGACCGTGAGGTCGGTCTCGGGGTCCACCGCCATCCCGTACCACGCTTGGTAGCGGTCGGCCAGCGCGCGCCGCAGCCGCCGGGCGCCCCAGGTGATCGCGTACTGGTTGATGTCCTCGCGGATGGCGCGAGCGGCGGCCTCCTTCAGGAGGTCGGGGGTCGGGAAGTTCGGGAACCCCTGCGCCAGGTTGATGGCGTCGTGCTCCGCCGCGAGCCGGGTCATTCCGCGGATCACCGACTCGGTAAAGCGATGGGTGCGACGGGCGGTGAAGGCGGGCGGCATGGGTCCTGGCGGTTGGGATGCCGGGAAAGCTACAATGCCCCGACACGACCCGCGGAGCCTCCCATGCCCGACCCCGCCCAGCTCGCCCCCGAGAAGACGGTCCGCATCATCCACGGCGCCCTTCTGGTCGGGGCGGTGTTCATCCTGGGCGCCCTCTGGTGGGCCTTCCGGGACGGGATCGTGATCGAGGCCCTGCGGGGCCCGGCCGGCATCGGGGCCCTGGCGGCCTGCGGCGCGGGGTTCGCGTTCGGAGTCTGGTGGCGGTTCCGGATCCCGTCCCGCGCGCGCGGGCAGAGCGAGCTCGCCTACTGGCAGCAGGTGATGCCCCGCGCCCTCGCGCTCTGGGCCCTGCTGGAGGGGATCGCCATCGTGGCCGGGCTGCTGGCGGTCCTGTCGGCCCGTTCCGCGTCGCTC
>JBFILX010000188.1:0-4714 GCA_041612035.1 Gemmatimonadales bacterium | reverse complement strand
GCACCCTCAACGGGGAGATCGTCATGCAGCTCGACCGCCCAGCGGAGGTGACCGCCGACTCGGCCGACCTGCCCCGTCTGACCCGCGCGGCGGTGGGGCAATAGACCACGCCGCGCCGCATCCGACGGTGACACTGCTGCGTCGGTGGCTGGGCGCTGTCGCGGCAGTGTGGCTTGCCGCCTGCACGCCCGCCGCCCCCGCCGGGCTCCGGGTGGCGCTCATCACCCCCGGCTCGATCGGCGACGCGGCCTGGAATGCCGGGGCCTACGCTGGCCTGCTCCGGATCCGCGACTCGCTCGGGCTCTCGGTGAGTCACGTCGAGGCGCTGACCCCGGCGGAGCAGGAAGAGGCCCTCCGCACCTACGCCGGCCAGGGATACCAGCTCATCTTCGGTCACGGGTTCGAGTTCCAGGACGCCGCCGAACGGGTGGCGGCCGAGTATCCCGACGCCATATTCGTGATCACCTCGGGCCAGCGGCTGGCGGGCAACGTGGTGCCCCTCATCTTCCGTCTCTCCGAGGCCACCTACCTGGCCGGGATGGTGGCGGGGAGCCTGACGCGCACCGGGATCATCGGGTACGTGGGCGGCATCGAGCTGCCGCCGGTGCGGCTGGCGTACGAAGCGTGGGAGCAGGGCGCCAAGGCGGTGAATCCCGCGGTGCGCTCGCGCAGCACGTACCTCAACAACTTCGAGGATGCCGTGGCCGGGCGCGAAGCCAGTCTCGCCATGATCCGCCTCGGGGCGGACATGCTGCACCACAATGCCGACGCCGCGGGGATCGGCGTCTTCCAGGCGGCGCGCGAGCGCCCGGGGGTGTACGTCTTCGGGTCGAACGCCGACCAGGCGTCGCTGGCCCCCGAGCGGGTGATCGGCAGCGCGGTGATCGACCTTCCCCGGGCGTTCCTGATGGTGGCCGCCGAAGTGCTGGAGGGGCGGTTCACCCCGCGGGTGGAGTCGTTCGGCCTGGAGGGCGGGGTGATCCGGTACGTCCCCAATCCCGCCCTGGACTCGATGGTGCCCGCGCCGCTGAAGGCGCGCATGCAGGCCGCGGCCGACTCGATCATCGCCGGCACGCTGCTGGTGGGCGACCGCGCCGCGGCGGGGATGGCGGCCCCGACGCCGTGACCGCCCCCGTCCCCCTGGCCGACCTGGTCGGCTACCTCGACACCTATCTTCGCCTCGGCGAGACGCCCGACGAGACCAACGCGGTGAACGGGCTGCAGGTGGAGAACCGCTCGCCCATCGGGTGGATCGCGGCGGCGGTGGACGCGGGGCAGGCGACGATCGACGGAGTGGTCGAGGCGGCCGCGTCGAAGCCGGGCGCGCCGCTGGTCCTGGTGCACCACGGGCTCTTCTGGGACGGCAACCGACCCGTCACCGGCCGGCGCTATCGCCGGCTCGCGGCACTGCTCGCCCACGACATCGCCCTCTACGCGGCCCACATCCCGCTCGACGTGCATCCGGAGGTGGGGAACAACGCCGTCCTCGCCCGCGACCTGGGTGTCACCGACCCGGTCCCCTTCGACGACTACAAGGGGATCCCGCTCGGCATCGCGGGCCGGCTGGCGTCTCCCCGGGACGCGCTCGTGGGCCGGCTCGAACGGCTGCTGGGCACCACGGCCCGGCTGATCCCCGGCGGGCCCGCGACCACCGCGCGGGTGGGGATCATCACCGGCGGGGCGGGGGGGCGGGTCCAGGCCGCGCTCGCCGCCGGGTGCGACACCTTCATCACCGGGGAAGGGGCGCACCACACCTACTTTGATGCCATGGAACTGGGGGTCAACCTCATCTATGCCGGCCACTACGCCACCGAGCAGGTGGGGGTGAAGGCCCTGGCCGCGCACCTGGCCGACCGGTTCGGCCTTCCCTGGGAGTTCCACGACCATCCGACCGGGCTCTGACCTGACCGGGCCGGTCCTCGCGCTGCGGGGGATCCGCAAACGCTTCGGCTCCGTGCACGCGCTGCGCGGAGCCGATTTCGTCCTGCACGCCGGAGAGGTCCACGCCCTGCTGGGCGAGAACGGGGCCGGCAAGACCACCCTGATGCACGTGGCCTACGGGCTGGCGCGACCCGACGCGGGCACGATCGAGCGCGCCGGCCGGCCGGTCACGATCGGCTCGCCGGCCGCCGCCCGCCGCCTGGGGATCGGGATGGTGCACCAGCACTTCACCTCGGTCCCCGCGTTCACCGTGGCGGAGAACGTGGCGCTTGCCACCGGGGGCCGGGCCCCGGCGGTGCCCGCGCCCGGCGACCCGGTGCTGGCGGCGCTGTGGGAAGGGCTCGACCCGGAGGCGGTGGTCGAGCGCCTGCCGGTGGGGCTCCGCCAGCGCCTGGAGGTGGTGAAGGCCCTGGCGGCGAAGACGGAGATCCTCCTGCTGGACGAGCCGAGTGCGGTCCTCACCCCGCAGGAGATCACCGGACTCATGTCGGCCATCCGGGACTTCGCGGCCCGCGGCGGCGCGGCCGTGCTCATCACCCACAAGCTGTCGGAAGCCCTCGCGGTGGCGGACCGGGTGACGGTGCTGCGTCACGGAACGGCGGTCCGCTCGGGGCCGGTCGGCGACGAGACCCGCGAGACCCTCGCCACGGCGATGCTGGGCGAGGCGCCCGCCGCCGAGCCGCCGGCCCGGCCCCGAACCCCGGGCGAGGAACGGGTGCGCCTGACCGGGGTGACGGTTGCCCCGCTGGAGGGGCGCGGGCCCGGGCTTCGCGGGGCCGACCTCTCGATCCGGGCGGGGGAGATCGTGGGCGTGGCGGCGGTGGAGGGGAACGGGCACCGCGAACTGATGCTGGGCGCGGCAGGCCTCCTGCCTCCGGCGGCCGGCACGGTGGCGGTCCGCGGCCGGGTGGCGCTGGTCCCCGAGGACCGGACCACCGAGGGCCTGATCCCCGGCCTGTCTCTCACCGAGAACGTGGTCCTGGGCCGCGGGACCGACGCCCCCTGGATCCGGGGCGCGTGGCTCGACTGGCGCGCCGCCCGCGGGGCGACCGCCGCGATGCTGCCCGCGTTCGCGATCGCCGCGCCCGGCCCCGACGAGCCGGCCGCGACCCTGAGCGGGGGAAACCAGCAGAAGCTCCTGCTCGCCCGCGCGCTGGCGGAGCACCCCGAGGTGCTGGTGGCGGAGAACCCCACGCGCGGCCTCGACATCCGGGCCACGGCGGCGATCCGCGCCCGGCTGCGGGACGCGGCGGCCGACGGCGTGGCGGTCCTGCTCTACTCCAGCGACCTCGACGAGGTGCTGGTGCTGGCCGACCGGGTGGTGGTGGTCACCCGTGGCGAGCTCCGGCCGATGCCGCCCGGCGCCACGCGCGATCGGGTGGGGAGCGCCATGCTGGGCGTCGCGGAGTCGGGGCGGTGATCGCGGGGGTCCGCTTTCCGCTGCGCGTGGTGGGCCTCGCCGTGGCGGCGGGCCTCGCGGTGCTGGCCGCCGGCCTGTGGGCCTTGGGGTACGACCCCGTCACCGCGTTCGGCGCCATGGCGCGCGGAGCGTTCGGCTCGTGGCACGGCTTCGCCTCCACCACGCTGGTGCGCGCGGTGCCGCTGATCATCCTGGGCTTCGGGTTCGCGCTGGCGTTCCGCGGCGGGGCCCTCAACATCGGCATGGAGGGCCAGTTCCTGGCCGGGGCGATCGCCGCGACCTGGGTGGGGCTCCTGCTGGCCGGGTGGCCCGGGGTCGTCGCGGTCCCGGCGGTCTGGCTCGCGGGCCTCCTGGCCGGCGCGCTCTGGGTCGTGATCCCGGTGATCCTCAAGGTCCGGTTCGGGGTGCTCGAGGTGATCACCACGCTGCTGCTCAACTTCGTGGCCGAGTCGCTGGTGAGCTACATGGTGACGGGGCCGCTGCAGGAGGCGAAGCGGGTGTATCCGCAAAGCGACCTGATCGGCGCCGCGGCCCGGCTCCCCCTGCTGCCCGGGACCCGGCTCCACCTGGGCTTCCTGCTGGCCGTGCTGCTCTGCGTGGCCGGGTACGTGGTCTTCACCCGGACGCTCTGGGGGTTCCGGCTCAAGGCCGTGGGGCAGGGGCCGCGCGCGGCGTGGCTCAGCGGACGGATCGCGAGCGGCACCCTGCTGGGCGGCGCGCTGCTCCTGTCGGGAGCCATCGCGGGACTGGGGGGCGCGGTGGAGATCGGCGGGGTCACCTACGCACTCTTCCAGAACCTCTCGCCGGGGTACGGGTTCACGGCCATCGCCGTCGCGCTGCTGGGGCGCGGCCACCCGCTCGGCATCATTCTCACGGGGATCCTCTTCGGAGCCCTGCAGGCGGGGGCGGGGGCCATGCAGCGCGAGGCGGGGATTCCCGCGGTGGCCGTGGCGGTGGTGCAGGCGGTGGTGATCGTCGTGGTCCTGCTCGCCGACGCCGCGGCCCGACGGCGCCAGGCCGCGACGGTCTACCCGGATCCCGCCCCGGGGGAGGCCTGATGGACGAGGCGATGGTGGCGGGGTTCCTGGCGGCCACGGTGCGGGTGGGGACCCCGCTGCTGCTGGCGGCGCTGGGTGAGACCCTCGCCGAGCGGGGGGGCGTCATCAACCTCGGCATCGAGGGCTCGATGCTGGCCGGCGCGCTGGGCGGGGCGCTCGGCGCCACCGCCGGCGGCCTCTGGCTGGGCACCGGGGCGGCCGTGGCGGCGGGGCTGCTCCTCGCCGCGGTGTTCGTCGTGGTGGCGATCGGCTGCCGGGCCGACCAGATCATCACCGGCACCGCGGTGACCCTGGG
>JBFILX010000187.1:0-4754 GCA_041612035.1 Gemmatimonadales bacterium | reverse complement strand
TACGAGACCCGCACCAAGTTCCCCGACCGGCGGATCTTCCTGGTGGGCGAGATCATCCACAATCCGCACGTGAACCGCCGCATGGAGGAACTGGGGATCACCTTCCTGCACCGGTCCCCCGGCGCCGAGTTCGACTTCACCGGGGTCACCCCCGAGGACGTGGTGCTGATGCCCGCCTTCGGGGTGACCATCGGCGACTTCGAGCGGCTCCGCGGGATCGGGTGCGTGCTGGTGGACACCACCTGCGGCTCGGTGCTCAACGTCTGGAAGCGGGTGGAGAGCTACGCCCGCGACGGGTTCACCGCCATCATCCACGGCAAGCACTGGCACGAGGAGACCCGGGCCACCGCCAGCCAGGTGATGAAGTACCCCGACGGCCGCTACCTGGTGCTGCTGGACATCGAGGAGGCCCGGCCGGTGCTCGAGTTCGTCCGGGGCCGGGGAGACGCGGGGGCGCTGGCCGAGCGGTTCGCCGAGGCCGCCGCGCCGGGGTTCGACTTCGCGCGCGACCTGCAGCGGATCGGGTTCGCCAACCAGACCACCATGCTGGCGGGCGAGTCGCTGGCCCTGGCGGAAGCGTTCCGCCAGGCGATCGTGGCCCGGTACGGAGCCGAGCACGAGGCCGAGCATTTCCGCACGTTCGACACCATCTGCTCGGCCACCCAGGAGCGGCAGGACGCGGTGGTGCAGCTGATGGAGGACCCGCCGGACCTGATGCTGGTGATCGGCGGCTACAACTCCAGCAACACCGTGCACCTGGCCGCCCTCTGCCGGCGGCTCGGCGTGCGGACCTTCCACCTGGCGGATGCGTCGTGCGTGGATCCCGCCGCGGGGACCCTGCGGCACCGGGACCCGGAATCGAAGACCGAGGTCGTGGCCGAAGCAGGGTGGCTGGACGGGGTCCGGAGCATCGGGGTGACGGCGGGCGCCTCCACCCCCAACAACAAGATCGGCGAGGCGGTGGCGCTGGTCTGCGCCACCGCGGGGATCGACCTCGAGACCGTCCTCGCCTGAGCCGGCCCCCCTACATGACCGGGATGAACATGATGTGCGCCTTGGGCGTGCCCGGGAACATGAGCCACGGGATGCCCGGCGCCGGCACCACGGGAAGCCCGGTGCTCTCCTGGGTGGCGTACGGGATGTAGACCACGTAGAACGCCCGCACGTTGTCGAGCGCGTTGGTCGCCGGGTCCCAGCTGCCCGGCGGCCCGCTCAGCTGCCAGAGCGCGGCCGGCACGCCGGGCACGCTGAGCCGTCCCTCCGCCACCTCCCGGAACCGCACCGTGTCCACCTGATCGGCCTGGACTCCCGCCGCGCGGAGCGCGCGACCCCGCGCCATGAACGGCTCCATGGACTCGTGATAGCAGGCCACGTGGAACGCGGCAGCCGCCGGGTCGTCGGCCAGGCAGATCATCCCGTTGGTCCCCCCGCGCAGCTCCACCAGCCGTCCCGCCTCCCGGTAGCCGAGCACCCGGGCGTCGGCACGGAGCCCCGTGGGCAGGGCGAGGACGGCGCCGGCGATCTGCTGGTCCGCGGTGGGGATCGCCGGGGCAGCCTGGGCCCGGGCGGAGCCGGGGGCGGCCACGAGCAGCAGGGCGGCGAGCAGGGTGACGGGGGTCGAGCGGCGCATCGGCACGGTCCTTGGAGGGGTGGCAGGAGGATGCCCACCGGCCCCGCCGATCGCAACTCCGGGCCCCGATTTTCGGGGTGTCTTCGGGGCTACGGGTCCCCGGAACGCGCGGTACGTTCTTCGCTGTAGGGTGACCCCGACCCACACGACGGGACGTTTCGCGATGACCGATCTGCTCCGGGACGCGCTGCGACGCCAGCTGCTCGCCCTGCCCTCCGTGACCGCCAAGCGGATGTTCGGGGCCGAGGCCTATTTCGCGGGCGCGGCGATGTTCGCGTTCTTCGCCCCCGGCGCGATCGTGCTCCGCCTGCCGGGCCAGGCGTTCACCGACGCGGTCGGCTCGGGCCTGGCGCGGCCGTTCCTCTCGCTGGGGGCGACCCGGCTGAACGGGTGGGCGGCGGTGACCCTCGACGGCCAGACGCCGGAGGACCTGCGGCCCCTGCTCCGGGCGGCGCACGTCTCAGGCACCCGCGCGTCCCGCCAGGCGGGGAAGCGGCGCCGCCCGGCCGCGGCCCGGCGCGTGCGTCCCGCCCGCCGCTCGGCCTGATCCCGGCCTACCCGCCTTCCGCCAGCAGTCGCGCCACCGCCGCCACCGTGTGCGGCGCGCTCCCTTCCGCCCGGTTGTTCACCACCAGGTAGGCCCGCATCCCGCGGCCGATCGCTTCCCGCGCGAGTCGCGCCAGGTCGGCCCGCAGTTCGGGGTTGGGGTCCCGCACCCGGTCGTAGGGCTGGAACGCCTCGACCGCGTCGCGATAGCTCCGGCCCGGCCGGAGCAGCGCCCGGGCCACGGTGAAGTCGGCCGTCAGCGAGCCCGCCCGATCGAGCTGGTCGCCGATGGACGGCATCCGGGTCCACGAGTTGAAGACGTGGGCCACGCCGTGCGCCCGGAGCACGGCGAAGTACTCCGGCGTCAGGAACTCCTCGTTGCGGATCTCCACCGCGTACTGGGCCTCGCGGGGGAGCAGGGCCAGGAAGGCGTCGAGCTCCCGGGGGAACTCCGCGGCCCCCGGCGCCCCCCGGCCCGCGATGGTCTGGAACTCGAAGACGAACGGCCCCATGTGGTCGCCGAAGTGACGGCGATAGGGCTCGTACACGTCGCTGAGGAAGAGCTGCGGGTTCAGGAAGTCGGGGTTCCGGCGGCCCGCCAGCTCGGGCCCCTCCCGCTTGCCGGCGAAGGTGTGCACCGTGATCCGGTCCCACACCTTGCTCACGCAGGGGAACCCCGCCGGCAGGGCGCGGGCCCAGGCCTCCAGCGTCCGGGGTGACGGGGGGCCGTAGAAGCTGGAGTCGATCCCCACGGTGCCGAACAGCGGAAACCGGGCGTACTCCGCCAGCATCCTGGACGCGGCGCCCCGCTCGGGGTAGGTCCGGGAGTAGACCAGGCCGGCCCAGCCCGGATAGGTCCAGGTGCTGGTCCCGAAGAGGACCGTCCCGGGGATGGCGGCCCGCCAGGCGGCGAGCTGGTCGTGCGGGGGGAGGGGGGAGGCGGGCCCGCCCACGGGCCCGCCGAGCTCCAGCTGCACCTCAGCGGGCCACGATGCGGGAGACCGTCCCGGTCCCGGAGAGCACGTAGAGCTCGCCGGCGGCGTCCTCGCCGAAGCTGGTGAGCTGGGTCACCTTCAGGGCGGGCCATTCGCGCCGGTCGGTCGCCTCGCCGCCCGCGTAGCGGAACGACCGGACCCAGCCGGCGCAGAAGTCGCCGTAGAAGTACACCCCCTGGAACCCGGTCAGCGCGTTCCCCCGGTAGGCGTGACCGCCGGTGACCGAGCAGCCCTCGTCGTGCTCGTACACCAGGGCGGGCATCGCGTACTGCATGTTGCAGCCGGTGGCTGGCCGGAAGCAGAGGGTCCCCTCCATCACCGCCCACCCGTAGTTGAGCCCCCGGCCGAACCCGCTCAGGCCGGTGGAGACGTTGATCTCCTCCATCCGGTTCTGGCCCACGTCGGCGAGGTAGAGGTCGTTGGTCTGCCGGTCGAAGCTGAACCGCCACGGGTTCCGCAGCCCGCCGGCCCAGAGTTCCCAGCGGAAGCCGAACTGCCCCACGAACGGGTTGCCGGGCGGGATGCTGGCCTTCCCCTCGTCGTCCACCTGGTAGCGCAGGATCTTGCCCAGCAGGTTCTGGGTGTCCTGGGCCCGGTTGCCCGGGTCGCCGGCGGAGCCGCCGTCGCCCAGCCCCACGAACAGGTTGCCGAAGGGGCCGAAGGTGACGTGCCCGCCGTTGTGGTTGGCGAAGGGCTGCTGCAGGGCCAGGAAGACGTTCTCCGACGCGGGGTCGGCCCGGTCGGGATCGGAGGAGACCCGCATGGTGGCGACCCGCGTGTCCCCCAGGGCGTTGGTGTAGTTGATGACGAACACCCCGTTCCGGTCGTAGCGCGGGTGGAACGCGAGGCCCAGCAGTCCCTGCTCCGAACCGGTCGAGACCCGGGCGCTGATGTCGAGGAACGGGGTGGGGAGGAGGGCCCCGTTCCGGATCACCCGGATCGTGCCCCGCTTCTCGACCACGAAGAGCCGGGTGGGGTCGGTGAGCGGGGCGGTGGCCAGGAGCGGGAACTGGAGCCCGCTCGCCACCGTCTCCAGCCGCAGGTCGGTGACCGGGCCCGTCGGCTCCGTCGGCGCGTCCCCGCCGCAGGCCGCGCCGAGGCAGAGCAGGAACAGGGTGGGGGTGGGAACGGCCCGCCTCATGCCGCGTCCGCGTCCACGTGGGCGGGGGTCACCGTCTCGCCGAAGTGGCGGCCCAGCGCCTTCAGGTAGCGGTCGAGGGTGCCGTGCATCCCGCCCAGGGCCAGCATCACCCGGAAGAGCGGGTTCGCCACCCAGCCGTCCTCGGTCACCCGCACCCGGGTCCCGCCCTCCACCGCCGTCAGTTCGTAGATCCAGCGCCCGCCGAAGGCGGCGTCCTCCGCCGCGTCAATCTCCGTCACCATCCGGGCAGGGGGCTCGTCCTCGACCACGACGAACCGCATGGCGAACCCGTCCACCGTCTCCTCCCAGACCTCACGGCCCGCCGGGTCGTCCACCCGGCGCGCCGACTCGAGCTCGGCCCAGGTGCCCTGGAGCGCCGACAGGTCGCGCACCGCGGGCCACACCTCGTCGGGCGCCCGGGCCAGCACGATCTCGCTGGTGG
>JBFILX010000186.1:0-4787 GCA_041612035.1 Gemmatimonadales bacterium | reverse complement strand
GTCGTACGGCACGTACTTCGTCCCCCACCCCTTGTCCGACGACACCTTCGTCAACGCCGCCGTCAACGTCGTCTTCCCGTGGTCCACGTGCCCGATCGTCCCCACGTTCACATGCGGCTTCGTCCGCTCGAACTTCGCCTTTGCCATCCCTCGCTCCTCAGCGTCGTCGGGTGGTGAGTTGCCGGTGCCGGCGCTACTTGGTGGTCTTGGCCACGATCTGCTCCGCGATGGCCTTGGGCACTTCGTCGTAGTAGTCGAACTGCATCGAGTACACGGCGCGTCCCTGGGTCATGCTGCGCAGCAAAGTGGAATAGCCGAACATCTCCGCCAGCGGGACGTCGGCCGCGACCACCTGGGCCTCGCCCCGCTGCGTCATGCCGCCGATCTTGCCCCGGCGGCTGGTCAGATCGCCCATCACGTCGCCCAGGAACTCGGCCGGGGTGACGACCTCCACCTCCATGACCGGCTCCAGCAGGACGGGCTTGGCGGCGCGGGCGGCCTCCTTGAAGGCCATCGACCCCGCGATCTTGAACGCCATCTCCGAGCTGTCCACGTCGTGGTAACTGCCGAACACCAGCTCGACCTTGACGTCCACCACCGGGTAGCCCGCCAGCACGCCGGACTCGAGGGCCTCCTTGATCCCGGCCTCCACCGGCTTGATGAACTCGCGGGGAATGACGCCCCCCACGACCTTGTCCTCGAACAGGAACCCGCTCCCCGGCGCCGCCGGCTCCAGGTGGATCACCACGTGGCCGTACTGGCCCTTGCCGCCGGTCTGCCGGATGAACTTGCCCTCGATGTGCTCGACCCGCTGGCGCACCGTCTCCCGGTAGGCGACCTGGGGCCGGCCCACGTTGGCCTCGACCTTGAACTCCCGGCGCATCCGGTCGACGATGATCTCCAGGTGCAGCTCGCCCATCCCGGCGATGATGGTCTGGCCGGTCTCGGCGTCGGAGCGCACCCGGAAGGTCGGGTCCTCCTCCGCGAGCTTCTGCAGGGCGATGCCGAGCTTCTCCTGGTCGGCCTTGGTCTTGGGCTCGATGGCGACGTCGATCACCGGGTTGGGGAACCGCATCGCCTCGAGGATGATCGGCTTCTCCTCGGCGGAGAGGGTGTCGCCGGTCCGGACGTCCTTGAGCCCGATCGCCGCGGCGATGTCCCCCGCCATCACTTCCTCGATCTCCTCGCGCTTGTTGGCGTGCATCTGCAGCAGCCGGCCCACCCGCTCCCGCTTGTCCTTGCTGCTGTTGTACACGAAGCTGCCCGCCTTGACCGAGCCGGAGTACACCCGGAAATAGGTCAGCCGGCCCACGTAGGGGTCGGTCATGATCTTGAAGGCCAGGGCGCTGAACGGCTCGTCGTCGCCCGCCCTGCGCTCCACGAAGGTCTCGTCGTGCAGCGGCAGGTGGCCCTTGACCGGCGGGATGTCCTCCGGGCTGGGCAGGTAGTCCACGATCGCGTTGAGCAGCGCCTGGACCCCCTTGTTCTTGAACGAGGCCCCGCACAGCACCGGCACGATGTGGCCGCCGCAGGTGGCCTTCCGGATGGCGCGCCGGACCTCGTCGAGCGACAGCTCCTCGCCGGCGAGGTACTTCTCCATCAGCTCCTCGTCGTGCTCCACCGCCGCCTCGAGCACTTCGTGGCGCGCCTTCTCCATCGCCTCCTGGTAGACGTCGGCCACCGGCATCTCGGTGAACTGCTTGCCCAGCGAGGCCTCGTCGAACACCACCTCCACCCGGCGCAGCACGTCGATGTGGCCGGTGTAGAGCTCGCCCGAGCCGACCGGCAGGGTGATCGGGAAGGCCCGCGGGGTGAGCCGGCCCCGGATCATCTCGAGACAGCGCTCGAAGTTGGCCCCCACCCGGTCCATCTTGTTGGCGAAGATGATGCGGGGCACCCCGTAGCGGTCGGCCTGGCGCCAGACCGTCTCGGTCTGGGGCTCCACCCCCGCCACCGAATCGAGCAGGGTCACCGCCCCGTCCAGCACCCGGAGCGAGCGCTCCACCTCGACGGTGAAGTCCACGTGGCCCGGGGTGTCGATGATGTTGATGCGGTGCATCACCCCGCTCCGCTCCCAGAAGCAGGTGGTCGCCGCGGAGGTGATGGTGATCCCCCGCTCCTGCTCCTGCTCCATCCAGTCCATGGTCGCGGCCCCGTCGTGCACCTCACCGATCTTGTAGTTCTTCCCGGTGTAGTACAGGATGCGCTCGGTAGTCGTGGTCTTCCCGGCATCGATGTGGGCCATGATGCCGATGTTCCGGTAATGACTGAGCGGCGTGGTCCGTGGCATGTCCTCGTCCGATCCCCCAACACAAAAGCGGGGCGACCGGGCCCTCGCGTACGAGGCGGTATCGCTCCGCGCTGCGCCCGGGGTCGCCCCCGGACGGGGAGGCCCCAGGGGAGCCTCCGACGCGTTGTGTTCCGAAGGTGCAGAGGTGGCGGGCACCCTGCCCGTCACGTGCCCCGATGTCGTCCTGCCGCGGCCCGCCCCCGCCCGGGGACGGGCCGCCTAGCCTGCTACCACCGGTAGTGCGAGAAGGCCCGGTTGGCCTCCGCCATGCGGTGGGTGTCTTCCTTCCGCTTGATGGTGTTCCCCTCGCCCTTCGACGCGAGGATCAGCTCCGCGGCCAGCCGCTCCGACATCGTCTTCTCGGTGCGGGCCCGCGCGAACGACACCAGCCAGCGCATGGCCAGCGCGGTGCGCCGCTCGGGCCGCACCTCGACCGGCACCTGCAGCGAGGCCCCGCCCACCCGGCGGCTCTTCACCTCGACCGCGGGCTTGGCGTTGGCCACCGCCTGCTTGAACACCGCGACCCCCGGCTGGCTGGTGCGCTGCTCGATGAGGTCCATGGCGTCGTAGAAGATCCGCTCCGCCAGGCCCTTCTTCCCGCCCCCCATCAGACAGTTCACGAACTTTGAGACCGTCTGGCTGTCATACCGGGGATCGGGCGGCACCACCCGCTTGACCGAACGAACCCGGCGGCTCACTTGGCCCCTCCGGCCTTGGGCGCCTTCGAGCCGTACTTCGAGCGGCTGCGGCGCCGGCCGTTCACCCCGGCCGCGTCGAGCGTGCCCCGCACGATGTGATAGCGCACCCCGGGCAGGTCCTTCACCCGGCCCCCGCGGATCAGCACGATCGAGTGCTCCTGCAGGTTGTGCCCCTCACCCGGGATGTAGGCGATCACCTCGAACCCGTTGGTGAGCCGCACCTTGGCCACCTTGCGGAGCGCCGAGTTGGGCTTCTTCGGGGTGGTGGTGTATACCCGCGTGCACACCCCCCGCTTGAACGGGTTCCGCTTGAGCGCGGGGACCTTGCCCTTCGCCTCCTGCGGACGACGACCGTGCCGGACCAGCTGGTTGATTGTCGGCATGAACTCCGTACTGTGCTCCGCCCATCCCAAGTGGTTCCCGCCGGAAAGGGCCGGAACCTCGACAGACCCCTATGATACCCGGGCCGAAACGCAGGGTCAAGCCGACCCACCCCCCACGAGAACACCCCGAAGGGTGTGCGGAAACCCGCCATCCGCCCGGTGCTCCTCCCAAGGCGCTGGGCCGTCTACCTTTGCAGCATGAGCCACCGCCCCCGTCCGCCTGCCTTCCCGCGCACCCCGGCCGCGGTCCCTCTGGCCCTCCTGCTCATGGCGGCCTGCGGCGGCGGCGAGCCGGCCGGCCCCCCCGTCCCCACCAGCCTCCGGGTCACCACCGGGGACGGCCAGACCGCGATCGTCGGCACCGCCCTGCCGCTGCCGATCACGGTGGTGGTCTCCTCCGACCGGGGGCCCATGGCCGACGTGCCGGTCCGGTTCGAGGTCGAGGTAGGCGGCGGATTCCTGGGCCGGACGACCGCCACCACCGATCTCGGGGGCACCGCCACCACCACCTGGACCCTGGGCGGGGCCCTCGGAGAGCAGCGGGTGCGGATCACCGCCGGGGCCCTCCCCGCCGCGACCGCCCGCGCCACCGCCACCGTGGGCCCGCCGGCGATCCTGCTTCCGCTCGCCGGCAACAGCCAGTTCGCGGTGGTCGGGCGCACCGTGGCCATCGCGCCCCGGGCCCGGGTGACCGACGCCTTCGGCAACCCGGTGGCCGGCATCCCGGTGACCTTCAGCGTCCAGGCCGGCGGGGGGCGGATCACCGACTCGGTGCCGGTCTCCGATGCCGACGGCGGCGCATCGCTGGGCAGCTGGACCCTGGGCCCCTCCCCCGGGACCAACCGGCTCCGGGTGCGGGCGCTCAGCTTCGAGACCGAGATGATCGCCTTCGGCACCCCGGCCACGGTCATCGCCCTCGCCGGCGACGGCCAGTCGGCCAACGCCGGGACCCTCACCCCGGTGCGGCCGGCGGTTCGCGCCGCCGACGGGGAGGGCCGCCCGCTGGCCGGCGTGCGGGTGGACTTCGTGATCGAGGGCGGCCAGGGGAGCGTCCAGGGCCCCACCCAGACCACCGATTCCACCGGGGTGGCGCGGGTGGGGGGCTGGGTCCTGGGACTCACCCCGGGGGCCAATGCCCTCTCCGCGCAGGTGCCGGGGGTGCCCCCGCTCCGGTTCAACGCGACCGGGGTCCCGGCCGTCGCCACGGCCATGGCCTCCACCACGGTGGGCACCTTCGCCGGCCTGGTCGGCAACTACCTCTCGGGGTCGCCCGCCGTCCGGCTCACCGACGCGGCCGGCAACCCCGTGGCGGGTCAGCAGGTGACGTTCACGGCGGCGGGCGGCGGCCAGGCGGTGGGCACGTCGGTGGCGACCAACTTCGACGGCCGGGCCGCGGTCGGGGGATGGCGGCTGGGC
>JBFILX010000185.1:0-4838 GCA_041612035.1 Gemmatimonadales bacterium | reverse complement strand
TGGGCTACCAGCCCACGCTGGCCACCGACATGGGCGAGCTCCAGGAGCGGATCACGTCCACCACCAAGGGGTCGATCACGTCGGTGCAGGCGATCTACGTTCCCGCCGACGACTACACGGATCCGGCACCGGCCACCACGTTCGCGCACCTCGACGCCTCGACGAACCTTTCGCGGCAGATCGCCAACCTGGGCATCTACCCCGCGGTGGACCCGCTGGCGTCGACCTCGCGCATCCTGGACCCCAAGCTGCTGGGCGACGAGCACTACCAGACCGCCCGCGCCGTGCAGGGAGTGCTCCAGCGCTACAAGGACCTCCAGGACATCATCGCCATCCTCGGGATGGACGAGCTGTCGGAGGAGGACAAGCTGATCGTGGCCCGGGCCCGCCGCATCCAGCGGTTCCTGAGCCAGCCGTTCTTCGTGGCCGAGCAGTTCACCGGGTTCCCCGGCAAGTACGTCAAGCTGGAGGACACCATCGAGAGCTTCGAGCGGGTGCTCTCGGGGGAGTTCGACCACCTGCCCGAACAGGCGTTCTACATGGTGGGCGGCATCGACGAGGCGGTGGAGAAGGCCAAGAAGCTGGCAGGTGCCTGATGCGTGTGCTGGTCATTTCCCCCGAGGCGTCTAAGTTTGACGGCGAGGCCGACAGCGTCGTCGCGCCGGTTTACGACGGCGAGGTCGGCATCCTGCCCAACCACGCGCCCTTCATGGCGCCGCTGGGCCGGGGCACGCTGACCGTCCGCCACCGGGAAGACGTTGCCCGGTTCCGGGTGGAGGGCGGGTTCCTTCAGGTCGTCGCCAACACCGTCCGGGTCGTCGCCGAACACGTCGAGGTCGCCCATGCGTAAGCTCGCTCTCCCGGTGCTCCTGGCCGCGCTCGTCGCGCTGCCGTCGTCCGCCGCCGCCCAGACCCTGGGGACCCCGGTCTACATGGCCCCCTACCGGGCCTTCACCCAGCACGAAGTCGGGGCCATGATCTCCGATCCCGGGCCCGGCTTCGCGCTGGAGGGCTACTGGCGGTACGGGGCCGGCAAGTTCGACGTGGGCATCAGGGGCGGGCTGCTGTCGATCGATCGGGACCCGGGGGCGACGGACGTGGCGCTGCTGGCCGGGGCCGACCTCCGGTTCCGGGTCATCGACCACACCGAGGACTTCCCGCTCGACGGGTCGTTCACCGCCGGGATCGGCGGGTCGATGGGCGACATCAGCCGGGGCTACCTCCCGGTGGGGCTGAGCCTGGGGCGCCGGATCGAACTGGAGGGGGGCACCAGCTTCGTCCCCTACCTCCACCCGGTCATCGTGCCCACCTTCGGCGACTCGAGCGACCTGCTGGTTGCGGTGGGGCTCGGGGTGGACTTCAAGGTGAGCCGCGCCCTCGACATCCGGGTGAGCGGCGGGATCGGCGACCTGGACGGCATCGCCATCGGGCTCTCCTGGATCCGCTGAGTCCGTGCGCCAGACGCTCCCGCTCATCCTCCTCGCCCTGCTCGCATCCCCGGCGTCGGCCCAGACGCCGGGGATGCCGGTCTATGGCGGGGGGTTCTCGCCCGGGCTCGAGTTGGGCGGCGCGGTCGCGTTCCCCGGCTCCGACAGCCGGACCGGGGACGGGACCGTCTACGGCGCCACGCTGACCCTCGGGGCGCCGTTGGTGGGCGTCGCCGGGACCCTGGCCCGGCTCGGCTCGGCCGGTGGCGGGCCCGAGCGATGGGCCTACGGCGCCCTGGCCAGCCTGAAGCTGCTGGGCAGCCCGCTGAGCCCGCTCGGCATCTACGCCCAGGCGGGGGCGGGGACCATGGAAGACTCGAACCCCGACAGCAGCCAGCTGTTCGTCCCGGTGGGCCTGGCCCTGACGCTGACCATCCCCACGCCGTACCTGTCGGTCCGTCCCTGGATCGCGCCCAGGATGGACGTGACCCGGACGTCGTTCCAGGGGACGTCGTCGTCCAACGAGGTCTTCGCCTTCAGCACGGGGTTCAACCTGACCCTCCTCACGGGGCTCTCCTTCCGGGCCTCGTACGAGATGATCAAGAACCAGGACCCGACGGTGGCGTTCGGCGCCGCCATGCGCTTCTAGCCCGGAGACCCCCAGGTGATCCGCCGCGTCCTGCCGCTCCTCGCGCTGTCCGCCCTGCTCGGCACCGGGTGCGCCGAGTCGTTCTCCGCCGCCCGCCTGGGCGTGCCCGTCACCATGGCCTCCCCCGCGGGCCAGCCGGCCCAGGGCGATGCCTTCCGGGTCAACCAGACGAGCCTGCACGCGGTGTTCGGGATCTTCACGCTGAGCCACGCCTCGCTGGAGAAGGCGCTGGCGACCCAGCTGGTGGGAGGGCGGGGCGTGGCCGACGTCCGGATCCGGGTCCGGAGCCGCTGGAGCGACCTCCTGATCACCGGGCTCACGCTGGGTCTCTTCGTGCCCCGGACCGTCACCTTCGAAGGGGTGATTACCGGGACGCCGCCCGCTCGGCCGTAACCCGGCCGCGATCCCGCCGCACCAGCCGCTCCACGAGTTCGGCGTTCCGGTCCGCCGCTCCCAGACCGGCCTCCACTACCGCCCGGGCCGCCGCGCCCGCGGCCCGGCATCCCGCCGGGTCGGCGAGCCAGGCCACCCACCGCTCGGCCAGCGCCGCCCCCGCCCGGTCCTCGCCCGCCGGCAGCACGGTGGCGGCCCCCGCCTCGATGAGCAGCCCGGCCTCGCGGCTCGACTGCCAGCGCGGGCCGATCAGCACCGGTCGCGCCCAGGCGGCGGGCTCCAGCACCGAGTGCAGTCCCGCCGTCCCGAAGCCGCCGCCCACGTAGGCCGCCATGCCGGTCCCGTACAGCGTGGCGAGCACCCCGACCCGGTCCACCACCAGGAGGTCCCACCCGGGCGACGGCGCGCTGAGCCGGGTGGCGGCGGGCAGCCCGAGCCCCTCGATCCGGCGGTCGAGGGCCTCGAGGTGGGACGCGGTGGGCTCGTGCGGGACCAGCACCAGCTTCGCCTCGGGCCGCCGGTGACGGACGGCGCGGAAGGCCCGGAGCAGGACCGCCTCGTCCGCAGGCCAGGTGGAGCCCGCCACCAGGGTGGCGTCGGGCGGGGCCAGGGCCAGCAGGGGGTCGTCGGCGCGCACCGCCTCCGCCCGCCGCACCACCTGGTCGAACGCCGGGTCGCCCAGCACCTCGATCCGTTCGCGGGGCACGCCCAGCCCGGCGAGCCGGTCGGCGTCGGCCTCGGCGATGGCCCCCGCGGCGACCACCGCGCGGTAGCCGGGGGCCGCGAGCGGTCGCACCGGCCAGCGGCCCCGGCCGCTCACCGGGCTCACGGTCGCGGCCACCAGGAGCACGCTGGTGCCGCGCGCCGCGGCCCGGGTGGCCAGCTCCGGCCAGAGGTCGGTCTTCACGAACACCAGCGCGTCGGACCGCAGGGCCGCGAGGACTGAATCGCAGGGGCCCGGAAGGTCGTACGGCACGTAGTCGGCCACGTCCACCGGCAGCCGGGGGGCGAGCGATTCGGCGGAGGCGCTGAAATGGGTGAACACCAGCTGCCAGTCGGGCCGGCGCGACCGGAGCCGCTCGATCACGGCGCGGGCCTGGAGCCCCTCGCCCATCGACGCGGCGTGGAACCAGACCAGCGGACGGTTCGGGTCGCGGTGTTCGGCGGCCCAGGCCGCCAGCCGCGCGGGCGCGCCCCGGCGGCCGCGGTGGGCCCGCCGGACGGAGCGGTCCCTCGCCACCAGCGGGACCAGCAGCCGCGCGAGCCGGGCGACGCCCCGGTAGGCGCGCGAGGTGGGTCGGATCATCTGCGGGGAAATCTAGCGGCGGGTTGCCGCCGATCGGCCCCTCCCCTAAGCTCCCCGCGCCGATGACGCCGACCCGGACCACCCGCGTGCGCTACTGGAGCGCCACCCGCGACCCGCGCTACAGCCTCCTCTTCGCCCTCCCCCTGCTCGGGGCCTACGAGGCGCTGGCCTGGGTGCTTGGGCGCGACGGCCAGGCCGGCGTGCGCAACGGGGCCGACGTGCTGCTCAAGAGCCTCTTCCTGGGCCTGGGCGGGGCGCACGGGCTCACCCTCTTCACGCTCGTCCTGCTCGGAGGCGGGGGGGTGCTGGTGGCGCGCGACCTCCGGCGCCACGGCCGGCCCCGGCTCGAGGTGTTCGGGGGGATGCTGGCGGAGAGCGTGGTCTACGCCCTGGCCCTGGGCGGGGTGGCGAGCCTGCTCACCAGCTTCCTGCTCACCGGCCGGCTGGCCCTCGCGGCCGGCGTGCTGGACCAGTTCGGCCTGGCGACCCAGATCATGATCTCCCTGGGCGCGGGGATCTACGAGGAGCTGCTCTTCCGGGTGCTGCTGGTGTCCGGGCTGGCCTGGCTGGCCCGCGGGGCGTTCGGGTGGAAGGCGCTGGGGGCGGGGACCTTCGCCGCGGTGGTGGGGGCCCTGATCTTCTCGGCCTTCCACTACGTGGGGCCCTACGGCGACCCGTGGGAACTGGGCTCGTTCACCTTCCGGAGCGTGGCCGGCCTGCTCTTCAGCGGCCTCTACCTCACCCGGGGCTTCGGCGTGACGGCCTGGAGCCACGCCCTCTACGACGTCTTCCTCGCGCTGGCCTGACCCCGGTCAGGGGCGGCGGGTCTTCACCGCGTAGACCGAGTCGAGCACCCGGCGGAACGCGTCGACCGGGTGGGCCCCCACCATCAGCCCTCCCTCGATCCAGAAGCTCGGCGTGCTCTGGGCGCCGGCCCGGATCGCGCCCTCCGCGTCGCTGCGCACCGCCGCCGTGGTCTCCGGGTTGGTGACGCAGGCGGTGAGCGCCGGGCGGCGCAGCCCCACCGAGTCGGCCAGGGTCAGCAGGAACGGCCCCGGGTCGC
>JBFILX010000184.1:0-4845 GCA_041612035.1 Gemmatimonadales bacterium | reverse complement strand
CGACCCGGCCGAAGAGCAGCGGCATCTCGACGTTCTCCCAGGCGGAGATCTGCGGGATCAGGTTGAAGTTCTGGAACACGAAGCCGATGCGGCGGTTGCGCACGTCGGCCAGCTCGGCGCGGCTCATGCCGGCCACCGGCTCGCCGGCCAGCTCGTAGGTGCCCGAGGTCGGGGTGTCGAGACAGCCGATCAGGTTCATCAGGGTGGACTTGCCCGAGCCCGACGGGCCCATGATGGCCACGAACTCGTTCCGCCGGATGATGACGTCCACCCCGCGCAGCGCGCGGACCGTCTCCGCCCCCATCTGGTAGTCGCGGTGCAGGTTCCGGGTGACGATGACGGCGTCGCCCGGGACCCCGCCCGGGATCTGCGCGATCCGCTCGGCGGTGGTGGCGATGTCGGTCACAAGGGCCTCCCGATCAGGGCCTCGATGGCCGCCTTGGCGCGCAGGTAGTCGAAGCGGGCCGTCACCGCGTCCACCTCGGCCTGGGCCAGCTGCTCCTGGGTGGTGAGGACGTCCAGGATGGTGGAGGCCCCCAGCCGGTACCGCTCCTGCTGCACCCGCAGGTCCTCGGTGCTGGCCGCGACCGAGCGGGTGGTGATCTCGATCCGCAGCCGCGCCGCCTCCAGTTCCGCCAGCCGGGCGGTGAGGCTGGCGACCACCAGCCGGCGGGCCTCGGCCGCCGTGGCCCGGGCGTTCTCCGCCGCCACCGACTGGAGCACCACGTTCTGCTCGCGGGCGAACCGGTTGAACAGGGGCCAGCTCAGGCCCAGGCTCAGCTGGTTCTGGCCCAGGAAGGTGTAGTCGTTGCGGTCGGTGGCGTTGAGCGAGTAGCTGCCCGACAGCACCAGCGACGGCCAGTAGGTGGAGCGCGAGGCCTTGAGCGACGCGTCCGCCGCCCGGGCGCTCGCGTCGGCCGCCTGCACCGTGGGCGACCGCGACAGCGCCTCGGTCCGGATCGCCACGGTGTCCAGACTGCCGACCATGCGGTAGAAGGCGGAGTCGTCGGCCGCGGCCACCCGGGCCGTCTCGCCGATGAGCCGCCCCAGGTTGGCCTCCGCCGTGGCCACCGAGGCCTGGATGTTGACCAGCGCCAGCTCCGCGTTCCCCACCGTCACCAGGGACCGGAGCGAGTCCGACCGGGTGGCGGCCCCGGCCTGGAGCCGGGCGATGGAGGTGCTGAGCTGCTGCTCGGCCCGGCGGAGGCTCGCCTCGCGGACCCGCACCAGCTGGTTGGCCGCCAGCGCGTCGAAGAAGGTGTTGGTGGTCTGGAGCGCCTGCTGGAACCGGGCGTCCACCAGGCTGGCCTCGGCGGCCACGTCGTTGGCACGGGCGGCGCCCAGGTCGTTGCTCCGGCGGAACCCGTCGAACAGCTCGATGGACGAACTGAGCGAGCTCGACAGGCTCCTGGTCCGGGTGCCCCCGGTGACCAGCTGGCCGGTACTGGGATCGATCCGCTGGCTCTCGGAGAAGAAGGTCGAACCGCTGGCGTTCAGGTTGAGGTTCGGGAGGTAGGCCCCCCGCGCGGTGAGCAGGCGCGCACCGGTGCTCCGCACCGCCCCCTCGGCGCTCACCATCCGGGGTTGCACCCGTTCCGCCTGCTCGATCGCCTCCGCCAGCGTCACCGTCCGCTGCTGCGCCGCCGCGGGGGCGGCCGCCCACAGCCCGGCCAGCGCCAGCATCCACCTAGTTCCTGCCATTCGACCTCCGCTGCCGGTACTCGCGGTCCCGCCGCTCGAGCATCTCCGTGTACTGCTCCAGCTGCTCCGGGGTCAGCTGGCTCCGGATCCGGTCACGGATCGCGTTCCGTACCGAGTCGAACCGGGGCCGCACCTCGCGCCACATCGAGTCCATGGCCGGCTCGCTCCCCTGCAGGATGGCGCGGATGCTGTCCTGCTGGGCCGGGCTCAGATGCAATTCGGCGTTGAGCCGCTCCACGTAGCCCTCCCGCCCGCCGCGCCCCTCCCGGGGCCGCCGGTCATGCTCGGCCATGCTCACCCCCATGCCGCCCGCGACCCCGCCCAGCACGAAGGCGCCGAGCAGGAGGGCCACCGCGCCGAGTTTGGACCTGGTCATCGGCCCTCCAGCAGCGCCACGGTGAGCACCACCGCCTCGGCCTGGCCGGGCGACACCTCCATCTGCACCGGCGCCGACGCGATCGGCCCCGGACCCGGTGCCGGCGCCGGCGCCGGCATCAGGAACCAGAGCACCGCGGCCGCGGCGGCCGCCGCGACGAGCCCGCGCGGGGCCCAGCGCGCCAGCACGTCCCACGGGGAGTCGGCCTCGACCAGCGCGCCGCGCACCCCGGCCACCAGGGCCTCGATGCCCGGCCGGTCGAGCGCGGCCCGGATGCGGGCGCCCAGCGCCTCGTCGGGCCGATCGTCGAACGGGGTGATGTCGGTCATGCGTCGTCCTCCCGAAAAGCCCCCAGCGCCTGACGCAGCGCCCGGCGGGCGTGAAACACGTACGAGCGAACCGTTCCTTCCGGCACCTGCAGCACCTCGGCGATCTCCGCGTGTCCGTAGCCCTCGGCGTCGAACAGCACCACCGCGATCCGCTGCCGCTCCGGCAGCGTCTCGAGCGCGGCCCGGAGCGTGTCCCGGAAGAGGCTGTGGTCGGCGGCCCGGTCGGGCAGCGGGTCCCGACTGGCCGCGTGCTCGGGCAGCTCGCCCGCCTGCCGCACCTTCCGGCGCCGGTGCAGGTCGCGGGCCGCGTTCGCCACCACCCGCATCAGCCAGGGCCGGAACGCCCGGTCCGGATCGAACCGGGCGATCGCCTTCCAGGCCGCCAGGAACCCGTCCTGCACCGCGTCGTCCGCCTCGTCCCCCGGCCCCAAGATCGCCCCGGCCACCCGTCGGGCGGCCGGCGCGTACCGTTCCACGAGCGCCCCGAAGGCCTCCGGATCGCCCCCCGCGGCCCGCCGGGCCAGGCCGGCCTCCTCCACGTCCCATGTACGCGGGTCGGCCGCCCCCTGTTGAGTCGGGCGCGGCCCGTCAGCCACGGTCGGCCCGGCGCAGGGCGTGGATGCCCGTGCCGGCGGCGGCAAGCAGGAAGACCACCCCCAGCACCAGCGACGTGGTGCGGGGGAGGAGGAGGGAGAGGGTCCCGGCCACGAGCAGGACCAGCGCGAGGGACCCGAAGGTGGCCAGCCGGGCGCTCCGCACCAGGGTCCACAGGACCAGCAGGCCGCGGCGCCGGCGTTCGCGCGACCCGGGCCGGTGGGACACCGGATGCTCGCCGGTGCGCGCGATGGCGAGCGCGGTGGGGTGGGCCGCCCCGAACGCCGCGGCCGGGAGGATGGGCCGGACCCGCACCTCGGCGCTCAGTTCCTGGTCCCGGCGGAACTGGTGCTCCAGGATGGAGGCGAATTCCGGGTCGTCCACCAGCACGTCCAGCTCCCAGTTCCCGAACAGGCTCGAGGGGTTCAGGTTGCTGGACCCGATCCGGCTCCAGCGGCCGTCGGAGACCACCGCCTTGGCGTGCAGCATCGGGCCCTGCCACTCGAAGATCCGCACCCCGGCACGCAGCAGGTCGCGATAGCCGAACCGGGTGAGGTTCCGGATCCACGGCAGGTCGCTCGACCCCGGCACCAGCAGGCGCACGTCCACTCCGTCGTTGGCCGCGTCGAGCAGCGACTGGAACAGCCGTCGCGGCGCCACGAAGTAGGCGTCGGTCACCCAGAAGCGACGGGTGGCGGACGAGAGCACCAGGTCCATGGTGCGGTACATCCGGTCGCGCCCCGGGATGCCGGCGACCACCCGCATCGGGGTGTCCCCTGCCGCGGCGACCTCGCCCACCAGTTCGTCGGGCGGGAGGGGGGGACCGGTCCGGGCCCAGAGATGGGCGAAGGCCCGGTCCAGCGCCGCGGCGGCGGGCCCCCAGACCTCCACCGCCGTCTCCCGCCACGGCTGCCGGCCCCGGTCGGGGTCGCCCGCCCACTCGTCGGCGATGCAGAACCCTCCGGTGAGCGCGCGACCCCCGTCGACCACGATCAGCTTCCGGTGGTTCCGCACGAAGGCCGTTCCGGGATCGAGCAGCCGCGGGGGACCGAACAGCCGGACCTCGACCCCGTCCCGGCGCATCCGGCCCCAGAAGTCCCGCGGGGTCCCCGCCGACCCCAGCCAGTCGGTCAGCACCCGCACCCGCACGCCCGCCCGGGCCCGCTCGCGCAGCGCCTCGGCGAACCGCGCGCCGGTCCGGTCGGGCCGGAAGATGTAGTTGTCGAAGTGGATCCAGCGGGTGGCCCCGGCGATGGCCGCCAGGGCGGCGTCGAAGATCTCAGGCCCGTCGTTCCGCAGGGCGACCCGGTTGCCGGGGATCGCGCGGCCGCCGGTGACCCGGTCCAGCGCGAGGGTGACGAGGTCGGTCAGCGCCCGGTCCGCCACGGGCCGGTCAGGATGCGTTCCCCAGGCCGAGCAGGGCCTCGGACGGGTGCAGGGCGTCGCGCACGAACCCGATCAGCTCGTCCAGGTCCACGCCCAGTTCCTGCGCCCCCTGCACCACCTCGTCCCGGTTCACCCCGCGGGCGAAGGCCTTGTCCTTGAGCTTCTTGCGGACGCTCTTCACCTCCAGGTCGCCCAGGCTGCGGGAGGGCCGCACCAGGGCGCAGGCCACCAGGAACCCGCTCAGTTCGTCCACCGCGAAGAGGGCCCGGGCCATGAGCGTGTCGCGCGGCACTCCCGTGTAGCTGGCGTGGCCCAGGATCGCCCGCTGCATCGGTTCGGGCAGCCCCTGGTCCGCCAGGATCCGCACTCCCGCGGAGGGGTGCTCCTCGGTGGGGGAGCGCGCCGGGTTGGGAAACCGCTCGTAGTCGAAGTCGTGCAGCAGGCCCACCAGGCCCCAGG
>JBFILX010000183.1:0-4872 GCA_041612035.1 Gemmatimonadales bacterium | reverse complement strand
CCCCAGGCGTCGGTGACGGTCGCGGTGGCCGGGCCGCCGTACACGTAGAAGAGCACCGGGTAGCGCCGGGCGGGGTCGAAGCCGGGCGGCTTCATGATCCAGGCGTCCAGCATCGTCCCCTCCGCGCCGGGCACCTGCAGGAACTCGACGGGGCCCCGGGCCAGCGCGCTCACCCGCGCGGAGAGGGCCCGGTTGCCCGCCACCACCCGCACCGGTCGATGGGTGCCCAGGGCGATCAGGGTGGTGACCGGGGGCGCGCCGAACCGCGAGTAGGTGTGGAAGGCCCACCGGAGGTCGGGCGAGGCGTTGTAGCCGTGGGTGCCCGGCTGGTCGGCCGGCGAGAGCCGCTCGGGGCGACCGCGCCCGTCCAGCCGCGCGCGCCAGAGATACCGCTGGGTGGCCGCGCCGGGGGAGGCCAGGTAGTAGAGCCATCGGCCGCGCGGGTCCACACCCACGATCCGGGTCACGTCGAAGTCACCGGGCGTGAGGTCGCGGACCTCCCGCCCGTCGCGCGACACGAGGTACACGTGCGTCCAGCCGTCCCGCTCGCTCACCCAGGTGAAGCGGCGTCCCTGGTCCAGCCAGACCAGGTCGTCCACCACCTCCACCCAGGCGCGGTCCTCCTCGACCAGGACGGTGCGCACCGCCCCGGTGCGGGCGTCGGCCAGCATCAGGTCGAGCCGGTTCTGCAACCGGTTGAGCCGCTGGACGACCAGCTCGTCGCTGGACGCGGCCCACTCCATCCGGGCGATGTACTGGTTGCGCGGGTCTCCGTCGATGGCGAGCCAGGTGGTGGCCCCCCCGCCCGCGTCCACCACCCCCACCCGGCCGGCCGAGTTGGTGCCCCCGGCCTTGGGGTACTGGATCGGCTCGACCGCGGCATAGACCGAGTCGGTCGTGCGGACCAGGTAGAAGTCGCGAACCCCCGACGCGTCCAGCTGCCAGTACGCGAGGCGCCGCCCGTCCGGGCTCCAGCGGAAGCCGTCCCGCAGGTCCAGCTCCTCTTCGTACACCCAGTCGAAGGTGCCGTTGATGATGGTGCGCGACCCGTCGTGGGTGAGCCGGGTGACCCCGCCCGCCAGGTCCTCGACGTACAGGTCGTTCTCCACCACGTAGGCCACCCGCCCGCCGTCGGGGGAGAACTTGGCGAACATCAGCGTGCTCGGCCGGGCGAACCGGCCCAGCTGGCGCAGCGCCCCGGTGGTCCGGTCGAACACCCAGTAGTCGCCCCGGGTGTTCTGCCGCCAGACCCGCCGGGAGTTCGTGAAGATGAGGAGCCGCTGGAGGTCGCCGCTCCAGGCGTAGCTCTCGACGGCGAGCGGCCCCGCCGCCCCCGGCGGGGTGAGCTGGGCCGCGGTGACCAGCACCTGCCGGGTCCCCCGCTCGGTGTCGATCCGGACCAGTTCCCGGGCCCCCGTGGGCGACCGCACCAGGGTGGTGTAGGCCGACCCGCCGCCCAGCCACCGGGCCGGCCCGAACGATTCGCTCTGGAAGTCGGCCGACCCGAAGATCCGCGGCACCGACAGGCGGGTCGAATCGGTCGTCTGCGCCGCGAACGGGGCCGAGGCCGGAACGAGGAGGAGGACCACGAGCAGGCGGGCCACCAACGAGCGCATGGGACGAGATCCTGGTGGGAGGGGAGCCGGGCGCCCCCGGGAGGCGCGGATGCACGAGGAGTATAGGCGGCCCCCGGCACCGGAGACAGCCCGAACGAGGGGAGGATGACCGCGGCTACATTCCCCCATGGCGAGCGATCGCGTGCGGCGCGTGGACCCGGCGGCCCCCGACCCCGAAGTGATCGGGGAGGCGGCCGCGCTGCTCCGCGCGGGGGGCCTGGTGGCCTTCCCGACCGAGACGGTCTACGGGCTCGGGGCGAGCGCGCTCGACCCCGCGGCGATCGCCCGGCTGTACGAGGCGAAGGGCCGCCCCGCCACCAACCCCGTCATCGTCCACGTGGCCGACCGGGCCGGCGCCCGCGCGGTGGCCGCGGACTGGCCCCCCCTGGCCGAGCAGGTGGCGGAGCGCTTCTGGCCTGGACCGCTCACCCTGGTCCTCCCCCGGGGCCCGGCGGTGCCCCTCGCGGTGACCGCCGGGCTGGACCGGGTGGCGGTCCGGGTCCCGGCCCACCCGGTGGCCCTGGCGATCCTGGCCCGGGCCGGCATCCCGGTGGTCGCGCCCAGCGCCAACCCGTCCACCGCCGTCTCCCCCACCACGGCGGACCACGTGATCGCCGGGCTGGGGGACCGGGTGGACCTGGTGGTGGACGGCGGCCCCACCGGGGTCGGCATCGAGTCGACGGTCCTCGACCTGACCGGTCCCTCCCCGGTCATCCTGCGACCCGGCCACGTGACCCCGGCCGACCTCGAGCCCCTGCTGGGGCCCGTGGCCCTCGGGGCCGACACCCACGCCGACACGGTGCCGAGGGCGTCGCCCGGACAGATGGCGAGGCACTATGCGCCCCGGGCCCGGCTGCTGGTGGTGGCGCCCGGGACGGTGGCCGAACGGGTGGCGGCGGAACGGACCGGAGGGCGGCGCGTCGGGGCGCTGGTGATCAGCGGGGACCCGGGTCCGGCAACCCTGGTTCGGACCCTCCCGGCGGAGCCCGCCGGCTACGCCCGCGCGCTGTACGCGGCGCTGCACGACCTGGACGACCGGTGCGATGCGATCGTGGCCGAGGCGGTGCCGGCGGGGCCGGCCTGGGCGGCGGTGCGCGACCGGCTGACGCGGGCCGGCGCGTCGGGCTAGCTAGCGGGCGAGCGCCGAGCGCAGGTACTGCCCGGTGTAGCTGCCGTTCGCGGCCACGGCCTCGGGCGTCCCCTCGGCCACCACGCGGCCGCCCCGGCCTCCTCCCTCGGGGCCCAGGTCGATCACCCAGTCGGCGGTCTTGATCACCTCGAGGTTGTGCTCGATGACGAGCACCGTGTTCCCCTTGTCCACCAGCCGGTGCAGCACCTGGAGCAGCAGGCGGACGTCCTCGAAGTGCAGCCCGGTGGTGGGCTCGTCGAGGATGTAGAGGGTCCGGCCGGTGTCGCGCTTGGCCAGCTCGGTGGCGAGCTTGACCCGCTGGGCCTCGCCGCCGGACAGGGTCGTGGCCGACTGCCCCAGGTGCAGGTAGCCCAGTCCCACGTCGTTGAGCAGTTCCAGCCGGTCCACCAGGCGCCCCTGCGCCTCGAAGAACTCGAGCGCGTCGGCCACGGTGAGGTCCAGCACGTCGGCGATGCTGCGCCCGCGGTAGCGCACGTCGAGGGTCTCGCGGTTGTAGCGGCGTCCCTTGCAGACCTCGCACGGGACGTACACGTCGGGCAGGAAGTGCATCTCGATCTTCACCAGCCCGTCCCCCTCGCACGCCTCGCAGCGTCCCCCCTTCACGTTGAACGAGAAGCGCCCCGGCCCGTACCCCCGCAGCTTGGCCTCCGGCAGCTGGGCGAAGAGCGACCGGATCGGGGTGAACAGGTTGGTGTAGGTCGCCGGGTTGGAGCGGGGGGTCCGGCCGATCGGGCTCTGGTCGATCTCGATCACCTTGTCCACCAGCTCGGTGCCCTCGATCCGGGTGTGGGGGCCCGGCACCACCTTGGTCCGGTAGAGCTGCCGGGCCAGCGCCCGGTAGAGGATGTCGGTGACCAGGGTGGACTTCCCCGACCCCGACACCCCGGTCACCGCCACGAACAGCCCCAGCGGGACCTCCACGGTGAGGTCGTCCAGGTTGTTGGCCCGGGCGCCCACGATCCGGAGGCGCCGGTCGGGGTCCGCCACCCGGCGGGCCGGCGGCATGGGGACCCGCAGGTCGCGCCGGAGGTACCGGGCGGTGAGCGAGTCGGGGTGCGCCTCCACCGCGCTCACGGGGCCCTCGGCCACCACCCGGCCGCCGTGGCGGCCGGCGCGGGGCCCGAGGTCGATCACGTGGTCGGCGGCCCGGATGGTGTCCTCGTCGTGCTCCACCACCAGCACGGTGTTCCCCAGGTCGCGCAGCCCGCGCAGGGTGTCGAGCAGGCGGCCGTTGTCGCGCTGGTGCAGCCCGATGCTGGGCTCGTCCAGGATGTACAGCACGCCCACCAGCCGGGAGCCGATCTGGG
The DNA here is from genome assembly GCA_041612035.1 of Gemmatimonadales bacterium. Lineage (GTDB taxonomy): Bacteria > Gemmatimonadota > Gemmatimonadetes > Gemmatimonadales > GWC2-71-9 > SZUA-320. The sequence continues at coordinate 799 of JBFILX010000183.1, read as the reverse complement.
TGGCCAGCCGGATCCGCTGGGCCTCGCCCCCCGACAGGGTGCCCGCCCCGCGGCCCAGGGTCAGGTACTCGAGCCCCACGTCCTGCAGGAACCGGAGGCGGCCGGCGATCTCCTTGAGGACCGGCCCCGCGATCTCGGGGTCCACCGCGCCCGGGCGGCCCTTCTCCAGGGGCACCGACTCGAAGAAGGCCAGGGCCTGATCCACGGGCAGGTCCACCACCTCGCCGATGCCGACGCCGTGCACCACCACCGACCGGCTCTCCGGCTTCAGCCGCCGGCCCTGGCAGGCGCCGCACGGCATCTCCACCATGAACTCGTCGAGCGAGCGGCGGACCGCGTCGCTGGTGGTCTCGCGGAAGCGCCGCTCCACGTTGCGGAGCACGCCTTCCCACTCGCTCTCGTACTCCCCGCTCCGGGCCCCCTCGGCCGCGAACCGGAAGGTGCGGCCCGGGGCCCCGCGCAGCAGCACCTCGCGCACCGGCCCCCCGAGCGCCTCCCACGAGGCGTTGAGGTCGAACTTGTAGGCCCGGGCCAGGGTGGGCAGGACCACCTTGCGGAGGTAGCCCGAGGGCTCGCCCCAGGGCAGGATCACCCCTTCCAGGATGGAGATGCTGGGGTCGCCCAGGACCAGGTCGGCGTTGGCCTCCCGGCGGGTGCCGAGCCCGTTGCACTCCGGGCACACCCCGAAGGGGGAGTTGAACGAGAACTGGCGCGGCTCCAGCTCCTGGAAGGACAGTTCGCACACCGGGCAGGCGAACCGCTCCGAGAAGACCTGCACGGTGCGCTCGCCGCCCGCGTG
>JBFILX010000182.1:0-4915 GCA_041612035.1 Gemmatimonadales bacterium | reverse complement strand
TGGCTCCGCGTTCCACCGCCTTGGCAAAGGCGTCGCGGACGTCGTCCACCCAGAAGGCGATGTCGCGCACCCCGTCGCCGTGCCGGGCCACGTGGTCCGCCACCGGATGGTCTGGCCGGAGCGCCGTAGTCAGCACCAGGCGGATCTTGCCCTGGGTCAGCACGTAGCTCGCGGTGTCGCGGGTGCCGGTCTCGGGGCCGCGATAGGCCGCCAGGCGGTAGCCCCAGCAGTGCTGGTAATAGGCCGCCGCCTGGCGCGCGTTCCCGACCCAGAACTCGACGTAGTCGGTCCCGTTGATCGGGAAGGTGTCCTGCACGGGGGTCTGGGCGGGCTGGGTCGCGGTCATCGGTCGCTCCGGCGGGATCTCCCCCGGAATCTAGCCGCCCCGCCGACCGGCCGCCCCGAGAGGCCTATCGCCGGGTCATCGTCCCTTCCCAGCGGGCCGCGATCTTCCCGTCCCCCCACTCCGCCAGGATGACGGTGGTGCCGCTGTGCTCCAGCCCGGCGTACCGCCCGGTGCCGCCCAGCCCGCGCCAGCGGATCGGGTCGGTGCCCCGGGCCTCGGTGGTGAGCCACCAGACGTCGCCGCCCGGACTGACGAGGTCACACGCGCCCCGGCCACCGATGAGCGACCCGTCGGCCGCGAAGGTGTAGGTCGCCAGGCAGTCCTGGCTGCCCAGATGCCAGATGCTCGCCGGGTCGTCGGCGGTCACGACCAGGCTCATGTGGATCCGGCGGATCACCCGGCCGTCCGGCTGGGGAAACTCGTCGAGGATCTCCTGGCTCCCGGTCACCATTCCCGCCGTCCTGACGGCCTGCCCCATCTGGGCCTCGGCCGGGGCGGGCGAGCCCGCCAGCAGGGCCAGCCCGAGCGCGCCGGCGGCGGCGGCGTACCAGCCACGATGTGCCATGTGTGCCTCGCTTGTCGAGTGGTGATGTGACCTAGCCCCGGCGCGGGCCGATGTCAAACGAACGCCGGCCCCGTGACGAGGCCGGCGGTGTGGAACGGCGGGCAGTGCGCCCGGGAGGATTCGAACCTCCGACCCTCGGCTTAGAAGGCCGATGCTCTATCCAACTGAGCTACGGGCGCGCCCCCTAAGCTCGCCTCCCCGCCCGGCCCCCGTCCAGCACCCTGGCCCTTGCCGGGTGACGGCCCACCCCGTTTGCGTTGGGCCCGATGCAGGTCTTCGCCACCACCGAGATCGCCGCCGCGCTGCTCCAGGCCGCCGTCACCTTCGGCCTGGCCGGGCTCTTCCTCTATCTCCACGCCCGCTACGGGAAGGCCCACTTCCTCTGGTGGGCGGTGGCCTGGGGCCTCTACGGCCTGCGGCTCGCCTTCATCCTCACCTTCCTCTGGTCCGACGGGTGGAGCTGGCTCTACTGGCACCAGGTGGCCACCGGGTGGACCGCGCTGGCCCTGCTCTGGGCCGCGCTGGTCTTCGCCTACCAGAGCCGGTGGCGGCCCGCCTATCTGGGGTTCCTGCTCTTCCCGCCCGTGTGGTCGTGGGTGGCGATCTTCCGGCTCGACAACTTCATGCTGGCGGCGGGGCCCACGGTGGCCTTCCTCAGCCTGGCCACCCTGTGGACCGGGTTCGTCTTCTGGCGCTACCGCCGGCGCACCGGCTCGAGCGCCGCCGGCATCCTGGCGCTCACCCTCCTCCTCTGGGGGCTGCACCACCTCGACTACCCGATCCTGCGCGCCCGCGGCGCCTGGAACCCCTGGGGCTACTATCTCGACCTGCTCTTCGTGCTGGCCATGGGCGCCGGCGTGCTGCTGCTGGTGATCGAGGAGCTGCGCCAGGGAATCGTGACCCTCTCCACGCTGTCGGGCGACCTGCGCCGCTCGGGCGACCCCTCCGCCCTGGTGGCGGACCTGCTGCAGCGGCCCCTAGCGCTCCGCGGCGTGCGGGGCGCGGCGCTGGTGCGCGGGTCGGTCGCCGGCGTGGCCCCCGTGCGCTGCGTGGGCGAGTGCGCGGCCTGGCTGGGCGACCGGGTGCCCGAGCCGGTCCGGGCCCAGGCCGCGGAGGCCCTGGCCCGCAACCAGCCGCTGCTCCGGAGCGGGAGCCAGGCCGCCCCCGGCGCTCCGCCCTTCACCGCCGTGCTCCCGGTGCCCCGGCCGGGCGGCGGGGCCGTGGCGGGGCGTGAGCCGGGCGATGGCCTGGCCCTCGTGGTGGTGGCGGAACTCGCGGCCCCCTTCGCCGCGCTGGACGACGGGATCCTGGTGGCGGTGAGCGAGCAGATCGGCGCGGCGCTCGAGAACGCGGAACTGTACGGGGCGCTCCGCGAGCGGAGCGCCGACCTGGAGCGGCTCTCGGGGCGGATGATCCGGCAGCACGAGGAGCAGCGCCGGCGGCTCGCCCGCGAACTGCACGACGAGACCGCGCAGGTGTTCGCCGGACTCAAGCTCCAGCTGGGCGGGCTGCGCGAAGCCCTCCCTGCCGAGGAATCCGGCCGGGTGGAGCGGCTCCTGGCCCTGGTCAACGCGGGCATGCGCAGCATCCGCACCGTGAGCGAGGACCTCCGGCCCGCCCTGCTGGACGACCTGGGCCTGGTCCCCGCCCTTCGCGCCCTGGTGTCGGAGTTCCGCGGCTGGAGCGGGCTGGCCGTCACCTTCACCGCCCCCGAGACCCTCTCCCCGCTCGCGCCCGAGGCGGAGCTGGCGCTCTTCCGCGCGGTGCAGGAGGGGCTCAGCAACGTGGCCCGCCACGCCGGCGCTTCCCAGGTGACCGTGGACCTCTCCACCCGGACCGGCGCCCTCCGCCTGGTGCTCGACGACGACGGCCCCGGGCTGCCGGCCTCCGACCGCGAGCGCCTGGGCGCCGGCCCCGCGGGATCCGGCCGCTCGGGGCTCTTCGGGATGCGCGAGCGGCTGGCCGCCCAGGGCGGCACCCTCGCGCTGGGCGAGGCCCCCGGCGGCGGGCTCCGGCTCGACATCCAGCTGCCTTTCGCGGGAGACACCCCATGAGCGAGGCACCGATCCGGGTGGTGATCGTGGACGACCACGTGCTGGTGCGCGAAGGGATCCGCCAGGCCCTCACCGCGCCGGGGTTCGAGGTGGCGGGGGAGGCCGGCTCGGGCCCCGAGGGGCTGGAGCGTGCGCGCGAGCTGCGCCCCGACGTGGTGGTGCTCGACGTCTCGCTTCCCGGCGAGAGCGGGATCCGCACCGCGGCCCGGATCCGGGCGGAGGCCCCCGAGGTGCGGGTGCTGATGCTCAGCGTGCACGACCACGCGGAATACGTGCTGGAGAGCGCCAAGGCGGGAGCCCACGGCTACCTGCGCAAGGACACCCTCCCCGAAGACCTCCGCCAGGCGATCCGCGAGATCCACGAGGGCCGCACCGTCTTCGCCGACCTGGCCCCCGGCGAGGCGGAGGCGATCACCCCGCCCCTGGGGGGCGACGCCGCGGACCGGCTCGAGCAGCTCACCCGGCGCGAACGGGAGGTGCTGGTCGGCGTGGCGAGCGGGCTCACCAACAAGCAGATGGCCGCCAACCTCGACCTCAGCGTCCGCACCATCGAGTCCTACCGCGAATCGCTGATGCAGAAACTGGGCATCCGCACCGTGGCGGGCCTCACCCGCTTCGCCCTCGACGCGGGGCTCCTCCCCGGTTCCTGAAGAAGTCTTGAAGACCCCGTAGCAATACGGGACCCGGCGACCGTAGCGATACGGTGCCTCCCTGGCCCGCCAATCCGCACGTTTGTACCAGGTATTCACAAAACTGGTACTCCGCCCTCCCGAGAGGTGGTCCGTGCGCTCCCCGATCCGCTGGTTCGCGTCGCTCGTCCTCCCCTGTCTCATCGCGCTGCCCGTCGCGGCGCAGTCCGGCCCGGCCGCGGCCGACACGGTCGTGGCGGACTCGGCGCGCAAGATCGCGAAGCTCGCCCCGATCGCCGTGACCGCGACCCGGAGCGAGCGCCAGGTCTTCACCACCCCCAGCCCCATGCTGGTCACCGATGCGGCGGTCGTGCGGGAGGAGTCGCCCAACGGGATCCAGGACCTCTTCCGGAACCTGCCGGGAGTGGACGTGACGGGGGTCGGGCCCAACCAGGGTCGGCTGATGATCCGCGGACAGCGGGGTCAGCGGATCCTGCTGCTGGAGGACGGGGTGCGGCTCAACAACTCGCGCCGCCAGCAGGACTTCGGCGAACTCCCCGCGCTCACCGACATCAACGGGGTGAGCCGGGTGGAGATCGTGCGGGGGCCCGCCTCGGTGCTGTACGGGACCGACGCGATCGGCGGGGTGGTGAACCAGATCACCCAGCCGCCACCCGGCGGCGCCAACACGGTGCGCGGCTGGCTGGGCTACCGCTACGGCTCGGCCGACGAGCAGAACCTGGTGCACGGCCGGCTCGAGGGCCGGACCGGCAGGCTGGGATTCGCGTTCGGCGCGGGGTACCGGGACGCCCGTTCGTACCGGGCGCCCGCCGGCACCTTCGGCCAGCTGACCCTGGCCGAGGAGACCCCGGTGCTCGACACCGGGGTGCTGGACCAGACGCTCTCCGCCGACCTGCGCTATGACCTGAACGCCACCCAGGATCTTTCGCTCCGCCTCTCGCGCTACGACGCCCGGAACGCGGGCTTCGGCTACGTGGCGCCTGCCGCGCTGGGCGCGCCCAACGGGGCCACGGTGCGGATCCTCTACCCCGACCAGGACGTGACCCGGGCCTCGCTCGCCTGGCGCGCGCGCGGGCTGGGCTGGGCGGTGGCCGACCGGGTGAGCCTCACCGGGTGGACCAGCCAGAACGACCGCATCCTCGACATCGACGTGCGGGTCCCGTTCGGCCCGCCGCTGCCCCCCGCGGCCGGGGTGCACTCCTACAGCCGGAACGTGACCGACCTGGCGAGCTACGGGGCGCGGTTCGAAGCGGTGAAGGTGCTGGGCGCCCACGTGCTCACCTGGGGGGCCGACCTCTTC
>JBFILX010000181.1:0-4964 GCA_041612035.1 Gemmatimonadales bacterium | reverse complement strand
CGGGTCCAGGAAGACGGCGATCTCCTCCAGCGGCTTGCGGCCGATGTCGGGCACCACGGCGTCCTCCGCCGGGTAGCCCACCACCAGGAGGAGGAACGGCTTCTCCGCCGGGGGCCGGTCCAGCACCTCGTTCAGGAACCCCATGGGGCTCGGGGTGTGGGTCAGGGTCACGAGCCCCGCGTGGTGCAGGGCGGTGATCAGGATCCCGGTGGCGATCCCCACCGACTCCGTCACGTAGTAATGCGGGTGCCGGGTCCCGTCGGGGGCCTCCCGGTAGCGCCGGCCGAAGATGGCGATGAGCCAGGGCGCCGCCTCCAGGTACGGCTTGTGCTCGTCGGTGCCCAGCGGGGCCAGGGCGGCCAGCCAGTCGGGCGGGGCGCGGTGCCGGTAGAACTCCCGCTCCTCCCGTTCCGCCGCCTCGCGGATGGCCCGCTTGCGGACCGGGTCGCCCACCACCACGAACTGCCAGGGCTGGAGGTTGGCCCCGCTCGGCGCGGTACCCGCCGCCCGCAGGCAGTCCTCCAGCACGGCGCGGGGCACGGGGCGGTCACTGAACTGCCGGCTGGTGCGCCGCCGCGCGCACGCCTCGTGGAAGGCGCGGGCCCGCGCCCGCATCTCCGCCTCGGGAAATTCCTGCCAGTGCGGCAGCGGGACGAACCGGGGCGCCTCGTCCATCAGCCCCCCCGGGCCGCCGCGCCGGTCAGCGGCCCGGACACTTCACCCTGGCCATCCGGACCTCGAGGCTCCGCTGGCCCTCGCCCTCCAGCCGGGCGATGAGCGAGCCGTCGCTGGTGAGCCGGTACATGATGCGCTGGGGGAAGTCCTCGCCGCCCCGCTCGAAGATCGCCGCCTCGTCCACCAGCACCTTCACCTCGAAGGTGTCGGCCTTCTGGCCGCGCGGCTGGGGGACAAACACCATCCCGCTGTCGGTCCGCTCGATGAAGCTGAACTCCCAGCCGGTGGCGCGGCTCTTCTCCAGGTACCGGGTCAGTCCCAGCACGAGGTTGTCCGACGGGGGCATCCACCACTCCTCCACCACCGTGCGCTCGGAGAGGGAACCCTGCCAGCATCCGGTCATGAAGTCGAGTTTCCCGAACGACTGGCCCGCGGCGCCGGTGGCCGGGACCAGGACCAGAAGGGCGAGGGCGGCGGCGGTTCGTAGGGACGAGGGCATGGACAATACTCGGCTGCGGGTCAGGTCGGCGCGAGGCCGCCGGTCAGGGACGGACGATGTCCCAGGGCGCGGCGGTCCGCCACCCGCCCCGGGTGAAGTCGGGAAAATCGACCGGCCGGCTCCGGTTGGCCACCGACCACTCGCTCAGCGCCGAGACCGCGGACAGCGCGGCCGCGTCGTAGACGGTCATGTCGGTCGGGAGCCCCGCCCGGAGGCAGGCGATCAGCCGATAGTCCTCCAGGAAGTCCATCCCGCCGTGCCCGGTCGTGCTGCGACGCGCCGCGTCGAAGGTCCAGAGCGGGTGCTCGAACTCCGGCAGGTACGTGTCGGCCGTCTCCCACCGGTGGGACGGGCTCCGGCCCTCGACGTACACCCGGCTGGGGTACCCCTGGAAGAGCCCGTGGGTCCCCTGCACCAGGTGGATCCGGGAATAGGGCCGCGGCAGGTTGGTGTCGTGGGTGACCGCGATGGTGCGGCCGGTGGCCGTCCGGATCAGGCTCACGTTCACGTCGCCCAGCACGTACCGCTCCTGGCGCTGCGGGGCGTCGGGCGGGTAGTGCTCCCGGGCCCAGCGCTGCAGCCCCCGCGAGGGCCCGCTCATGCTCACCAGGTAGTCGAACCGGTCGCCCCGGTTGATGTTCATGCAGTTGGCGACCGGCCCCAGCCCGTGGGTGGGGTACAGGTTGCCGTTGCGGCGCATCGAATGGGCCCGGCGCCACAGCCCCTCGCCCCGGCTGCTGAACTTCACGCTCCGCAGGTCGTGCAGGTAGCCGCCCTCGGCATGGAGGATCTCGCCGAACAGGCCCCGGCGGACCATGTGCAGCACCATCAGCTCCATCCGGTCGTAGTTGCAGTTCTCCATCATGACGCAGTGCCGCCGGGCCCGCTCGGCCTCTTCCACCAGCTGCCAGCACTCCTCCAGCGTCACCGCCGCCGGCACCTCGGTGGCGGCGTGCTTGTCGTTCCGCATGGCGGCCACGCAGACCGGCACGTGCCACTCCCACGGGGTGGCGGTGAAGACCAGGTCCAGCTCCTCGGTCTCGCACAGCCGCACGAAGTCGGTGGGCCCCCGGGTGTAGAGCCGGGGCTCCGGCTGCCCGGCCTCCACCACCAGGCGGCGGGCGCGCTCCGCGTTGGCCTCGTCGATGTCGGCGATGGCCTGGATCCGGGTCCCCTCCAGGGTCAGCAGGTTGCGGACGTGGACCGTCCCCATCCCCCCCACCCCCACGAACCCGATCCGCACCAGGTCGATCGGCGGCGCCGCGAACGGCGCCCCGGTTGCGGGCCCCGGGCGGGCTGTCGGGGCCGCGCCGGGAGCACAGCCCAGCGCCCCCACCCCGAGCATCGCCGCCCCGGCCTGCAGCAGGTCGCGGCGGGTGAATGGGGTGGTGTCGGGCTCAGTCACCGGTGATCGGCGAGAGTTCGGGCGCCTCGGCGTGGGCCAGGGCCGGGTTGGCGTTCAGGATCCGCGCGCAGGTGTTCCAGCGGAGCAGGGCATCGTCGTTGCCGGCGGGCCGGATGGCCTCCGCCGCCTCGTAGTGTTCCATCGCCTCCCGGAACCAGTCGGCCGCCATCTGCGGCCCGCCCACGCCGGTGCTGGCCAGGAGGGCCCGGCCCCGCCGCTCCGCGATCACCCCCGCGTAGTACGCCTGCAGGTAGGGGTCCCCGAGCCGGGGCAGCACCTCCCGCGCCTCGGCGACCCCGGCGCCGTGCCCGCTCCCGAACTGGTCGGTGCGGGCCAGCAGCAGGGTCACCAGGGCCCGCTGGTTGCCGGCCTCCACCTCCAGCACGTCGAGGCAGATGCTCTCGGCCGCGGTCGGATCGTTGAGCAGCCGGTACCGCTCGGCCTTCTCGAGCGCCGGCGTCACCCCCGCCGCGGTGATGGACTTCAGATCGTGCATGACGGCCTCCCGCCGGGCGCTCAGGGCCCGGCCACTTTCCCGGTGATCAGGCCGACCAGCTTGACGACCGGGTCGAACGCGTGGTCCATCACCCGCTCCTTGAGCGGGATGATCGCGTTGTCGGTGATCTGGATCGACTCCGGGCACACGGTGGTGCAGCACTTGGTGATGTTGCAGTAGCCGATGCCCTGCGTCCTGCGCAGCTCGTCACGCCGGTCGAGCGTGTCGAGCGGATGCATCTCCAGGGCGGCCGTGTGCACCAGGAACCGCGGGCCGATGAACTCGTCGTGCAGATGATGGTCCCGGAGCACGTGGCAGACGTCCTGGCACAGGAAGCACTCGATGCACTTGCGGAACTCCTGGACCCGGTCCACGTCCTCCTGGTCCATGCGCCAGGTCCCGTCGGGCGCGTCGGGGGGCCGGGGAGTGAACGGCCGGATCTGCCGCTTCACCCGGTAGTTCCAGCGGACGTCGGTCACCAGGTCCCGGGTGTGCGGGAAGGCCCGCATCGGCTCGATGGTGACGGGCTCGGTCAGGTCGAGCTCGTTGAGCCGGGTCATGCACATGAGCCGCGGCTTCCCGTTCACCTCCGCCGAGCAGGAGCCGCACTTGCCGGCCTTGCAGTTCCAGCGGACCGCGAGGTCGGGGGCCTGTTCGGCCTGGATCTGGTGCACCGCGTCGAGCACCACCATCCCCTCGCTGGTGGGGGTCCGGTAGTCCACCAACCGGCCCTCGCCCGCCTCGCCGCGCCAGATGCTGAAAGTGGCTTCCGCCATGCCGTCTCCCGGGTCCGCCTACCGGTACCGCTCGACCAGCTGCCTGAGCGCCTCGGTCACCCCCACCACCGGTTCCCGCCGCACCGTCATCGCCCCGTCGGTCCCCCGCTGGACCACCAGGTTCACCTCGCCCTGGGCCGGGTCCTTCTCGGGGTGGTCGTCCCGGAAGTGGCCCCCCCGGCTCTCGGTGCGCTCCAGGGCCGAACGCACCACCGCCTCGGAGACCGTGAGGAGGTTGGCCAGGTCGAGGGCGGTGTGCCACCCCGGATTGTACTCCCGGTGGCCGCTCACCCCGGCCCGGGCGGCGCGGTCGCGGAGCACGCCCAGGGCCTCCGCCGCCCGGCGCATCTCGTCCTCCCGGCGCACGATGCCCACCAGGTCCTGCATCATCCCCTGGAGGTCCTGCTGGATGGCGTAGGGGTTCTCGCCGCCGGTCCGGCTGAAGGGGGCCAGGGCCTCCCGCAGCGCCTCCCCCACCTCCCCGCCGTCGGGGGCGAGCTGGGCGTGCGCCGCCGCATACTGCGCGGCGTGATCGCCGGCCCGCTGTCCGAACACCAGCAGGTCGGACAGCGAGTTGCCGCCCAGCCGGTTGGCCCCGTGCAGTCCCGCCGCCACCTCGCCCGCCGCGAAGAGGCCGGGTACCGTGGACATCTGGGTGTCGCCGTCCACCCGCACCCCGCCCATCACGTAGTGGGTGGTGGGGCCCACCTCCATCGGGGTGGTCGTGATGTCGATGTCGGCCAGCTGCTTGAACTGGTGGTACATGCTGGGGAGCTTCTTCCGGATGTGCTCCGCCGCCTTGGGGAGCTTCTCCCGGATCCAGGCGATGTCGAGGAAGACCCCGCCGTGCGGGCTGCCGCGGCCTTCGCGCACCTCGCGCACGATGCAGCGGGCCACGTGGTCCCGGGTGAGCAGCTCCGGCGGCCGGCGGGCGTCCTTGTCGCCGGTGACGTAGCGCCAGCCCTCCTCCGCGGTGTCGGCGGTCTGGGTCCGGTAGGCCGGCGGGATGTCGTCGAACATGAAGCGGCGACCCTCGCGGTTCAGCAGGATCCCGCCCTCGCCCCGCACCCCTTCGGTCACCAGGATCCCGCGGACACTCGGCGGCCACACCAT
>JBFILX010000180.1:0-5002 GCA_041612035.1 Gemmatimonadales bacterium | reverse complement strand
GTCGGCGATGCCCTCCTGCGCCAGGATCCGGGAGCCGGCGCAGCACACCTGCCCCTGGTTGAACCAGATGGCGTCCACCACCCCCTCCACCACGCTGTCGAGGTCGGCGTCCTCGAACACGATGAAGGGCGACTTGCCGCCCAGCTCCAGGGACAGCTTCTTGCCGCTGCCCGCGGTGGCGGCCCGGATGATCCGGCCCACCTCGGTGGAGCCGGTGAAGGCGATCTTGTCCACGCCCGGGTGGGCCACCAGCGCCGCCCCGGTGCGGCCGTCCCCGTTGACGATGTTGACCACCCCGGGCGGGAGGCCCGCATCGCGGCAGATCTCCGCGAACAGGAGGGCGGTGAGCGGGGTGAACTCGGCGGGCTTGAGGACCACCGTGTTCCCCATGGCGAGGGCGGGCGCGATCTTCCAGGCCAGCATCAGCAGCGGGAAGTTCCACGGGATGATCTGGCCCACCACACCCACCGCTTCGTAGCCCGGCAGGGCCCGCTCCATCAGCTGGGCCCACCCGGCGTGGTGGTAGAAGTGGCGGGCGACCAGCGGCACGTCGATGTCGCGGGACTCGCGGATCGGCTTCCCGTTGTCGAGCGACTCCAGTACGGCGAACAGCCGGTGGTGCTTCTGCACGTGCCGCGCGATGGCGTAGAGATGGCGCGCCCGCTCGTGGCCGGAGAGGGCCTGCCAGCCGGGCAGCGCCTCGCGGGCCGCCCGCACCGCGGCCTCCACGTCGGCCGCGGAGCCCTGCGCCACCATGGCCAGCGGCTCCCGGGTGGCGGGGTTGATCGTCTCGAACCACTCGTCCTCCGCCGGGGGCACGAGCCGACCGCCGATGGCGTGCCCCAGCCGCCGGTCGTGCCGGTCCAGCCACGCCTGGGCCTTGGTGGGCGCCTCGGGGGCGGGCCCCCAGGCCATCGACTCGAACAGTTCGGGAATGCTCGGCATGGGTCCTCGCGGCCTAGGCCAGCGGGTGGCGGTGATAGGCGGAATACCCCCCGGTGGCCGCGTGCTCGAGCTGGCGCTCCACGTCGGCCAGGAGGCTGCTGGCGCCGAACCGGAAGAGGTCGGGGCGGAGCCACCGGTCGCCCAGCTCGTCCTTCACCATCCCCAGCCAGTCGAGCGACTGCTTGGCGGTCCGGATCCCGCCGGCGGGCTTGAGCCCGACCAGGTAGCCGGTGCGGCGCCGGTAATCGCGGATCTGCCGCGCCATCACCAGGCCGACGGGGAGGGTCGCGTTCACCGGCTCCTTGCCGGTCGAGGTCTTGATGAAGTCGGCGCCGGCCATCATGCAGACCGCGCTGGCCCGGGCCACCTCGCGCAGGGTCCCCAGCTCGCCGGTGGCGAGGATGGTCTTGAGGTGGGCCTCGCCGCAGGCCGCCCGGAACGCCTTCACCTCGTCGTACAGCGCGGGCCAGTTGCCGGTGAGCACGTGTGCCCGGGTGATCACGATGTCGATCTCCCGCGCCCCCGCCGCCACCGACGCCTCGATCTCGCGGAGCTTCGTCTCGAGGGGCGAGAGCCCCGCCGGAAAGCCCGTGCTGACGGCCGCCACCGGGATGCCGCTCCCCTCCAGCGCCTCGACCGCCACCGGCACCAGCTGGTGGTACACGCACACCGCGGCCACCCGGATCGGCAGCTCCTGCGCCCCGAACGCCTCCAGCAGGTCGCGCCGGACCGGGGTCCGGGCCTTGGCGCAGAGCCGGCGCACCCGCCCGGCGGTATCGTCGCCCTGGAGGGTGGTGAGGTCCATCAGGGTGATGGCCCGGAGAAGCCAGGCCACCTGCCAGTCGGTCTTGACCGTCCGCCGCGTGCCCAGCGTGGCGGCCCGGCGCTCGACGGCGCTCCGGTTCACCCGGACCTCCCGCACCCAGCTCAGGTCGAGCGGCATCCCGGGGTTCCGCTCCACCGGGGTGCCGGGGGGGACCGGGCCGGGATGGCGTGCCGGTCGGGTCGCGCCGTAGCGCTGGGAACTGCGGGGAGGTGCCGTCATCCGCTGATCGCTTCTCCTCGGCGTGAGCCGGCCCCGGTCAGGCGGGCCGCGCCTTCAAGGTACCGCCGGGCTCCGGCGCTGTCACCGCCGCGCGGAGGCTCAGACCCGCCACCCGGACCACGCGACCGCGCGGTTCCGCTGCCGGATCAGCCGCGGGTTCCGGAAGGCCCAGACCAGGAGCATCCCGCCCACGAACCCCCCGGCATGGGCCCAGAAGGCGACACCCCCGCTCTCGCGGGCCAGGGCGGGAATGCCCCCCACGATCTGCAGCAGGAACCAGTAGCCCAGCATCAGCCAGGCCGGGATGGCGATCGTGGTGATGAAGAACCCGAGGAAGACCAGCATGTGCACCCGCACCCGAGGGTACAGCACGATGTAGGCGCCCATGACCCCGCTGATCGCCCCCGAGGCGCCGACCATCGGGATCGCGCTGGCCGGCTGCACCGCCATCTGCGTCGCCGCCGCGGTCAGCCCGGTGAGCAGGTAGAACAGCAGGAACCGCAGGTGCCCCATCGAGTCCTCGATGTTGTTCCCGAAGACCCACAGGAACCACAGGTTGCCCAGCAGGTGGAACCAGCCGCCGTGCAGGAACATCGAGGTGACGGCGGTGTGCCACGCGGGCTGGTCGGTGAGGACGCACGCCGTCGCCCGACCCAGGGGAACCCGGGTCCCCGGCGGCGCCAGCTGGAGCAGTTCTCCCGGAATGAGCCCCAGCCGGCAGACCGAACTGGAGAGCGCGGGCTCGCTCCCCATCCCCTGCACCAGCACCCACGCCGCCAGGTTCGCGGCAATGAGTCCGACCGTGACGACGGGCCGGAGCAGGGTCGGATTGTCGTCCCGGATCGGAAACATGGCCCAATATAGGCCGGGGCCCCTCGGCCCCCCCGGGTGCGCTCGCGACAGTCGGGACCCCGGAACCTGGGGGGGAACCTGCCAGGGATCGTAGGAGGGAGCCGGAACACTGCCATTTTCTGCCAATGTGGCAGGGAACCCCGGTATGGCGGTTGCTCGGGAGGTGTTGGAGAAACCCGAGCAGCGTCCCGGCCCGCGGTCAGGCCCGTGGGGCGGTTTCCCGTGACCCCGAAGGAGCGCACATGGCTTCCAAGATCATTGGCATCGACCTGGGCACCACCAATTCCGTGGTGGCGGTGATGGAGGGCGGCGACCCGATCGTCATCCCGAACGCCGAGGGCGGGCGGACCACGCCGTCGGTGGTGGCGTTCACCAAGGACGGCGAGCGGCTGGTGGGCCAGGTGGCCAAGCGGCAGGCGGTCACCAATCCCAGGCAGACCATCTTCTCGATCAAGCGGTTCATGGGCCGCCGGGTGGACGAGATCCCGGAGGAGTCGAGCCGGGTGCCGTACCGGGTGATCACCGGCCCCAACGGGCTGGCCTCGGTGGAGATCCAGGGCAAGGCCTACACGCCGCCGGAGATCTCCGCGATGGTGCTGCAGAAGATGAAGCAGACGGCGGAGGACTACCTGGGTCACGCGGTGGAGCGGGCGGTCATCACGGTGCCGGCCTACTTCAACGACGCGCAGCGGCAGGCCACGAAGGACGCGGGCAAGATCGCGGGGCTGGAGGTGATGCGGATCATCAACGAGCCCACCGCGGCGGCGCTGGCCTACGGGCTGGAGAAGAAGAAGGAGGAGAAGATCGCCGTCTTCGACCTGGGCGGCGGCACCTACGACATCTCCGTCCTGGAACTGGCGGAGGGGGTGTTCGAGGTCAAGAGCACCAACGGGGACACCCACCTGGGCGGGGACGACTTCGACCAGCGCCTGATCGACTGGCTGGTGGCCGAGTTCAAGAAGGACCAGGGGATCGACCTGTCGAAGGACCCGATGGCCCTGCAGCGGCTCAAGGAGGCCGCCGAGAAGGCCAAGATGGAGCTGTCGAGCACCCAGCAGACCGACATCAACCTGCCGTTCATCACGGCCGACCAGTCGGGCCCCAAGCACCTGAACCTGACCCTGACCCGGGCCAAGTTCGAGCAGCTGGTGGACGACCTGATCCAGCGGACCCTGAAGCCGATGGAGCTGGCCCTCAAGGACGCCGGCCTCAAGCCCTCCGAGATCGACGAAGTGATCCTGGTGGGCGGCTCGACCCGGATCCCCAAGATCCAGCAGCTGGTCAAGGACTTCTTCGGGAAGGACCCCAACAAGTCGGTCAACCCCGACGAGGTCGTGGCGATCGGCGCGGCGATCCAGGGCGGCGTGCTGGGCGGCGACGTGAAGGACGTCCTGCTGCTGGACGTGACCCCGCTCTCGCTCGGGATCGAGACCCTGGGCGGGGTGACCACGGTCCTGATCCCGCGCAACACCACGATCCCCACCCGGAAGTCCGAGGTCTTCAGCACCGCGGAGGACAACCAGACCACGGTGGAGATCCACGTGCTGCAGGGCGAGCGCCAGATGGCCCAGGACAACCGGACCATCGGCAAGTTCCAGCTGACCGGCATCCCGCCGGCTCCGCGGGGGATGCCGCAGGTCGAGGTCACCTTCGACATCGACGCCAACGGCATCCTGCACGTGTCGGCCAAGGACAAGGCCACCAACAAGGAGCAGAAGATCCGGATCGAGGCCTCCAGCGGCCTGTCCGACACCGACATCGACAAGATGGTGAAGGCGGCCGAGCTGCACGCGCAGGAGGACAAGGACCGGCGGGACCAGGTCGAGTCCCGGAACCAGCTGGACGGCCTGGTGTACAAGGTCGAGAAGGACAGCAAGGAGTGGGTGGACCGCCTCTCGGCCGACGTGAAGAGCCGGCTCGATGCCGCGGTGGAGGCCGGGAAGCAGGCGCTCCGGACCGGCGAGACCGGGGGCATCAAGACCGCCCTCGACGAGCTGAACGCCGCGTACAGCGCGGCCGGCGCGTCGCTGTACCAGGCCGCCTCGGCGGCCGGGGCCCCCACCGAGGAGGCCGCCGCGCCCGGCGAGGCGGAGGCCGCCCCGGCGGAGGACGTGGTCGAGGCCGACTACGAGATCGTGGACGAGAAGAAGGAATAGCCCC
>JBFILX010000179.1:0-5007 GCA_041612035.1 Gemmatimonadales bacterium | reverse complement strand
GGCTGGGTGGTTTCCCCACCGCTCACCGATCGGGCGCCGAGCCAGGTCGATCCGCCGCTCCGGTAGGCCCGGAGCTCCATCAGTTCCCGGACGCGAAGGGCGGTGCCGTCGGGGACCGGACCGGCCCACGCGGGGTCTGGCGGGATGGCGAGGGCCGGGCGGCCGTCGGGGCACCGCGAGGCCCGGGGGGGCGCCGCGACCCCGGTCGTCACCCAGCGGGGCACGCTCTCGCCGGCGGACAGCAGCAGCTCGAGGCTGTCCCTGCCGGGCACCGGCAGCCGGAACGCCCGGAACCGCCCGGTCGGGACCAGCACGCCGTCCGCGCCGAGTCCGCAGGCGATGCCCACGCCCCGCTCCGCCCGGTACACCACGCGATCGCGTTCCAGCACGATCAGCGACCCGGGCGAGGCGTCGCGCAGCTCGGCGAGGATCGTCTGCAGGCCTGCGACCCCGGCGGAGAGGGCCGCCGAGCGCTCCGCCTGACCCTGCACGAGGCGCTGCAACCCGGCGAGCCCGGCCAGGCCCATCACCATGACGAGCGCGGCGAGCGTGGCGGCCACCAGCGCCTCGGTGAGCAGCGCGCCGCGTCGGGTCACCGGCACGCGACGGTGATGGCGGCGCTGTCGGACAGCCTCCGGGCTCCGAGACGGACCGCCGCCAGGAGCCGGACCGCGCGCGCCCCGTCGTGGCCCCCGACCACCCACTGTTCGGTGACCGGGCCCGTCGTGGCCGAGCCCGATCGGAGTCGCGCGCAGCCGGAATCGCCGGCGAGCGCCTCGCCCTGCAGGACGGCCGCCCTCGCCAGCAGCGCCAGCGACAGGTGGAGGCGGGCGGTGGCGTGGGCCTGGTGACGGAGCGCAGCCGCCACCCCGGCCGCGGCGGCGGTGAGGGAGGCGGCGAGGACGATCAGGGCCACCAGCACTTCCAGCAGGGACCACCCGGCGCGATGCACGCTCCACGATCGGGGCGAGCCGGCGCCCACCGGGTCCTGAAACGACGCGGCCCGGCGCGGGAGCGCGCCGGGCGGCGATCGACGTTCGGAACGGCTCGGGTTAGAACACCTGGGCCCAGCCACGGCTCAGCGGCACCGGCACCGCGGCCCCCAGGACCGCCTTCTCGATGGCGCACGCGGAGAAGCCGATCTCCACGTTGCCGGACACCGAGCCGGAGGTGTTCAGGTCCACCCCCTCGGTCAGGATGGCCCCGTAGAGCTTGTTGCCGGTGCCGTTGATCTTCATCTGTCCGCGGACGATCACGAGCCCGCTCCATTCGAACCCGCCCGCGAGCTCCAGGTCGCCGTCCACCAGGAGGATCCCCTGGCCCCGGCTTCCGGCCGCGAACTTGAGCGAGGCGCCGGTCCCGTGCACGGTCGGGTAGTAGTTCTGGCACTGGGTCACGGCCCCCGCGGTCGGCGGGTTCCGGAACGGCTCGCCGAAGTTGAGGGCCGCGGCCTTGTTGCAGACGGCGGGGGACTGGGTCAGGTCGAGCACCGGGCCCACGCCGTTGTAGGTCGAGGTGCTGGGGAGCACCTTGACGCCGGGCTGGGCCGCCAGGGTGGCATAGGTGTAGTCGAGGAAGTCCCGGAAGGTCTCCGAGGTCACGCTCGGGTCGTTGGCCACGACCTTGGTCGGGAACCCCTGGATGTTGTTCATGTCGGAGCTGTTGGCCCCGGTGCCGGTGGAGCTCCGGATGCCCACCACGTCGTCGGAGTTGCCCGGATCGAGGGCGGCGCACTCCGCGGGAAGCCACTGGGGCGGCAGCGCGTTCATCCCCGAAATGGAGAAGGCGTTGCCGTTGAACTTGATCGGGTCCTGCACCGTGATGGCGGCGTTCACGCCGATCGTGGGCTTGGCCAGCCGGACCAGCTGGACCAGGGTCTCCGAGGCGATGATCCGCCCACCGGTCCCGCGCCGGGTCCCGACCGCCGTCACCTGGAAAAGGGTCTGGTTGAGCCGGCGGATCCTGCTGGAGTAGCTCACGTGGGGCATACCGGCCACCGTCCGCGAGCCGAGATCCAGCTCACTGGGCGTCGCGGGGGACCAGACCGGGATGGCCAGGTAGGTCGGGGCCTCCACGTTGGTCATGGTCCAGGTGAGACCGGTCTCCGCCGCCTCCCCGGCCTGGCGGCTCCACACCGTGCTGTACCCGGTGGTCTGCTCGACCCGGCCCACGAAGAAGGTCCCCGCCACCACGGCGCCGATCACCACCAGGGCGAACACCGTGAGCACCAGGGCGATGCCCTGCTCGTTCCGGACGGAGAAGCGACGCATCCCTGCCTCCTGCGCTAGTGCCGAAGCGTGTTCCGGAGGGCGACCCGGGTCCGGGTCGCCACTACGCCCTTTGCGATCGGCACGGTCCCAGCCAGACTGATCGGCTGCCGGCTCAGTCCCACGACCTGGATGTCCACGGCCCTCACTTCCCGGGGCTGGGTCGCGGTCGGGTCCAGCAGCACGCCGGCCCGATTGTAGTACTGGAACCGGAGTCCGATCCCCGGATCGAGTGGGCCTGCCACCGGACGGAAGCCCGGTTCGCTGAGGCTCAGCGACCGGGCACCCAGGTAGGGCTGGCCGTCGGTTTCGGTGTACAGCACGACCGCCATGCGCTCGTAGTACCGGACCGGCCCCCCGACGAAGTACTGGGACAGGGCCATGTTGACCCCAGGGGCCATGACGGGCGTGGCCGTGGTCAGCTCGATGGCCTCGTCGGCGCCGCAGGTCGAGTTGTAGTTGATGTCGGTCACCGTCAGCGGGACCCACTGGTCATCCAGCCAGGTGTTCGGATCGCTCTCCACGTACAACATGAACCCGTCGGTGAGCAGGGGGGCCCGGAACCCCATCGCCGGTTTCCGGATCCGGAAGCTGTTGAGCGTCGGGGTGCCGCAGGTCACCCCCAGCCCGCGCATCGCCCGGAACTGCAGGTAGGTCGGTCCGATCACCTCGATGTCCGAAGTGATCGCGCCGGTCGTGATGTTGGAGTCGTACCCGATCTCCCGCAGCTCGAGCGGGAGCATGAGCCCGGTCAGCCGCACGTTGGCCTGCATGTCCGCCTGCTCCATCTGGGAGCGGGACACCCGGAGGCCGGCCACCAGGACCTGGGTGATGGCGGCGATGGCGAGCGACAGCACGCCGATCACCAGCATCAGTTCGAAGAGCGTGAACCCCCGGCGGCCGCGCATGATCAGCAGGCGATCAGGCTGGCGACCGTGTCCACCGCGGTCTTGCCGCCCCCGCGGGGATAGCTGACGATCACCCGGACGTCGCGCAGCTGCCCGGTGGTCGGCACGGTCCAGGTTTCGGTGACGACCCCGGTGAGCACCGCGGCGGCCGACCCGGCGAAGCTGGGTGACGCGCAGCGGGGCCTGGTCGACGCGGCCGCCGCCCGGAGCATGTCCACCCGGCGGGCCGCGAGCTGGGCGGCCGCGGTGGCGTTCCGGCTCCCCGTGAGGCTCCGGGTGATGCTCCCGCTGCTCGCGGCCAGCGCCAGGATGCCCACCGAAAGCACGGTGATCGCCACCAGCAGCTCCACCAGGGTGAACCCCCGCGTGTCCCTCACTCGACCCTCCCGTACCCCGAGATCACCACGCTGTCGGCGTGGACCCCCTTCTGGACCAGCACCTTGATGGGGACCCCGGCGTTGACCAGCCCGACCGGCAGCACCGTCACGTCGGAGGTGGCCGTCAGCGTCACGCCGTACTCCCCCATGAAGTCCACGACCCCACCCACCGTGTCCAGCACCACCCCGCGGGGCGCCACGATGTACGCCCGGTTCCCCTCGAACCGCAGGGTCGTCGTGACCCGCCGCTGGACCGCGGTCACCCGGGCCTTGGCGTACAGGTTCGCCACCGTCACCCGGGCGGACTTGACGTTCCAGAGCGACACCGACCCCCGGATCTTGGGCGTCGAAATCGCCAGCATGAGCGTGAGGAGCACCACCCCGATCATGAGTTCGACGAGCGTGAACCCCGATCGCGCGGTGGCCCCCGGATTCCGGGTCGTCATGGCCGGAGTGCCCGGGGGGCAAGATCCAGGCCCCCAACCGCGGTCCGGCCAAGTCCAAGCGGGACAACGCCCGCCGGCTCGACCGGCCAGATCCTGAACGCCTTCGGAACCGGGGGATGCCCCATAATCTCTTGTCCTGCAATGGATTCAGGCCGAGCTGGGAAGGGAACCGTCCGGTCCCCGGACGGCTACGGCGTGCAGGCGATGACGCCTTCCACGGTGGCCGGGCCGGCGGGACCGCCGGTGCCCACGAAGACCCCGCAGGTCCACGCCGTGCCGTTGGCCGTCGCGGTCGCCCCCCAGCCGGCGGCGGTGACGTTCACGAGCGCCACGGACACCCCCATCGAGGGGTTGTAGGTCAGCAGGGGGGAGGGCACCGCCCCGTTGTAGTAGGTGAGTTTGTCCGCCATGTAGGCCTCCTGGGAGGTGACCAGGTTCCGCAGGTCGCCCTTCATCTGCGAAATGATGGCCTTCTCCTTGGTGGTCGAGAACTTCGGGATCGCGATGGCGACCAGGATCCCAATGATCACGACCACGATGAGCAGTTCGATCAGGGTAAACCCCCGCCGGTTCGTCATCGTGGTCGTCATGTCGTCCTCTGTCGGATTCAGTTGCGCCAGGAGCCCCCGGGGATCCGGTGCGGGAGTCCCCGCACCGGGCCCGAGGCTGCCCCGTGGCTTACGGACACTGAATGACCCCGTCCGACGCCCCGCCGCCACCGACCTGCACCTTGCAGGAGTTGATGCTGCCCGCGGAGATGCTGGCGTTCTCCACCGTCACGCTGTACGACCCCGCCCCGCCCGCGCTCGCCTTGAAGGCGTTGCCCGAGCTCAGGACGAAGCTGTACGGCGCCACGGTCAGCTGGGCGTCGGTCCCGTAGGCCGCCTTGTCGGAGAAGTACGCCTCCTGGGCGGTCATGTAGTTCCGGAGGTCCGTCTTGATCGAGGCCAGCTTGGCCTTGTCCTTCGTGGTCGAGAACTTCGGAATCGCGATGGCGGCCAGAATGCCG
>JBFILX010000178.1:0-5030 GCA_041612035.1 Gemmatimonadales bacterium | reverse complement strand
GAGGTTGAAGTCGTCGAGCGGATTGAACGTCACCCCGGTCTGGGCATCGAAGACCGTCGCCCGGAAGTTCCGGGCATCGGGGATCGGGGTCCACTGCAGGAACCAGGCGGCCACGCAGCGGCCCGGGTCGTGCTGGGTCGCGAAGGCGGTCGTGGTCCGGGTCACGATGGCCGCCCCCTGCACCTGCACGGCGCGGATCCCGTCGTCGCCCCAAGCCCCGCTGAGCCCGGGTCGCTCCGGCCCCCCGGGGCCCAGCTCCCGGTGGGCGAAGGGGTTTTCGGCGCAGGCCAGGGCCAGCAGCAGCCAGGGCACCAGGCGGAACCGGCGGGACCGGTGGGACGGGCGGAGCATGGGGACCTCGATGTCGGGTGCGGACGCGGGTCCCGGGCCCCCCGGCCCGCCCACGCCCTCTACCCGGTTCGCGCGGCCGGCCCGGATACCGGCTCACGGGTTGCCGAATCAGGGCCGGCGGGGCACGTTGGCGGAAACCGCCCGTCCCCGACCGGCCCCATCGACCCGAGGAGACCGCCATGCCCGACGCCGCCGCGGCCCAGGAATCGCTCGAGGCGACCCTCAAGGACGAGATCATCCGGATGTACCAGGAGGTCGCCGACCACCCCGACCGCGAATTCCACTTCTACCACGGCCGCGAGGCCGCCGAACGGTTCGACTACCCGGCGGCGTGGCTCGACCGCGCCCCGGCCGGGGCGGTGGACTCCTTTGCGGGGGTCGGCAACCCGCACCTGCGGGCCGACATCCAGCCGGGCGAGACGGTGCTCGACCTGGGCAGCGGCGCCGGGCTCGACGGGATCATCGCCTCCTGGCGCGCGGGCCCCACGGGCCGCGTGATCGGGGTGGACCTCAATCCGTCGATGTGCCTCAAGGCCCAGGCCCACGCCGCCGCCACCGGCACCACGATGGAGTGCCACGAGGGCCCTATGGAGGACATCCCCCTCCCCGACGCCACCGCCGACGTCGCCATCTCCAACGGGGTCATCAACCTCTCCTTCCGGAAGCGGCGGGTGATGCGCGAGCTGTTCCGGGTGCTGAAACCCGGCGGCCGGATCTCCATCACCGACATCGTGAGCGCCAAGCAGCTCTCCCAGTCGATCGTCAACGACCCCAAGCTGTGGGCCAGTTGAATCGGAGGGGCTCTCCTGGAAGGAGAGATGTTCGGGCTGCTGGAGGACGCCGGCTTCACCCGGGTCCGGTCCGCCGTGGTCCCCGGGTTCCGCTTCCGCAAGGAGGCGACCCAGAACGCCGCCGAGAGCTACGGGGTCAAGGCCGTGATGTTCACGGCCCGGAAGCCTGACGGCGCGTGACCCGCCGGCCGGGGCCGCGGTTCGGCCGGTCGATCACCCGGCGCGACTTCGTGAACGGCACCCTGGCGGGCGCGGGCCTCGCCGCCCTCGGCTGCCGTCCCTCCGGCACCGGGCCGCCCGGTGAGGCGCTGGCCACCCCCGGGCCCGACTGGTACGGCTATGGCGGGGTGGGCGATTTCCGCTGGTCCCACGGCAACACCCCCCAAGCGGTGGCCACCGCGCACCGGCTCCGTGACGGCGACCGGCTGCCCGGCTTCGCCGACGCGGAATCCGTCGAGGACTACGACCTGGTGATCGTGGGCGCCGGCGTGGCGGGGCTCGCCGCGGCGCTCACCTTCCGGACGCGGCACCCCGACCGCACCTGCCTGGTGCTCGACAACCACCCGATCTTCGGGGGCGAGGCGAAGGAGAACGAGTTCGACGTCGGGGGCGAGCGCCTGATCGGCCCCCAGGGCGCCAACGGCTTCTTCATCCCGCCCGCGGTCACCGACGCCGCCGCCGGCGACCCGCGCTGGTACGCGGAGCTGGGGCTCCCCCGGGCCTACCGGCTCCGCGACTGGCCCGCGGCGGAGAAGCCGCTCCGGTTCTCGCCCGACAACTACGAGTACCTGGTGCGCGGGATGGAGCGGCACACCAGCGTGGGACACTTCTTCGCCGAGCCCGGCGGGGCCGGCGCCTGGAGCGTGGACATCTGGGCCGCGGGGCTGGCCGGCCCCCCCCTCACGGACCAGGCGCGCGAGACCCTGCTCCGGTGGCACGCCGCGGGCGCCGCCCGCCGGTTCGCCTCCGCGGACGAGGCGATGCGGGCGCTCGACACGATGTCGTACCAGGAGTTCCTCGAACGGGAGCTGGGCCTGGGGCCCGCGGCCGCGCGCCAGGGCGATCTCTTCCTCGCCTCCGCCTGCGGGCTCGGCAGCGATGCCGTGTCGGCCTACGCCGCCTCCCAGCTCCCGATGCCCGGGCTCACCGACCCGCCGCCGCCCGATCTCCGTCGGGTCTCGTTTCCGGGGGGCAACTCGGGATTCGTGCGCCATTTCGTGAAGCGCCTGGTGCCCGACGCCATCGAGGGCACCGCCGCCTTCCCGGACGTCGTCACCGGCCGGATCCGGCTCGCCGCGCTCGACCGCCCGGGCCAGCCCGTGCGCATGCGGCTCGGCGCCACCGTGGTGCGGGCGGAGCACGAGGGCGACCCGGCAATGGCCGGCGGGGTGCGGCTGGTCTACCTGCGGGACGACCGCGCCTTCGGGCTCCGGGCCCGGGCGGTGGTGATGGCCACCGGCGGCTGGATCACCCGCCACGTGGTGCGCGACCTCCCCGAGGCCCACCGCGAGGCGTACGGCCGGTTCGTCCACGCCCCCTTCCTGGTCGCCAACGTCGCGCTCGTCAACTGGCGGTTCCTGCACCGGCTCGGGATCACCGCGGCCGTCTGGGACGGCGAGGGGGCGGAGTTCGGGTTCACCTGCAACATCCGGAACCCGATGCAGGTCGGCGACTATCAGCCGCCGCTCGATCCCGACCGGCCGACCATCCTCAGTTTCTACACGCCGTTCCACCGCCCGGGCCTCCCGGCCCGCTCGCAGGTCACTCTCGGGCGGCAGGAGTTGCTGGGCACCTCCTATCCCGAGTACGAGCGCCGCATCCGGGCCCAGATGCTCCGGCTCTTCGGGAGCGCCGGGTTCGACCCCGACCGCGACGTGGCGGGGCTGATCCTGAACCGGTGGGGCCACGCCTACTCGGTGCCCTTCCCCGGCTTCTACGGCGGTGCCGGCGGCCGGGCCCCACGGGACACGATCCGCACCCCGCACGGCCGGATCACCTTCGCCCACTCGGAACTCGACGGGCTGCAGCACTGGGGCACCGCGGCGGACGAGGGCCGCCGGGCCGTGGGTCAGCTGGCCGACGCATTCTGACTCCAAGGCGCGCGGCCGGAGCCGCTTGCCCGGCCGGCAGGCGCGCGGTACCGTATGCGCTTCCCTGAGCCTGCCCTTCCCGGAGCCGCCAGACCATGCCCACCCTGCGCTCGACCGCTGCCGCCGTCACCGTCTTCCTGCTCGCCGGCTGCGCCGCGGAACAGGCCCCGCCTCCCCCAATGCCGGGACCGTGGACCTTCTCCCCAAACATGATCTTCCCCGCCGACGGCTCGCTGCTCCGGCCCGAGGACGGCGCGGCGCTGCCGGACGGTCGGATCGTCGTGGGGGACCAGGCCCACGGACTCCGGCTCGTCGCCCCCGACGGAGGCAGCCGGCCCTTCGGCCGGTTTGCGGACGCCGGCTATCGGCACGAGCCGCCCGCCGTGGTCGGGGGCCCCAACGGGGTGTCCCTGGAGCCGGGCGGAGCGTACCTGATCGTCACCGACGTGTTCCGTGGCGGGATCTACCGGGTGGACGTGGCCACCGAGGCGACCGAGCTGGTCTACCAGCATCCCTTCGGGGTGAACAGCGCGGTGGCGGACCGGGCCGGGGGGATCTGGTTCACCCAGTCTACCCGGAACCCGCCCGAGGGGGGCGAGGCGGCTCTGTTCAGCACGGTAGACCGGCCCACGCCGGACGGGGCGGCCTTCTACCTGCCGCCGGCGACCCCCGGTGCCGCACGCACGCCGCGGCTGCTGGTGGACAGCCTGGTCTTCGCCAACGGGATCGCCCTGGACGAGGCCGGTGGGCACCTCTACGTGGCCGAGACGATGGGAGGGCGGCTGCTCCGGTTCCGGGCCGACGTGTCAGGCGGCGGCGTGAGTGAGCGCGCTGTCGTACGGGAGGGCATCCACCCCGACAACCTCGAGCTGGACGAGCATGGCCGGGTGTGGTTCCCGGACCCCCTGCGGAGCGAGGTCCTGGTGTTCGACCCGGCCACGGATTCGCTCCACTCGGTCTTCCGGATTGCCAGCCCCGAGACGGAGGAGGTTCTGACCCGGATCGCCGGCCGGCTCGAGCGGGGCGAGTCGTGGCTCGAACTCTGGACCCCGGTGCTCTGGTCGCCCGCCCCGGGGCTTATCACGGGGCTGATCCTCACCCCCGGGAACGGGCCGGTCTATCTCGCGACGCTGGGCAACGCGCTGATCCGGCTCGACCGCTGACGTCATCCACACCACCACGGAGCATCCCTCATGGCGAAGCCCAACCTCTCCCGCAGCGTTCTCATCGGTGTCATCGTCGGACTCGTGGTCGGTGCCCTGGTCGGGATGGGCGGGGCGGCGCTCGACCTCCCGGTGGCCCTGCGGGGGGGAATCACCGGCGTAGTGGTCGTCGTGGTCCTCTCCCTCCTCCGCACCCGCATCGTGGGTGCTGGCGGGCAGGCGAGCGACCAGTAGCACCCGGCGTCCCGTGAGGGAGCCTCGGCGGTGCCCCTGGCCTCGGACGCCGCTCGACGTCGCGTACCACGACACCGAGTGGGGGGTGCCGGTGCACGACGACCACCAGCTCTTCGAGTTCCTGGTCCTGGAAGGCGCCCAGGCCGGGCTCAGCTGGTCCACCATCCTGAAGAAGCGCCCCCGGTATCGCCACGCCTTTGCGGGATTCGACCCCGCCCGGGTGTCCCGGTTCACGCGGGCCAGGGTCGAGAAGCTGCTGCAGGATCCGGGGCTGGTGCGGAACCGGCTCAAGATCGAGAGCGCGGTGAGCAACGCGCGGGCCTTCCTCCGGGTCCAGCGTGAGCATGGGTCGTTCGACGCCTACGTGTGGGGCTTCGTGGACGGCGCGCCCCGGCAGAACG
>JBFILX010000177.1:0-5075 GCA_041612035.1 Gemmatimonadales bacterium | reverse complement strand
GCGATCGCCGCCTCGTGGGTCTTCGACTCCAGGGCCCCCGTGTTCTGCCACTGCTGCTTGAACCCGACCACGGATGGCAGATCCACCAGGAGGATCTGGTCCTTGGTCTCCTTGCGGGCATAGGTGTACTCAACGGTGTACCGTCCGCCGCCGAACTCGAGGTTGGCCCCGACCTCCAGCTCGGAGGAGCGGGCCGGCTTCAGATTCGGATTCCCCAGCGTCTCCTTGGTGAACCCGCCGGCCGTCACCGTCAGAATCTCGTACTGGTCGTTGAAGCTCGGCCAGAGACCGGCGGTGCCGTAGGAGGCCCGCAGCCGGAGCTCGTCGATCCCCGGGATCTTCAGGTCCTCGTTGGCCCGCCAGGCGCCCGACACGCGGTAGTAGGTCGCGTACCGGTTGCCCGGGCCGAACAGGGACGAACCGTCACGCCGCACGAGGCCGTCCAGGATGTACTTGTCCTGGATGTCGAACGTGGTAATGGCGTAGAAGTTCTGGCTCCGGAACCGTTCGTCGGTCGAGAAGGCCCGCTGGGACGCGACCTCGCTGCCCGCGAACTCCGGCACCCGGGCCACGATCAGCGCCCCGGCCGTGGAGGTCAGGGCCCGGTTGTGTTCGTCCGAGAAGGACGCGCCCACCTTGGTGGTGTTCCGGATGTCGCTGGTGAAGTTCCGGATGCTGGTCAGCGTGACGCCGCTGGTGTACGACCGGCTGTTCACCTGCCCCTTCAGCAGGCTGCCCTGGGTCTTGGTCCCCGACGAGGTCTGGTACCCGAACGGCGTCAGGTCGGAATTGAACTGCCCCTCCTGGTCGTACCCGAAGGATCCCTCGGCGGACAGCCAGTCGGACGGCCGCCACCGGACCCGGGCCGAGCCGTTGAACCGGTTGCGGTCCTGCTGGATCTTCCGGTTGGCCAGCTCGTACATCGGGTTGAAGTCGTTGGCGATGTCACCCGAGAGCGGCACGACCGGGTTGAACGGAGTGCCGTCCGGGGCCGGGGCGGTGATGTCCACGTCGGGCTGCAGGAACATGAGCCCGAAGAACGGCCCGCCCTGCCCTTCCTCGGCCCGCCCGTTAGTCGAGGTGCCGTAGAAGGTGCTGAACGAGGCGTCGATGTTGGACGAGATCTGCTGGTCGAGGTTCAGCCGGAAGTTCTGCCGGGCGTACCCGCCCAGGCCGAAGATCACGCCCTCGTTGTCGGTGTTCTGCACCGAGGCGTTGAAGTTGGTGCTGCCGCGGCGCTGGCCCACCGACAGGTAGCCGGTCCAGAACAGGCCCGGGTCTACCAGCGCGTCCCAGTGGTCATAGTAGACCGGGAACGGGTTGTCGGCGATCTGGTTGGCCTTGGTCTGGCGTGATCCGGTGGCGCTCAGGATGTAGTTGCCCTGGGCATCCACCTGGAAGGCGTGGGACCGGGAGAACTCGAGCCGCCGGGGCATGTAGTTCACCCCGCCCTCGAACCGGGCCGTCACCTGGATCTTGCCGTCGGGCAGCGAACTGCCCCGCTTGGTGAAGACCTGCACCACCCCGTTGGCGGCGTTGGCGCCGTAGAGCGCCGACGCGGCCGCACCCTTGATGACCTCGATCCGCTCCACGTCCTCGGACGAGATGTCCGCCAGGCCGTAGCGGACGATCACGCCGTCCACGATAAAGATCGGGTCCTGGCGCGCGCTGATGCTGGTGGCGCCCCGGAGCCGCACCGCGACCTCACCACCCGGCTGGGAGGAGGTCGGGATCAGCCGGACGCCCGCGATCTTCCCCTGCATCGCCACCAGGGCGCTGGAGCCGGGCACCTCCTGCAGCTGGGCCTCGGACACCTTCCCGATGGTGAAGGGGAGCTTCCTGGTGCTGGTGGCCTCCGACACCCCGGTGACGATCAGCTCCTCCAGCCGCAGCGGGTCGGCCCGGAGCGTGAAGTTCTGCTCCTGGGTCCCCGCGCTGAGGGTGAGGGTGGCCGTCTCCGGCCGGTAGCCGACCGCGCGGGCCGTGAGCACCACCTGCTGGCCCCGCACGGCGGTGCCGGGGATGGTGATGGTGTAGCTGCCCGTCGGCGAGGTGACCGCCCCGTAGATGGTCGTCCCGACCACCACGGTGGCGCCGCCGAGCGCCTCGCCTTGCTCGTTGGTCACCGTGCCGTTGATCACCGCGCCCTGCGCGACCGCCTCACCGATCCCCAGGGAGAACGTCGCGAGGCCGGCCATCGCCAGCATCAGGCCCCACTTTCGACCGTTCATGCTTGTCCTCGTCGTGTTAAGGAGCGAACGAAGAACTCTCGAAACGGAACTGCGAACCGCCCGCGGCACGGCACCGCCCGGGGCAGCGACCTTCACAGCGAGCGACCCGGAAACGCCCGGTGCCACGAGTACCGCAACTGAGATAGTTGGCTGTCCCCATTACAAGCCGCAGGTTGCGAGCCACTGCATGCCACGTTGTAAGTCGTTGCAAATCAACCTTGTACTACACACCAACATCGAACCCGTGTGGATCCGACACGTGTCGGTCGTCTCCCGACTGGATGCACCCGCAGGGGAAGCCCCCGCGCGGGGCCATGGGTGTTATCTTCGACAATTAGAGTCTCATTATGCTCCCGCAATGAGACCCGCGCAAGGCCCCGTCAGGGCCCCCGGTCCCCCCCACCGCGGCCCGACACCCCGGAGGTCCTCATCGACGTCCCGCCCGCCCGCCACCCCGTCCGCACCGCTCGACTGGCCCTGCTTGCCGCCGTCATGACGGTGTCGGTACCGCTCGCCGCCCAGGAGACCGCCACCGTGCGGGGCCGCCTGATCGACGACGAGACCGGCGAGGCGGTGGCGGGTGCCGTGGTCCGGATCAAGGGGATGGATCCGGTCACTGCAGGCGAGAACGGCGGGTTTCTTATTCTCGGGGTCCGTCTAGGACAGGTAGAACTCACCTTCCTGGCGCTGGGCTACGAGGGACAGACCCACAAGTTCAATGTCATCGCGGGCCAGACGGTGAACCAGGTCTGGACCATGACCTTCACCGGAGACCGGCTGCCCGACGTGGAGGTGCAGGCCCGGGCCCAGCGCATCGCCCCTCGCTACGCCGACTTTGAGCGCCGGCGCGAGGTGGGGCTCGGGACCTACCTCCGGTGGGACGAGATCAAGGCCCGGGGGTCCTCCACCGTAGGGGATGCCCTCCGCACCGTGCGCGGGGTGCGGATCGATTGCGATCAGCAGCGCTTCGAGTGCTTCGTGAAACTTTCCCGCTCGCCGCACTGCTTCCCGGCGTGGTACATCGACGGGACCCGGGTTCGGTCGTTCCACGAGAACACCTCGATCCGCGACGTGTACGGCATCGAGGTGTATCGCGGGGCCGGCGAGGTCCCCGGCGACTTCGGCGGCTCCGACGCGGGCTGCGGGGTGATCGTGCTCTGGACCAAGTCTCGGCCCTACCGCTGAGTCCTCACCCCCCGAATCACCGAAGGGCCTCCCCCATCAGTTGGGCGGAGCGTTGCTCACCGTCACCTCGATCGACCGGCTCGCCTGATTGCCTGAGGCGTCCCGCGCCTCGACGGTGAGGATGTGCGCACCGTCGCTCACAGCGGTGGTCTGCCACCGGGTGGTATAGGGAGCGGCAGTGTCCTCGAACAGCAACTGGCCATCCACCAGAAACCGCACCCACGCGATCGGTGACTCGTCGAGCACCGTCGCGCTGAAGTCCACCGTCGCCCGGACCGGCTGGATCCTGGGCGACGTGATCTCGATAACGGGGGCATTGGCGTCGCTCTCGGTGCCGAGCCCGCACCCGCCCAGCCCGAGCGCCCCGGCCAGTGCCAGCGCCGTCAATCCGTTGCGCATTCGTTCCCTCCTTCCGTCGTCCCGCTATTCCGTCCGGGCCAGCATCCGCCGGATCGGGATCACCAGGGCCGCCATGATCACGCAGAAGAGCAGCGAGAACCCGGTCACCGCCCCGAACAGCTGGGGCAGGGTGAAGGTCTCGTACAGGCTCGCCACCGCCCCGGCGATCAGGTTGCCCACCGACGAGGCCATGAACCAGACCCCCATCATCATCCCCGTCACCCGGGCGGGCGCGAGCGTGGTCATCGCGCTCAGCCCCACCGGGCTCAGGCAGAGTTCGCCGATGGTGTGCAGCAGGTAGGTGAAGAACAGCCACCCCGGGCTCACCAGCTGGCCGTTGGCGGAGGCCATCCCCGCGCCGATCATCACCGCGAATCCCATCGCCAGGAAGAAGAGCCCCAGCGCGAACTTGGCCGGGCGCGAGGGGTCCCTGGGCCCCAGCCAGACCCAGAGCCAGGCGAAGACCGGGGCCAGCAGGACGATGAAGAGCGCGTTGAGCGACTGGAACCAGGTGGCGGGGAAGGCCCAGCCGAAGAGCCGGTTGTCGGTGCTCCGCTCGGCGAACAGGTTGAGCGTGGACCCGGCCTGCTCGAAGGCCGACCAGAACACCGCCGCCCCCAGGAACAGCACCGCGATCACCAGCAGGCGTTTCCGCTCGTCCCGGGTCCACCCGCCCGAGAGGAAGAGCCACCCGAAGAAGACGAACACCGTGACGATCACCCCGACGCCCAGCACCCGCGCGACCCCGACCGCCGTGGTGGCGAGCACGTTCAGCATCGTGAGGGCGGCGAGGAGCGCCAGCAGCCCCACCACGATCCCCACGCCCAGACGCATCATCCGCTTGCTGGCCGCGAGCTCCTGCGGGGTCCCCGAGCCCAGCGGCGCGGTCGTCTCCGGGGGGAGCCGGTTCTGCCCCAGGACGTACTGCACCAGCCCGAAGAACATCCCCACCGCCGCGGCCCCGAAGCCCCAGTGCCACGACCCCGCCGGCGAGAGCCCCAGGCCCGCCAGGAACTCCTTGAACCAGGCGTGCTGGGCCAGGAACCCCGTGACCAGGGGCGCCACGAAGGCCCCCAGGTTGATCCCCATGTAATAGATGGAGAAGCCCGCGTCCCGCCTCACGTCCTCGGGCTGGTACAGGGTCCCGACCAGCGCGCTGATGTTGGGCTTGAGCAGGCCGGTGCCGAGCACCACCAGGACCAGGCCCAGGTAGAAGCTCCACTGCTCGGGCATGGCCAGGCTGATGTGGCCCAGCATGAT
>JBFILX010000176.1:0-5086 GCA_041612035.1 Gemmatimonadales bacterium | reverse complement strand
GGCCGCCCGGGCGACCATCAGGTGGTCCTGCAGGCGGGTGGCGAGGGCCTTGGCCTCGGCGAAGCGCTCGGCCGCGGCGGCGAGCTTCCCCTGGTCGAAGGCCAGCGCGCCCAGCAGGTTGTGGGTGCGCATGCAGCCGTCCTCGTCCGCGCGGCGGCGGAACCGCTCGAGCGCTTCGGTCGCCTCGCGGACGCCCTCGGACACCTCGCCGAGCCGGGCCGCGGCCGTGGCTGCGACCAGCAGCACCCCGGGCAGCCCGGCATCGGGGTGGTCCGCCACGGCCGCCACTCGCGCCCGCACCTCGCGGTACCGGCCGGCGGCCAGCAGGGCCTGGATCTTGGGCAGCAGTCCGGAGTCGGTCACGGGTCGCTCAGTAGGCGATCGCGTAGCGGCTGAACTCGGTGAGATTGGCCTCGATTTCCCGGAGGCCCTCCACCTTGACCGAGCCGATCCGGACGAACCGGTCGCCCGGACGGCGCTGGCGCCAGATCGAGAACCGCTGCTCCACGTCGCGGTCGCGCTGGTCTCTCACCCCGTCGCGATTGTAGTCCTCGTCCGCGAAGTCGTAGTCCAGCGTGAGCTCGGCGGGCCGGGTCGGGGCAAACCGCAGTCCGGCCGGCTGCAGTTCGATGATCATCCGGCCCACGTCCACCACCCGCATGGTGATTAGGACCGAGTCGCCCGTCATGAACGGGGTACCGTCAGGTCGGGCCAGAAGGCTCGTGGCATCCACCTCGAGCCGCGCGAATTCCTCCCCGCGGCGTCCTTCGTCGTCGAGGAAGTAGATGCTGCCCTCCCGGTTGGTCCCGCGCCGGGCATAGAACGACACGCTCGGCGACTGGAACGGCGGGGCGGAGGTGGCGAGCCGCAGGAACGTGAGCTGGCTTTCCGGCTGTTCCTCGGGGCCGACCGTGTCCGAGCCGCAGGCCAGGGTGACGGTCGCAACCAGGAGGGCAGTGAGCAGGGAACGTGCACGCATCGGGTCAGTCTCCATCGAGAAGTCGTTGCAGCCGGGGCCGGGAGATCCCGAGCCGCCGGGCGGCCTCACTCTTGTTGCCGCCGGTATGGTCCAGCATGACCCGGGCGGCGGCCCGGGTGATGTCGTCGAGGGTCGCGGGGAACGGGAGTGTGCCGGGCGGCGGCGTGAGGGCGACCGGCTCGCGGAGCATCTGCTCCACGGTCAGGGTTCCCGGCGGCGAGAGGATGAGCCCGCGCTCGATCGCGTTGCGGAGTTCCCGCACGTTCCCGGGCCACGGGTGCTCCCGCAGCGCCGTCCGCAGTTCCGGGGAGAGGGGCGGCAAGGCCAGTCCGTAGACCTGCGCGAACCGGGCGACGAACGCTTCCGCCAGCAGCTCGACATCCTCGCCCCGCTCCCGCAGCGGCGGCAGGATGAGGGCCACCACGTGCAGCCGGTAATAGAGGTCCTCGCGGAACGCGCCCTCACGCACGGCCTGGGCCAGGTCCACGTGGGTGGCACTCAGGATCCGGACGTCCACGGCCCGCCCGTCGCGCCCGCCCACCCGCCGGATCTCCCGCGTGGCCAGCGCCCGCAGCAGCTTGGGCTGGAGCTCGAGCGGCAGGTGGCCCACTTCGTCGAGAAAAATCGTCCCGCCGTCGGCCTGCTCGAACAGCCCCGGCTTGGCCGAGACGGCGCCGGTGAAGGCGCCGCGCTCGTGGCCGAAGAGCTCGCTCTCGAGGAGCGCGGCGGGAATGGCCGCGCAATTCACTTCGACGAAGGGGGCCCGGGCGCGCGGGCTGTGGTAGTGGATCGCCCGCGCGACCAGCTCCTTGCCGGTGCCGGTCTCCCCGCCCAGCAGGACTGTAACGTCCCGGTGCGCCGCGACCCGGCGCGCCTGGTCGAGCACGTCGCGCAGTCCCGGGTGCCGGCCGATGATCGCATCGAAGCCGAGGTCTCGCCGCTCGGCCGCCGCGAACGCGTCGGCGGCGGCCGCCGCGCCTGCCGTGGCCGCCGCCCGCTCCAGGGTCCGTCGCAGCAGGTCGAGGTCGCCGGGGAGGGCGAAGTAGTCCCCCGCACCCCGGCGCAGCGCCGCCGAGGCGAGGCGGTGATCGGGACTCGCCCCCACCACCCACCGGGGACAGCCGGCGGCGGGCAACCCGTCCAGGACGTCGAGCCCGTCGGGCTCGGCGCCGCCGGCCAGCACCACGACACCGACGGCCCCGGCCGGGAGGCGGTCGACATCACCCGCGACCTCGACCACGCCCAGGTCGAGATCGCGGGCCATGTCCCGCACCGTTTCGGAAAAGCTGTCGCTCACCGACACGGTCACCAGCCAGCGTCCCGGGTCGGTCACCGGCGGTCAGTCACGACGTCCGTCGCGGTCATCGTCCTCGAAGGCCTCGAACGAGTCCTCGATGTTGTCCTTCACCAGCCCCTCGTTGGGTCCGCCCTTGTTCGCACTGGCGGGCGACACGAATGTCGTGCGGCTTGCGTTCAGGAACCAGTCCCGGAGGTTGACCCGGAGGGTCAGGTCGGTCACCCGGCCCTCGCCGATCACGAGCGGGGGCACCAGGTCGACCTCCTGCTCCGTATTGAGGTCCGTGATGAACACGAACGGGGCGCCGTTGTAGGTTCCGTCCACCCGGATGCTCACCCGGCGGAAATCGGGGTGCCGGGCCAGGAATTCCCGATCCCGACCGTCGTCCTCGGGCTTGTGGATGTCGAACTCCAGTTCCCGGAAGGTCCCGGTGTCCGCCTCGACCGTGAACACCCGAGCGACGCTGCCGCCCAGGGGCAGGTCGAGCAGGATCGGGCCGAGGGTGAGCTCCTCGCAGTCGTCCGAGGAGCCGGAGCTGCCGTTCGAGGGGCAGGCATCGGTGCCGCGGGCCCGCTTGAGTTCGATCTCCCGCAGGACCATCTGCACCCGGGTGACGACCAGCGTGTTGCCGCCGAGGGTCAGGGTTTCGGGGGCCAGCGCGGGGCCCGATCCGCTCGCGGCGCCACCGGTGGTGAGGTGCAGGCTCAGTCGGCCCGGCGCGCCGCCCGGGCCGGTGGCATCACCGCACGCTGCCAGCACCAGGGCGGCGAGCAGACCGAGGCCGGAAGTAATCGCTTTCATCGTGGGACTCCTGACGGGTTGAGGTTCGAGGTCGCTGCCCCGACAGGAGGGCAAGTCCGGTACCGACCAGGCCGTCAACGACAAGACATTGTCATCAAACGACTTATGACCAATCTACCGGGTGACGGAGACCGCGGAAACGCATCATTACGATACGGGTTGTATCGTTTCGTTGCAACGATGGCTCTTGCGATCGTGGCCGCCGGGTGCCGTCCCGAGCCGTGCCCCCGCTGCGAGACGCTGGTCATCACCGCGCTGGGCGAGCCGGATGCGCTGGTGCCTCCCCTGGTCTGGGAATCGGTGGGCCGGGACATCGGCGACCTGGTGTTCGAGCGCCTCGCGCGACCGCAGCCCGGCGCTCCACCGGACGACCCGGCGGGCTACCTGCCCGCGCTGGCGGAGCGGTGGGAGGCGGTGGGCGCCGATGGCTGGCGTTTCCACCTTCGCCCGGGGGCGCGCTGGCATGACGGGCGACCGGTCACCGCCGAGGACGTCGTCTTCTCGTTCGAGGCATTTGCCGACCCCGCGCTCGATGCGCCCGCGCGGGCCGACCTGGAAGGCCTCCGGGTAACGGCCGATGGCCCGGGGCGCGTGCTGGTGGAGGTCGGCGCCCCGGGCCCGGGGCGGTTCCTGGATGCGGTGTACCACGTGCGGATCTTCCCGCGCCACCTGTGGGACACCGTTCCGCGCGACCGGTGGGGGGCCGACCCGTCGGTGGGCCGGCTGGTGGGGTCGGGCCCGTACCGGGTGGTGCGGTGGGAGCGCGGCGCCTCGCTCACGCTGGAGGCCACCGGAGCGGGGACCACGGGGATCCCCCGGGTCGTCTGGCGGTTCGCCGAATCACCCGACGCCGCCGGCAACCTGGTCCTGTCGGGCGAAGCCGACCTCCTCGAGACGATCCCCGACCCGGCCCGCCGGCCCGAATTCGCCCGCGACACGTCGCTGGTGCTGCTGCCCTACCCCTCCGCGGTGTACGGTTTCCTCGGCTTCAACCTCCGGGGTGCCGCTGCGTGGGCCGACCCCGGGGTCCGGCGGGCGCTCACGCTCGCGGTGGACCGGGACACCCTCACCCGCGCGATCTTCGGCCCGGAGTCGGTGGTCCCCCCGGGGCCGATGTCGCGGCAGCTCTGGCTCTACGACCCGGCGATCATCCGGCTGCCCCACGACCCCGAAAGGGCCGCGGCCCTGCTGGACTCCGCGGGCTGGCGCCGGGACGGCAGGGGACCGCGTCGGCGCGCGGGCGCTATCCTCTCGGTGGACATCCTCGTCCCCGCCACCAGCGCCACGCGCCGGCAGCTGGCGGTCGCGATCCAGGAGCGGTGGGGCCGGCTCGGCGTTCGGGCGAGCGTCACGCCGGTGGACTTCCCGGTCTTCCAGGAGCGGCTTCGCACGGGGCGCTTCGACACCTATATCGGGGCCTGGCTCGACCAGCCGAGCCCGCGCGGGCTGGTGGACCAGTGGACGCGGGCGGGGTGGGACGGACTCAACTACGGCCGGTACGCCAACCCGGTGTTCGACTCGCTGCTCGCGGCGGCGCTCGCCGGGGGAGACACGGCCCGAACCCGGCGCCGGTGGGTCGAGGCGATGGACACCCTGGCCGCGGACGCGCCCGCCATCTGGCTCTTCACGCCGACCAACGTGGCGGTCGCCTCGACCCGGCTGCGGCTCACGAGCTTCCACCCGTTCGCCTGGCTGGCGGACCTTCCCAACTGGCGGCTGACCCGCTGAGGCGCCGGGGTGCGGGGGCCGGCGCCACGCAGGACTGACCCCTGGCCCCACCAACCGCGAACTACCGGAGCAGCAGCAGCTCGCGATAGGAGGGGAGTGGCCAGAGGTCGGCCGCCACGTGGGCTTCCAGCTCGTCGGCCGCCGCCCGCAGCTCCCCCATGGCCGGCCGGACCTTGTCGGCGATGTGCCGGGCGTGGCGCAGCGGATCCTCGTCGTGGTGCACGGCCGCCTTCTCCAGCGCCTGGATCGCCTTCCGGCACCGGGCCACCATCGGCACGAAG
>JBFILX010000175.1:0-5117 GCA_041612035.1 Gemmatimonadales bacterium | reverse complement strand
CGGCAATGTGCTCGACATGGCCGTCGGCATCGTGATCGGGGTCGCGTTCGGCGCGGTCGTGACCTCGTTCCTGAACGACCTGCTGATGCCCCCGATCGGGCTGGCGCTGGGCGGAGCCGACTTCTCGAGCCTGTTCATGGTGCTGCAGGAGGGTGCCACCCCGGCCCCCTATGCCACGCTGGCGGCGGCCCAGGAGGCGGGCGCGGTGACGTTCAACTACGGCGCCTTCATCACGGTGCTGCTCAACTTCCTCATCGTGGCGGCGGCCATCTTCATGGTGGTGCGGATGGTGGCCAACATGCAGAAGAAGGAAGAGGCCCCGGCCGCGCCGACCACCAAGGACTGCCAGTTCTGCCTGAGCACCATCGCCATCAAGGCGACCCGGTGCCCCAACTGCACCTCGCAGCTCGCGTAAGGGAGTGACCGTGATCAACCGATTCTTGAGCACCGTCACGGTGCTGGGGCTGCTTGCGCTGCCGGCGGCCCCGGCCGTGGCGCAGGACGAGGCCCCGCCCCCGCCGGTCAAGTTCACCACCGACTTCGGCTTCGTGAAGACGGGGGGCAACACCGACCTGCAGACCCTCTCGCTGGCCGAGCGGATCGAGTACAAGACCAACTCACCCCTGGTGCTGAAGCAGGTGCTGGGGTGGGTGTACGGCAAGACCGACGGCGTCGAGAGCGCCAACCAGATCGTGGCGGGGCTGCGCGGCAACTACCTCCTGACCGAGCGCCTCTCGGCCTATGCCGGGGTGGGCTACGAGAAGAACCGGTTCGCCGGCTTCTCCCGCCGCTTCGACGAGTCGGTAGGCCTGGGGTACGAGGCGGTGAAGACCGAGCGCCACGAACTGCTGTTCGAGGGCGGGCTCTCGTTCTTCCAGGAGGCCCTGCTCACCGGGCCCGACAACAACTTCACCGCGGGCCGGGCCGCGGGCGACTACCGCTACCTGTTCGGAGAGAAGGCGTATTTCCAGCAGCTGCTGGAGTACCTGCCCAACTTCGACAACTCGAGCGACTACCGGCTGAACAGCGAGTCGGCCCTGGTGGCGCCACTGAACAGCAATGTGGCCCTCAAGGTCGGCTACCTGGTCCGGTACCGGGGCGAGCCCCCGGTCGGGTTCGACGAGACCGACACGATCTTCCGGACCAGCGTGCAGGTGACCTTCTAGGAGGCGGCCCATGGCCGATTTCACCGAGGTACTGCGCGAGGGATACACCTTCGAGGGCGGCGCGCTCCTGCTGGGCGCGCCGCTGCGCGACGGGGAGGTGGCGGCCCCGGTGCACGTCCGGATCCCGCTGGCGATGATGAACCGGCACGGGCTGATCGCCGGCGCCACCGGGACCGGCAAGACCAAGACCCTCCAGCTCCTGACCGACCAGCTGTCGGCCGCCGGGGTGCCGGTCTTCTGCGCCGACCTGAAGGGCGATCTGACCGGGCTGGTCAAGCCCGGGCAGCCGCACCCCAAGATCGACGCCCGGGCCAAGGCGATCGGGATTCCCTTCGAGCCGGCCGGCGCCCCGGTCGAGTTCCTGAGCCTCACCGGCAAGACCGGCCAGCAGCTGCGGGCCACGGTCTCCTCGTTCGGGCCCCTGCTGCTGAGCCGGGTGATGGACCTGAACGACACCCAGCAGAGCGTGCTGGCGCTGGTCTTCAAGTACTGCGACGACCAGGGGCTGCTGCTGCTCGACCTGCCCGACCTCCGGCAGGTGCTGGTCTACCTGAGCGACGAGGGCGCCGACCAGCTGGCGGAGTACGGCGGGATGGCCAAGGCCACGGTGGGGGTGATCCTGCGCAAGGTGGTGGAGCTGGAGCAGCAGGGGGCCGACCGGTTCTTCGGCGAGCCGGAGTTCGACGTGGACGACCTGCTCCGGGTGGACGCCCGGGGCCGGGGCGTGGTGAGCGTGCTCGAGCTGACGGACGTGCAGGAACGACCGGCGCTCTTCAGCACCTTCATGATGTGGCTGCTGGCCTCGCTCTGGCGGGAACTGCCCGAGGTGGGCGACCCCGACCAGCCCAAGCTGGTCTTCTTCTTCGACGAGGCGCACCTGCTGTTCGACGGGGCCAGCAAGGCCTTCCGCGAGCAGGTGGAGCAGGTGGTGCGGCTGATCCGTTCCAAGGGGGTGGGGGTGTTCTTCGTGACCCAGACCCCCAAGGACGTCCCGGCCGACGTGCTGGGCCAGCTGGGAAGCCGGGTGCAGCACGCGCTCCGGGCCTTCACCCCGGACGACGAGAAGGCCCTCCGGGCCACGGCCAACACCTTCCCCCGGAGCGAGTTCTACGACATCCCCAAGACGCTCACCTCGCTGGGAACCGGGGAGGCCCTGGTGACGGTGCTGGGCCGCAAGGGTCGGCCCACGCCGGTGGTGGCCACCCTGCTGGTGCCGCCCACGAGCCAGATGGACCCGATCCCGGACGCGGAGCTGCTGGCCCACGTGGCCGCCTCGCCGCTGCACGAGAAGTACCGGGACGCGGTGGACCGGGAGAGCGCGCGCGAGGTGCTGCAGCAGCGGATGGCGAAGGCGCTCGAGGCGGAGGACGCGGCGGCGGACGCGCCGAAGTCGAAACGGCGGAAGGCGGAGGCGGAGGAGGGGCTGGGCGCCGAGGTGGGGAAGATGCTCAACTCGCCGATCGCGAAGACCATGGGCCGCGAGCTGGTCCGCGGCCTGTTCGGGGTGCTGGGCATCTCGACCACGACCCGCCGCCGTCGGCGCTAGGCGGGGACGGGGCCCGGCCCGTCCTCAGTCCTCGGTATCGACCTCGACCGTGCCGGTGAGCCGGCGGCTCACGAACGTCCAGTTCATCCCGACCGCGAGCAGCAGCCCCAGGGCGACGAGCCCCACGTGGGCGAACCCAGCGGTGCCCGACGGCCGGAACAC
The DNA here is from genome assembly GCA_041612035.1 of Gemmatimonadales bacterium. Lineage (GTDB taxonomy): Bacteria > Gemmatimonadota > Gemmatimonadetes > Gemmatimonadales > GWC2-71-9 > SZUA-320. Next base: position 2,243 of record JBFILX010000175.1, on the reverse strand, counting down.
CCCGCGGTCGATCAGCAGCCAGGCCAGTGCCGCCACGATCCCCGCCACCAGCAGGGTCCCCCCGAAGCCGAGCGAGCGGCGGGTGGCCTGCACGACCACGACCCACCCGGCGATCAGCACCAGCGCCGCCACCGCGATCCCCGGGGTGAACACCGGGTTTCCGTCCAGCGCGGGGGCCAGGGCCCAGTGGTAGAACGAGCGCCCCCAGGGGTTCCAGGTGGCGTAGACCAGGAGCAGCGGGAAGACGAGGCGGGCCAGCAGGCCGAGCGGGCCGATGCCTCCGGGGTGGTCGCGGTCCATCGGGTGTCATCCGGCGAGGGGGCAGGGACGGACGGCGCATCGTCCGCCGAGCGAGTCTAGCGTCCGGCCCGGCCCGCGGCAATGGCGCCGCGGCGGGCGCCCCTTGCCAAGCGCCACCGCTCCGCTGAGCTTGCCAGTTGGCGGCCGGTCCGGCCGGTCCGTCCGCCTCCACGGCCCCCCGTCCCGCGCAGTCCCCGGAGGCACTCGCATGACCCATGCGACGGTCCCCCTCGTCCGCCGCCGTGCCGGCGAAACGGCGCGGCGCGACGCCTGGTGGGTGCAGCCCCTCGTGGTCTTCCTGATCCTGGGCGGCTTCGTGGTGTACGCCACCTGGGCCGCCTTCCAGAACGCGCACTACACGGCGGGGCCCTACCTGTCGCCGTTCTACAGCCCCGAGCTGTTCGGGGCCTCGCCCCATTCGTGGTTCGGTCCCAGGCCAGGCTGGTGGCCGGGGTGGCTGCCGTTCTCGCCGGCCCTCATCATCCTGCCGTTTCCGGCCCTCTTCCGGGTGACCTGCTACTACTACCGGGGGGCGTACTACAAGGCGTTCTGGGCCGATCCGCCGGCCTGTTCGGTGGGGGAGCCGCGGACCAGCTACCGGGGCGAGCGGTATTTCCCGCTGGTGTTCCAGAACGTGCACCGGTACTTCCTCATGATCTCGGTCGTGTTCCTGTTCTTCCTGGGCCACGACGTCTGGAAGGCGCTCTGGTTCACCGACCCCGTCACCGGCGCGACCGGCTTCGGGATCGGGGTGGGCACCCTGGTGCTGGCGGCCAACGTGGTGCTGCTCACCGGGTACGTCTTCGGCTGCCACTCGATGCGCCACATCCTGGGCGGGTTCCGGGACCAGTTCTCGCGCGGCAGGGCGTTCCGGGTCCCCTACGCCTGCGCCACCTGCCTGAACCAGGCCCACAACAAATGGGCCTGGGCGAGCCTCCTCATGGTGGCCTTCGCCGACCTGTACGTGCGGCTCTGTTCGATGGGCGTCTGGACCGACCTGAGGCTGCTCTGATGCAGTGGGAGACCCACGACCACGACGTGCTGGTGATCGGCGCCGGCGGGGCGGGCCTCCGCGCGGCGATCGCCGCCGCGGCGCGCGGCGTGAGCGTCGGGCTGGTCTGCAAGTCGCTCCTGGGGAAGGCCCACACCGTGATGGCGGAGGGAGGCGTGGCGGCCGCGCTGGCCAACGTGGACGACCGCGACAGCTGGGAGGTCCACGTCACCGACACCCTGCGGGGCGGCCAGTACGTCAACAACTGGCGCATGGCGGAGCTGCACGCGCGGGAGGCCCCGGTCCGGGTGCGCGAACTGGAGGCCTGGGGGGCGCTGTTCGACCGGACCGACGACGGCCGCATCCTGCAGCGCAACTTCGGCGGCCACCGCTATCCCCGACTGGCGCACGTGGGCGACCGGACCGGGCTGGAGATGATCCGGACCCTGCAGGACCACGGGGTGCACCAGGGGATCGACGTGCACATGGAGGTGACCGTGGTCCGGCTCTTCACCCAGGGCGGGCGGATCTGCGCCGCGCTGGGCTACGAGCGGGAGCGCGGCCGGTTCAAGCTCTTCCGGGCCCGGGCCATCGTGCTGGCCACCGGCGGGATCGGGCGGGCCTATGCGGTGACCAGCAACAGCTGGGAGTACACCGGCGACGGCCACGCCCTGGCGTATCACGCGGGGGCGGCGCTGCAGGACATGGAGTTCATCCAGTTCCACCCGACCGGGATGGTGTGGCCGCCGAGTGTCCGTGGGATCCTGGTGACCGAAGGGGTGCGGGGCGAGGGCGGGATCCTGCTGAACCGCGAGGGTCGCCGCTTCATGTTCGACGACATCCCGCCGGCCTACCGGGCCCAGACCGCCGACACCGCGGAGGAGGGCTGGCGCTACGTCACCGGCGACAAGGACGCCCGCCGGCCGCCGGAGCTGCTCACCCGGGACCACGT